>NZ_JBBYHS010000017.1:0-115931 GCF_038290035.1 Flavobacterium calami
TTTCTATGCGAGTTCGAAATAGAGTTGTAGAAGTCGAAATTTACCTTTTTAAAACCGCAACAGAATATTTTTTCATAAAACAACCAACGCAAAATCAATCCCTAAAATTTGCTGCATAAAAAAGGCTGCCCTTTTCGGACAGCCTCCATAGTTTTACGTTGTTATAAAAACTATTTTTTGACCTCATTAATTGTTTGCACAAAAGCTTCCACAGGTTGCGCTCCTGAAACAGCATATTTTCTATCAAAAACAAAAAATGGGACACCCTGTACTCCTATTTTCTGAGCCTCGTCAATATCTGCCGCTACTTTACTTAAATATAAAGTTTCATTTTTAACCACATCCTGAACTTCATTAACTTCCAACCCACATTGAGCACCTAGTTCTATCAAAGTTGAATCGCTACCTAAATCTCTTCCCTCAGTAAAATACGCTCTAAAGAAAATTTCTTCCATTTCATCTCCCAAACCTTTTGATTTAGCCAATTGAATTATTCTATGAGCTGTCAACGAATTTGAAATAATAGTTTTATCAAAATTATAATCCAAACCAACACTTTTTGCTCTTTCAGCAACTCCTTTATGCATTTCTTTGGACTGTCCTAGTGTAATACCTTTGTGTTCTGCCAAAAAAGTATAAATATCTTTTCCAGGTTGCGAAGTTATCGATGGATCAAGCTGAAAACTTTTCCATTCGATTTCAAATCTATCATTTGGAAATTCATCCAAAGCCGACTCCAGCAATCTTTTTCCGATATAACAAAACGGACACATAATATCCGACCAAATTTCTATTTTCATTTTTTTCTATGTTTATTTATTTCAAGACCTCATATTTTTACTTATTACAAATTACGGACTTTTTTGCAAGTCTATCGAACATAGATCAAAATAAAAAACCGCAACTCTGTTTAAGAATTGCGGTTTTCAGGTATAAAAAATGGTTGGTTAATAGCGATACTTTTTTTTTACAATGTTATGCCTTTAATTTGAAACTAAAAAAAATCCCTGTAACAAAAAGAAGTTTTGATGTTAACTATTTAACATTACAGGCATTACCAGCATTGTAACTGTTTCTCCTTCTTCTAAACCATCAACTGGCGTAAGGATTCCTGCCCTATTAGGCAATGACATCTCTAACATGATTATGTCTGATTGTAGATTAGTAAGCATTTCTGTTAAAAAACGTGAATTGAAACCAATCTGCATATCATCTCCCTGATAATCGCAAGTTAATCTTTCCTCTGCTTTATTCGAGTAATCGATATCTTCAGCGGAAACGTTCAATTCGGCTCCTGCGATTTTCAAACGGATTTGGTGTGTTGTTTTGTTTGAGAAAATTGCAACACGACGAACAGAACTTAAAAACAAAGAACGATCAATCATTAATTTGTTTGGATTTTCTTTCGGAATTACTGCTTCATAATTCGGGTATTTCCCGTCAATCAAACGACACATTAAAATATAGTTATCAAATGAAAAAGTTGCATTTGAATCATTATATTCAATTTTCACCTCAGCATCAGAAGTGCTTAAAATACTTTTCAAAATATTTAACGGCTTCTTTGGCATGATAAAATCAGCTACCTGAGAAGACTTAACATCCGTGCGGGCATATTTTACTAATTTATGAGCATCTGTCGCAACAAACGTTAATCCTTCTGGTGAAAACTGAAAGAAAACACCCGACATAACCGGACGCAAATCATCATTTCCGGCTGCAAAAATGGTTTTACTTACAGCAGTTGCCAAAACATCAGCAGGCACCAAAGTTACAGAAGGATCTTCCAGATTAACTGCTTTTGGAAACTCTTCTCCGGCTGCGTATGCCACAGCATATTTACCAGAATTCGAACTGATTTCGACAGTATTATTATCCTCCACAGTAAAAGCCAGAGGCTGCTCCGGAAAAGTTTTCAAAATTTCAAGTAATAATTTTGCCGGCACCGCCACACTCCCTTTACTTGTAGAATCGATTGATAATGTAGCAGACATTGTTGTTTCAAGATCCGAAGCCGAAACTGTCAACTCATTATTATTTAGTTCAAATAAGAAGTTATCTAAAATAGGCAACGTGTTGTTGCTATTAATTACACTACCTAAAACCTGTAATTGTTTTAATAAGTACGAACTCGATACTATAAATTTCATCTCTCTTTTTTTAATTTTTGTGCCTATTTAGTAATTTACCCTAAATAAGCGGATTACAAATATATCGTAAACAATCTTAGTTTTGCAATTTTTTTATTAACATCTACTTGCTGTATTTTCTTTTTCGGATATAGGTAAATACAAGTCCGAAAATCAATAAAATCAAGATTGGAAGTCCGACAGTTATGAATTGTGACTTCGTATAGTTTTCGTAAACTTTCTCTTTATCCAATAATGGCAAATCCAAATCCTTACTCCTAATGTTAATAAGTCCTGTATCGTCCAGCAGATAATTGATACAATTCATTATAAAATCCTTGTTGTCATACAAATTCCCTGAACGCTGATCGTATCCCAATTCCACAGGCATCATGTTTTTATCCAATTGGTTTCTGGCTATATCTCCATCAGCCACAACAATCATTTTGTTTGGCTTTCCTTGCGATACGAAAGAATTGTCTTTAAAAGGTAATACCCTATTTTCAAATGCTGAATGGAAAGAACCCTGTAACAAAACAGCCAGAGGCAAATTTCCTTTATTAAGATAATCCTTTGGAGACGTCTGCTCTGAAACAATTTCCAAGTTAACTTCAGCCGGCGTTCCTACTTTCTTTGAATAAGGAGACGACTGCAATAAAACCGTTTTTTTAATTCCGTTTTTCAGAGTATCAATAGGACTTGCAAAATCAAATTTCACTCCTCCAAGATTTTTCACAATAGGATGCTTGCTTTCAGGCGAAACAAGCGGAGCAAACTTCCAGACAAAATCCTGATATTGTGTTGCACTTCCCTGCTCTCCTGTTGCCAGTTTTAATGGACTTCCCTGCTCATCCTTTACCAAATCGGGGTTAATTCTGACACCATATTTAAAAAACATATCATTAAGGTTCAAATCTCTTGGATAAGCTAAAGTCGCTCCTGCCTGATTGTACAAACTATCCATATCAGCTGCAACCTGATCAATCATCCATAAGGTTTTACCACCATTCATGATAAACTGATCCAAAACCTCCTTTTCTTCATCAGTAAAAGTTTCTGTCGGTTTCGAAATGATGGCTAAATCGTATTTTTTAAGCGCATTCAAAGTTCCGTTTGGATCATTTGCTACCGAATCCAATGTAAAAGGCCCTATAAAATAATTTTCACGTATTTGCAACAGCATTTTTGCAATATACTTCTCTTTTATTTCACCGTTACCTTTTATAATTGCAACTTTCTTTTGCTTGTCTTTGGTAATTTTATTTACAGCGTCTGCAATTGAATACTCTAAATGCTGAATAGAACCAATTACTTTTTGAGTAGTTGATGCTCCCATTCTGTTTTTCAGCAAAGGAATATTAACCTCTTTATTATTGTAAACTGCAATCGCCCATGGAAAAACCATTTCCTGTGATTGCTTCCCTTTATCATCAACCGTAATATTTATTGGCGTAAGCCCTTTTTGATATAATGATTTCATCAAATCCATGCTTTCGTCTTTGTTTTCCATAGGATTCACAAATTCGAAAACAATATTAGAATTATAAGCCTGAAATTCTTCCAGCAATTGTTTTGTCTCCTGCTGCAAACGTCTGAAATCAGCTGGCAAGTCGCCCTCCATATAAATCTTAACAGACAACGGGTTTTTGACTTGTCTTAATATTTGAAGAGAAGTTTCGGATAAAGTATAACGTTTGTCTTTGGTTAAATCGAAACGGTAAAAAAAGAAGGTTCCCAATACATTCAGGACAACCAAAACCAAAATAGTCGCCCACAACGTTTTGATATTTATTTGAGCAGATGCTTTCATTAGGCTTTAAAAGATTTTAATTGATAAACTGTAAAAGACAAAAACAAAACTGTAATACTCAAAAAGTAAATTACATCACGGGTGTCAATTACTCCTCTGCTCATACTTTTAAAATGATCCTGCATACCCAAAACTGAAACAAAACCTGAAAACCCAGGAATCAGAGAAGCAATGCTTTCAAAACCGAAATAAAAGAAAAAGCATAAAAAAACCGAAATAATAAAAGCTACGATTTGATTTTCTGAAAGTGTCGAAGTAAAAATTCCTATAGCTGAATAAGCTGCTATCAGAAACAACAATCCGAAATAAGAGCCAATTGTGCTCCCCATATCAATATTCCCTTCCGGCAAACCCAGATCCGAAATCACTTTTACATAGATTAAGGTTGGTATAATGGCGAGAATAATTAGAAATAAAGCTCCGAAGAACTTTCCGTTTACGATTTCCCAAATAGACAAAGGCTTCGTTAAAAGTAATTCTAATGTTCCTTGTTTTTTTTCATCAGAGAAACTTCTCATTGTTACTGCCGGAATCAGAAAAATCAGAATCCATGGTGCCAATGTAAAAAACGGAGTTAAATCGGCATAACCTGTATTCAGAATGTTATAATCCCCTTCAAAAACCCATAAAAAAAGCCCATTGGAAATTAAGAAAATCGCAATGACCAAATAGCCAACAGGAGACCCAAAAAAGGATTTTATTTCCCGTAAAATGATTGATTTCATGTAAAAACGTTTATTCGTTTAATCGTTGATTTGTTTTACTTACTTTGGTACTATTACCCAAAAGCATTACAAGCGCGCAAAAGTACCAAAATTGATTGTCTTTTTAGAAAAAAATTAAAAATTCAGTAATGATTTGCTTTACTTTTTCATGGTGTAAAGATCCAAATTCTATTTTATTTAAAACTGATCCTTAAATCTGGTTTTAAGAAAACTTAATTGTAATCACATCACGATAGTTTAGCCCCAACAAACTATTTGCAGAACCTACTTTTGAAGGATTACTTCTAAAAATAGCAATTTCAAGAAAACCAGCTTCGTTAAAAATAGCCAGTTTTTCGCCTTCATACGTTTTAATCGGATATTTATCAGAAGTTGCGATAGCTGAATAATTAGGCAAAATAGTTTTGATACTTTTGGGTTTCATGACAATTTCATACGGTCGCCCTTTTGCCACTTCTAAAAACTGTTTTTTAGAAATATTAGTTACGACGTTTCCAAAATGGTCAATATAAATTACATATCCTTTTAGTGAATTACCGTCATCAGTAACCACAGCCTGCAATTCTGTTGCTTCTTTAATTTCAGCAATTTCTTTTCCAATGACATTTAGTAAACCTCCTTTTGCAATATGGCATGCAACCTGAATAAACACATCCAGATCAGAATATTCAGCAGGAAAACGGTCATGAATATTAATAGCTACGATTTTCTGCGGTACAATTTTCTGCGTGAGCATACTCAGGATTCCGTTATCAGCACAAATAAAATAATGGTCGTTCCATTGCATCGCTATATGCTGGTTCTCTTTATTACGCTCTATATCAACTCCTATCAAGTGTACAGTTCCTTTAGGAAAACTTAAATAGGATGCTCCAATAATATAACTTGCCTCGGCAGTATTAAATGGATCTACATCGTGTGAAATATCAATAATTTTTGCTTCCGGAATTTCCGAAATTATTTTCCCCTTCAGTGAACCCACAAAGTGATCTTTTAGGCCGTAATCAGTAGTAAGGGTAATTATTGACATCATTTTGTTTATAACTATT
Organism: Flavobacterium calami; assembly: GCF_038290035.1. Classification (NCBI taxonomy): domain Bacteria; kingdom Pseudomonadati; phylum Bacteroidota; class Flavobacteriia; order Flavobacteriales; family Flavobacteriaceae; genus Flavobacterium; species Flavobacterium calami. Next base: position 5,714 of record NZ_JBBYHS010000017.1, read on the forward strand.
GGTAGCTTTTAAACCTAAATTTCATTAAATTTGAGAAATGCAAATCTAATAATACTTAATGCAAATTGAAAGAAAGAAATACAATTTGCACTTAAAGATATAAACATACCCGACAACTATAGATTTACAAACAAATTTATTTTTAATTTAAAACTACCTCATTTGAACGAACGAATAATAGAGCTAATAGACATCGCCCCTAAAGAATTTTGGGGCGCTCAGGACAGCCATTTAGAAATAATTAAAAAGTACTACCCGAAGCTTAAAATCGTAGCACGAGGGACTACTTTGAAAGCTTTTGGCGAAAAAGAAGTTTTAGATGAATTCGAAAAGAGATTTCAGAGGCTTATGCTTCATTTTACCCGATATAACAACATTGACGATAATGTAATTGAACGCGTAATAATGAGTGATGGTCAGGACGAAAAAAAAGCTTATGACCATGACAAAATATTAGTTCACGGAGTTGGTGGTAAAATCGTAAAAGCAATGACCCCAAACCAGCAGCTGTTGGTTGATACCATTAAAAAGAATGATATGGTTTTTGCTGTTGGCCCTGCAGGTACAGGGAAAACGTATACAGGTGTCGCAATGGCCGTAAAAGCACTTAAAGACAAAGAAGTAAAAAGGATTATATTGACTCGTCCGGCGGTTGAAGCAGGAGAAAATCTGGGATTCCTGCCCGGAGATATGAAAGAAAAGCTAGATCCTTATATGCAACCGCTTTATGATGCCTTAAGAGATATGATTCCGAATGAAAAACTGGAAGACTATATCCTGAAAGGAATTATTCAGATTGCGCCTTTGGCCTTCATGCGCGGACGAACTTTAGACAATGCCTTTGTAATCCTTGATGAAGCACAAAACACTACACACTCGCAAATGAAGATGTTTTTGACCCGTATGGGAAAAAACGCCAAATTTATGATTACAGGTGACCCAGGTCAGGTCGATTTGCCTCGTCGTACAATTTCCGGGCTGAAAGAGGCTCTTTTGGTACTGAAAGACATTGATGGCATCGGAATTATTTATCTGGATGATAAAGACATCGTTCGTCACAGATTGGTTAAAAAAGTTATTGATGCTTATAAACAAATCGAAAATCACGATTAATTTTTATAAAATGTCAAATGTAAATCGTAAAATGTGTTTTGACATTTATTAATATTCGTTTTGTAGCTTTTTTTAAGGAAAAGCGCAAAACGAATATTTTTTTATAAGCTCACTTCACTTATCCAGACCAAAAAGCCATTAAAATCTAAAATTCTAATGGCTTCAATTAAACATCAATTGTATTATGAACTGTATATCTGATTAAAATTTATGGAACTAAAAACTTAATTGTTTTTACCCCTTTTTCAGATTCAACTTTCCCAATATAAACTCCTTTGGTTTTTGGTAATTCTATACCTGAATCATTGCTTATGTTTGTTAATTTAACAACTTGTTTTCCTGTTAAATCATAGATTCTGATTTTACTATTTTCAGGAGCATTTTCTATCTTAATAAAACCATCTTTTACTGTCCATTTTAATTGGCTTTTTAAAAAATCATCATTCCCAAGGTTAGCTGCAGGAAGAGCTACCCCATGAATTCTGACATCCGAAAGGCAAATTCTTTTTCCGCTGGTACCTGAAGCAGTATTATACCATGGATAAACACGGACTTTTAAGGTTTTTCCATAAGGAATTTTAAGCACCGGAATTTTTGAAACCGCATACATTGTGTTTGAAGCCATACTCGTCAGCTCTCCCACAGCAGATGTAGTTACAAAATCATCAGTAGAATACGAAATACGGCATCTCATACCACTTCCTCCGGCAGCTCCAACATATAAACTTATTAAATCAACATTTAATTCTGTTCCCGCAGCAGGAGAAACTCCGTACTGTGTATAACGTGTTGATACTTCATCAATTTCTCCGGCAGGCCAGCCCCCTCCTGTAGGTTCGTTTCTTTGAGTTTTTCTTGTCGTATCATAACCGCTGCCAACAGGCCACATTGTACTAGAAGTCCCCGAGTTAGCAGGTGCTGCATACGACTGAACGGACATACCTGTATGCGACTGATCTAGAGGAATCGCCGGACCTTGTAAAACGTAAGAATCATTTGTAGTTAATGCCCAAATAAGATTAACTTCTGTACCGCCGGTCAATGTAATAAAATTAGCTGTTAAAGGAACTGTTTTTGTCACACTTCCATTAGTTACAGTCAGTGTCCCTGTCTTATTTCCTCCAACCGACTGTGTTGCCGAAATATAAAACTTTGTAAAAGCAAGATTGCTACCTGTGTAATTCATAGTAATTGAAGAATTAAAAGTGTCGGTTTTGTTTGCTGCAATCAAAAAACCATTATCTACAGAAAGAGAAAAACTTCCTGCAGCAGGCTGGAGATCAAAACCTGTGATTGTCACTTCTTTTGTAAGTGTCTGACCAGTGTAGGCATCTCCAAAATCACAATTGGTCGGATTAATTAAAACATCTGTTAATGTATTGATGTAGGAAGCTAAAATATTTTGTTTTACCATTTCCTGCGCGCACAATCTGGCGGTTAATGTTCCTAACAATGCTGTTGGATGCGTAGAATCTGCTGAAACGTAGAGCTGAGCTGTACTTGCAGCATCACCATAAGATTCAACTAAGGTTTTGGTCAAGGTAGTTAAATCAATAAGCTGTACTCCTTTTTCTGTCGCAACTTCTTTCATCGCATAAGCATAATCATAAGTGTGATCGGTTGCCGGAAGACTGAAATCAGGACCTAAATCATGAAGCCCTTTACGTGTAATCATACCCCCACTAAAATATTTCCTACACATAGAAGTGGCCAGAATAGGGGTCGCATTTAAAGCACGGGTTTCATCAATATACTTTCTGAGATAATCTTTATAAGTTGTTTGCGGATTTGTACCTCTGTAGTCTGTTCCGTTAATTGGATTTGCAGGATCAGTGCCGCCGTCGAGTCCTCCGTTTTTCTCGTCATTATGAGCAAACTGAATAATCACATAATCCCCTGCTTTTATTTGTTGCTTTACGGTTGTCCAATACGGAGCTTCCATATAAAAACTTTTACTGCTGGCACCATTTTTTGCACGATTATTAACTGTAACTCCTGAATTAAAAAACTGCTGAAACATCATTCCCCAGCCTCTTATATCAGAAGTGCTTTCGTCATAGTTCGCCATTGTAGAGTCACCAATGGTGTGAAGCGTAATTTGTGCATTTACTGAAGTGATGCTGCAAAAAGCTAAGGCAACAACAAATAATTTTGACAATATTGATTTCATTTTTGGATTTTATTTTATGTAAGTATTAGGTATATGAGAAAGTATATACCCTTGTGGTATTTATTTATATGAAATAAAAATTTATAATCTTGCTTTACTTTTTATAAACTTTTGTAGCTCCTTGTTTTCCGTTGATTTTATAACGAACAATGTAGATTCCCGTTTTTAGATTATTTACGTTTATTTCTGTTGCAGCAGCTTTTGTATGATAAACACGTTGCCCTGCAAGATTATAAACATCAAGATTTTCAAGTACACCGTTTACTTTCAACATATCATACTCCAGAAAAACATTTTCATCTAAACCCAGGCTGGCAGAATTTACAGTAATTGATCCCGTACCCGTAAACAGTCCCGGGTGTGTAGCAGCATTGTATGTTCCATCTGCCAGCTGTGTTCCGTTTAAAGTAAATTTCTTAACTGCAACTGCCACGTTTAATACCGCTGATGCAGAAGAACCGGTTATATTCATATTTAATTCGTCTCCGGCACATTTTGCATGATTGAAAACAGCTTTGTTATTGAAAGCCAGACTGATTGTACCTTTACCAAAAGCATTTTCAACTGTTCCGTTGATTGCAGCTGAACCTCCGGCATTTGCAGCAGCAAGAGTCAAATCCCATATTCCTGTAAAATTGCTGTTATCTCCTCCTAATTTTACCGTTGCTGTACTTGCAAAATCCCTGATGTTTCGAACAATCACTTTATTGCTTCCCGAAAATGTTCCCGGTAAATCCATTGTGTTTCCTGCTACATTATTACTACTCATGGTTAGAGAAACATCTCCTTCTAAAACAATTGGAGCGTTCAAATAGAAACCCGTACCACTTGTTGCATAGGTAATGGTAGATCCCTGAGCCATTCTAACAGGGCCTAAACATTTGGAATCTTTTATTTGTCTCAAACGGATTGTTCCGCCTGTTTTTACATACATATCACCTTCAAATTGTGTAAGCGTTGTTTCAATTGTAATTCCACTGTTTACAATTACTTTTTCGCCTGCTTTTGGCAACAAGGCCGGAGAATATTTAGTAACATCATCCCAAAGTCCGCCTAAGAAACCAAATTCACTTGGTCTTCCGATAATTATTTTACCTGTTCCGCTAATTGTAGATGCATTTGTAGCAGCTGTATAAATACCAATGGGCTGTAAAACACCATCAATATACCATTCATTAATTGTGATATCCTGATTAAGAACAACAGACGCTGTTCCTTCTGTGTAAAGTGCTGTTTTCACATCCACTGCTGTACTCAAATCAACAGTAAGTTTTCCATTCGTTTTTACGGTTATTTTTGGTGATTTCCCTAATGAATTAGCAATTTCAGCCTGAAGCTCACCCGCTTCAATAACTAAATTTCCTGTATATCCTGAATTATTACTATTAAATTGCACTATTCCTGTACCTGTTTTTGTTATCTGGTGCACACCACTGATTACAGCAGTCAGATTCAGATTAGCAGAACTATTGATTGTTACTGCCCCTTTAGTTTTGATGTTTCCACCCAAAGAAGCACTAGCCGCACTAGAAATTGATGCCTGATTAAGTGTAAGTAAAGTTGTTGAACTATTGGAAGAAACATCAATAGTAGCACCATTCAATAAATTCAAATCGGCTGCAAAATTTCCGCCATTAGCATTTATTGTAAAAATTCCATCAACATTTGCCGCTTCTGATGCAACCGGTACAGCATTAGGGTTCCAGTTGTCTGCTTCCAGCCATCCGGTATTTGCAGCACCTCCATCCCAATTGTATACGGTTACTGTTGGAGCTATCGCTGTAGGATCCCAATTATCAGTACCTGCCAATACAATTTTTGGCTCATATAAATTGGCTTCTGTCTGATCTGCCAAAGATCGAATACCTACCCAGTTTGCTCTTCCGCTCATATCAGCTCCCGGACCAGTATTCATCCATTCGTATAACTTAAGTCTTGGATCTGTATCAGCATAAGCCATATTCCATTTATCTCCCCAGCCTAACGGATCTATTTCTGCAGGCATGGTACAATAAAGCCATGCTACTTTTGGATATTGATGCCATGGACGTCCGAATTTAATTTTCACACCATCATCACCTAACCTCGGACTGTTCGGCTGATATGTTAAATTACATTTATAAAATACAAAACCGTAAGTCTGCGATTCTTCACTTGAAGGTGCAGTTATCCATGCCCCGCCGTAACTTCTGATTTCACATTCGTTAAAAACACCAACTCCACGACCGTATATGTAATCGGTACGGCCTAAAATCATACAGGATTTAAAATAAGCGCGTGAAGTTTCGGCAGTCCAGAAATAAATAGTATCCTGATAAGCAGCTATATCACAATTCACAAACACATTTCGGTCTGCACGAAGCGTCAGTGCCTGTGCCTGTCCTACTGGTCCGGCTGTATTTCGAATAGTTATATTTTCTGCCCTGAAATCATTTGCCATGATGGTAAGTGTGGCTGCAGTTGCCACTAAATTTGTATTGGAAGCCCAAAGTGCCACTTTAGCATCCGGACACAGACCATCACCACCGTCGTTACAATTGTAAATATCATAAGAGATAATTGTTTCTGTACGGCTCTCCCCAATTAATGTTAAATTGGTTTTATTAGCAGGAACTAATAATTTTTCTTTGTCGTACAAACCTCTTTTTACATAAATAATGGTGGGTGTTCCGGCAGGTGCTGCATCAATTGCGGCTTGTATCGAGGTAAAATTTCCTGATCCATTGATATCTACCACGATATCCGGGCTAAAACTTTGTGCTGCACCTGTATTAAAAAATAAAAGTCCTATAAACAGAAGGACAAAAAAGTCGAGTTTTTTCATAAAATTAGATAGTTAGTGATTGGTTGTTGTAAAGCTGAGAGTTATTAATCATTCAAAAAAGCATCAACAAACACGAATAAAATTTTTATTTTTTTATAGAATAAAAAATCAATACTGTATTTTTAATGCCAATTTTTAATTAATCAATATCTTGCTTCAAAACTATTTTAATAAAAGAATAATGAGTTTCAAATTTTGGTCATTTACTTCCACTTTTTTATCATTAGCAGTGTTTACTGGGGTTCTGATTGCCAATTTTTATTTTTAAAGTTATTTTTATGCGGTAATTAACTGAAAAACACTGATCAATACAATAGTTTCTTTTAAGTACAAACTAAACTTTACTACACCAAACTAAACCCAGAATTACGAATGAAAAACCTTTTACCGGTTAAATTTTTAATTGGATTTCTATCTCTCGTTTTCTTAAGCAAAGCAGTCGCACAAGTAAAATGTAAAATAGAAAATTACGCCACTGAAGATGGTCTGTCTCATGATGTTATAAGAGACATTATAAAAGATAAGGAAGGTTTTATGTGGTTTGCCACATGGAACGGTATCAACCGATTTGACGGTAAAAATTTTGTTACTTACAAAGCAATTGCCGGAGACAACAGCAGCCTGAGCAGTAACCGAATCGATATAATTAAGGAAGATGCTTTTGGATATATCTGGCTTAGAGTTTATGATAATCAAATTTACAGATTCGACAAAAAAACCGAATCTTTTCTTTCTATTGCTGCTATCTTAGGAACCAGCAAAATTGAATTCGATAATATTATTACTGACAAGAATGGTAATGTATGGCTGACTACTATTGGCAGCGGAATTTTTTTAGCCCAAAAAAAAGCTACTAATCAAATTAAGCTTACTCATTTTCAAGAAAATTCAAGAAACAACTCTTTGTCTTCCAACAACCTAAATTTTATTTTTAAAGATACTGATCATTCTATCTGGGTAGGTTCGGAAAAAGGATTAGACTATATATCAAATTCTAAAAAAGGCTACAAAAGCAATACTATTTTAAAAAACAATGCTATAAAATGCTGTTTTGTACAAGGCAATAATGCCTGGTTTGGAACTGATCGAGGTGTTTTAATCTATTACAGTAAAATTCATAAAAAATATAATAAAACAGTTGTCTCAAACAAAGCAATTAACGCTATAATAAAGTCCAAAAACGAGAATTTATTATTGATTGCCACTGCCGAAGGAGAATTGATTACGTTTAATACCGGAACTTTAAAAACAGAATCAACGCTTAAAGTTTCTGAATCGCCACTACATCGAATTTATCAGGATAAAAAAGGCTCATTATGGATTGAACCAGACAAACATGGTGTTTTTATGGTAAAGCCAAAAGAACGTAAAGTTGCCTTTTTTTCTCAACAGACAAATGCTTCTTTTTTGAAGCTAAAATACAGTTTTGAAATTTTTGAAGACAATTTCAACAGGGTATGGGTAAAATTAAAAGGTGGTGGTTTTGGATATTATAACGAAAAAACGAATCGTCTGGATTACTTCTTTAATAATCCTGAAGATGAAAATCAGAAGTTTTCAAATATCGTTACTACTATGTATTTTGATCCTGTTGGAATTCTCTGGATGAGTACCACCGACAGAGGAATTAATAAAATCATTTTCCAGAAAAATACTTTTCAGCAGCAACTTTTAGTTCACAGTAAAATCAAAACCGAAAATGAAATCAGGGCTGTCTTTTCAGATAAAAACAATCGTTTATGGCTGTCATCAAAAGCAGGAAAATTAAAAATATATAAAGGAAATCAGGAATTAACAAACCCTTTTACTAATTATAACCCAAATGAAATTGGTCTTGTATATGCCATTACAGGAGATTCCAAAGGAAATGTATGGTTAGGAACAAAAGGAAACGGTTTGTATAAAGCCACTCCTGTCAATTTACAAAATTCACAATACGTCTTAAAGCAGTTTAAAGCTGATAAAAAAAACCCTTTAAGCATTAGCAGCAATGAAATCTATTCTGTTTTAGAAGACAAAAAAGGAAAAATCTGGATAGGTACTTATGACAACGGAATCAATTTACTGGAGGAAAAAAATGGTAAATTTAATTTTATACATCATTTTAAAAACTACCCCACAATTGAATCCAATAAAATCAGATATTTGGCTCAGGGGTATAAAGGCCAGATCTGGGCTGCCACAACAAACGGATTAGTGACATTTAATCCTGAGGATTATAATCCCACAAAACTAAAATTTTCCAGATATGAAAAAATGCCTTCAGACAAATTCAGTCTTGGCAGTAATGATGTGTTGTTTATCTTCAAAGACTCGGCTGATAAAATGTGGATTTCCACAGCTGGCGGCGGACTCAGTCAGGTTATTGAAAAAGGAGATGGTTTAAAATTTAAAAACTTTACAAAAGACGACGGCTTACCAAGTGATTTTATTCTGAGCATGGCAGAAGATGACCAGAAAAACCTATGGCTGGCAACAGAAAATGGGATTTCAAAATTCAATTTACAGCAGTATATTTTTAGAAATTATGATTCTTACGATGGTTTGGTTAAAACCGGTTTTTCTGAATCAGCTGGCATCAAACTACTAAATGGCAATCTGGTTTTCGGAAGCAGGAACGGTTATTTAACTTTCGATCCAAAAAAAACAGAAAACCAAAAAACCAGCACAAAAATGGTTTTTACCGGTTTTGAAATCAACAATAAAAACTCAACTGTAAAATCGGCAGAATATCCTTTAGAAAGTGATATCAATTATACCAACAATATTCAGTTAAGCCATACTGAAAACACTATTAGCATCTATTATGCGGTATTAGATTATAAATCAAACAACAAACAATTATATGCTTATCGGCTGAAAGGTCTTGATGATACATGGCACGAGGTAAAAAACCAAAAAAAGGCAACTTTTACCAATTTACCACCGGGAGATTATCAGTTTGAAGTAAAATGCACAAATACAGAATTGTATACGGTTACTCCTCAGAAGAGTTTAGCTTTTACGATTGCTCCTCCTTTCTGGAAAACCAATTTTGCTTATTTTTTATATGCTGTCCTTATTCTGACAGCGCTCGAAATTGCCCGAAGAATATCCTTTTCAATGATTCGTCTGCGAAACGAAATTGTGGTAGAACAAAAAATGACCGAGCTTAAATTGAGTTTTTTTACTAATATTTCCCACGAATTAAGAACTCCCCTTACCTTAATCGTTAATCCAATAAATGAAATTGCCAAAAGTGAAAAGTTAACTCCCCTGGAAAGTGAATATATAGAGACCGTAAGAAAAAACACGAACAGGCTCGTAAGATTTGTGAATCAGCTGCTGGATTTTAGAAAAGTGCAGAGTGGCAATGAACAGCTTCATATTGAACCCATTGAAATAGTTTCTTTTGTGAATGAAATAAACGCATTGTTTTCTCAGGCGGCTTACGAGAAAAACATAAAAATTAAAACGGAATGCAACACTGAAGTTCTTCTTGTAAATCTGGATAGGGAAAAAATAGATATTGTCATTTATAATTTACTGTCAAATGCAATCAAATTCTCTCCGAATGACAGTATTATTACAGTTGAACTGAAATTGGAAAATGATACTGTTTTAAAAATCAATGTTTCAGATCAGGGCTCTGGTGTTGATGAAAACAAGCTGAAAGATATTTTTAAACTTTACTACGAAACAGATTCAGACAAAAATAAAAACGTAGGAACCGGAATTGGTCTTGCTCTTTGCAGAGAATATGTGCAATTACATCAGGGGATCATTTATGCCTTTAATAATGAAAATGGAGGTCTGACCGTTTCTATAGCAATTGATTTAAATCAGGAAATCTTCCAAAACAACAGTTATAAGAAAAACTTATCTGAACATACATTAAAGAAACATTTCACAGAAAGTAAACAAAAGAGCAAAAATCAGGCTTTACAAAATAATTTAAATGAGCACTTACCGGTAGTTCTTATTGTAGAAGACAATTATGAATTAAGATCATTTTTAAAGAGTCAATTGCAGCGTTTTTATCAAATACTGGAAGCCGAAAATGGAAAAGAAGGTTTTTTAATTGCTTCGAATAAACTTCCCGATTTAGTTTTAAGTGATATTATGATGCCTGAAATGGATGGTATTGAATTACTCGATGCCCTTAAAAACACAACAGAAACCAGTCATATTCCGGTTATTTTATTAACTGCAAAATCATCTGTGGAAAGCAAAATAGAAGGACTACACTATGGAGCAGATTATTATATTACTAAGCCTTTTGATACTGATTTTCTGACTGCATCTATTCAAAATTTGATTAAATCCAGAAAGAAAATTTTTGAACAATTACAATCTAATGTAAAAACAATTGAATTAGAGCCAGGTGAAATCATCATTACAACCAAAGACGAACAGTTCTTAAAAGACATTATCGCAATAGTAGAAGATAGCATGACAAATCCAAAATTCAACATTGATGTGATTGCAAATGCATTGAATATGTCAAGAGTCACTTTCAACAGAAAATTTAAAAGCCTCACAAACTTAACACCTGTCGAATTTGTCAGCGAGATGCGCCTAAAAAGAGCCAAACAATATCTTGATGCGGGAGAAACCGATATCGCAAATATCGCCTACAAAGTCGGATTTAACGGTGCAGGCTATTTTAGCACCTGTTTTAAGGAGTATTACAAAATATCACCTTCAGATTATTTAAAGCAAAAATAGTACGTCAAGCGAATATTTTACATTAAAAAATAAAGTGAAGGTTTGAAAACAAATAGTTAAATAAATAATAAACTTGCTTTATTTCGATCTATCGGACGTTTCAAACTTTGGTCTTACGGGCTTAAAACCTTAATTTTGCATTTCATAAATATTTGATTATTAATATGACAAAGCTTAAAAATATAAAAGTTGTAGTAAGCGACCTTGATGGAACCTTACTCAACCCTCAACACAGAATTTCAGATTACACCAAATCTATTTTTCAGGAACTTCACAATCAAAATTATCTTATCGTTGTTGCCACAGGTCGTCATCATCTTGATGCAATGGCTATTATCGAAACACTTGATGTTCCTGTTTATTTAGTGAGTTCAAACGGAGCGAGAATCCATTCTCCTGAGAAAGAAGAACTTTTTGCCTTTAATTTAGACAGCGATGTTGTAAAAGCAGCTTTAAACGTAGAAATCGATCCTGAAATCACCGTTGTTTTGTTCAAAGAAAATGTTTGGCAGACCAATAGGGTCAATGAAAGATTAAATGCTTTTCAGGCCGAATTAAAGTACCGTCCTGAATTGGTTGATTATAAAACTTTAGAAGATTTTGGCGCCATCAAAATTTTCTTCTCCTGTGATAATCATGAAAAATTAGTAAAACTAAAAGACGCTGTTTTGGCCAATTCATCAGAAAATCTCCATCATGCATTCAGCTTACCGACTTGCCTTGAGTTTATGGATAAATCTGTAGATAAGGCGGTAGCAATTGAACAGGTTTTGGAAAAAGAAGGTTTTACATTGTCTGAAGCAGTTGCATTTGGTGATGGTTTCAACGATGTTCAGATGTTGTCTGCATCAGGAAAAGGTTTGATTATGGGAAATGCTCCTGCTCTATTGAAAGAAACCCTGCCAGATTTAGAAGTCATAAAAACCAATGCCGAAGATGGCGTAGCAAAGTATATTGCTTCTAAAATTTTAGACAAGAAATCTGTAGAAGTTTAATCTAAAAATATATTTTTATCAAAATACAGAATCCCTGAAATACTTATTCAGGGATTTTTTTTATTAAACAGGGTTTCTATAAAGAATTTTACAAAAAAATCATTTTTAATATTTCATAATGTACTTTTGTTTTCTCAAAAAGTATTACAATGACAAAAAACATTTTTATCCTTACTTTTTCATTTTTTGCATTTATTGGAAATTGCCAAAAACTGAAGTTAGAAGAAATAATGAAAGGCGAATCTTTTGTTGGAAATCAACCCACAAACGGACGCTGGTCTCTGGACGGAAAGAAAGTTTATTTTGAATGGAATCCAAAAGACGAATTAGGAACCAGCACTTATTTCTGGCAAAAAGGAATGCTTAAACCGGAAGTTGTTGCGCCAAAAGAAGCTGCATTTTCTCAACTTGATTTTAAAACAAAGCCGGGATCAGATATTGTTTATTATTTAGACAAAGGAAGTTTGTATTCCTATTCCATTCATTCAAAAACAGTAAAAAAACTGATTCAGCAATCAGTTCCATTAAGCAATTTAGAATTAGGAAGCCAGTCCGGAATTTTATTTTTTGAGCAAAACAATAATCTTTTTAAATATAATACGAAAGAAGGAACGGTTTTACAGATCACCAATTTTACTAAAGGATCTAAAAAGGAAACAAAACCGGAAAAAGATACTTTTTTGAATACGCAGCAAAAAGAGCTGTTTCAGTTTATAAGAGACAAAGAAGCTAAGAAACAATGGAATCTTGCCAAAACGAAAGCTGTAAAATCTGATTTTTCCAAAGAATATTTTTACGGGAAAGATGATTTTTATAACTTAAAAGTGAATCCAAACGGAAATTTTTCCACTTTTATGCTAATAGAAAATACTGAAGCCAAAAAAGAAAAAATGGAGGTTTTTATTACGGGTGATGGATATAATCAGAGTCAGGATACTAAAGAAAAAGTCTCGGTTGATAATTTTGTAAAAACCAAATTCGGAATTTATTCTGTCGCAAAAGATTCGGTTTATTATGTAAATTTTTCAACGTTAAGCCATATTCAGGATACTCCTAAATATTATGAACAATATGACAACCTGAAAAACAAAGCCAAAGAAGATAAACTGATTGTAGCGCAGACTCCTGTTTATAATGAAAACGGCTCATTGGCAATTGTTGAAATAAGAAGCCAGGACAATAAAGACAGATGGCTGGTAAATTTAAATCTTGACAAAGGAACTTTTGAAGAAATTGAACATCAGCACGACGAAGCCTGGATTGGCGGTCCCGGAATTCCATCGTATTCATTTGCTTCAGGGAATTTAGGTTTCTTATCAGATAATGAAACTATTTATTTTCAGTCTGAAGCTACAGGATATTCTCATTTGTATACTTATAATGTAAAGACCAAAAAAAAGGCACAATTAACCAAAGGAAACTGGGAAGTTCGGGAGGTTACTTTGTCGAAGGACAAGAAAGTATTCTATTTGAGTACAAATACAACGCATCCGGGAAACAGAAACTTCTATAAATTAGCTGTTGCAGATGGTGTTTTACAACCCGTTTTAACGAAAGAAGGTGCGCATGAAGTAGTAGTTTCACCAGACGAAAAAACACTTTTAGTTCGCTATTCGTATAAAAATATTCCCTGGGATTTTTATGTAGCCGAAAATAAAAAGAACACAACATTAGAACAAATTTCTTATTCTGTATCTGAAGATTTTAAAAAATACAAATGGAAAGAACCAGAAGTAATTACATTTAAAGCCCAGGATGGAACTCCGGTAAATGCAAGATTATATACCCCTTCTGAAGAAACTAAAAATAAAGCAGCAATAATTTTCGTACATGGAGCAGGCTATCTTCAAAATGCACATAATTTCTGGAGCAGTTATCATCGTGAATATATGTTTCATAATCTGTTGACCGATTTGGGATATACTGTTTTGGATATTGATTACAGAGGAAGCGACGGTTACGGACGTGACTTTAGAACCGGAATTTATCGTTTTATGGGTGGGAAAGATCTTTCTGATCATTTAGACGGTAAAAAAATATTGGTTGAAAAATATGGCATTGATGCTAACAGAGTGGGTATTTATGGCGGTTCGTATGGTGGTTTTATTACTCTGATGGGAATGTTGACAACACCAGGCGAATTCGCATCAGGAGCGGCATTGCGATCTGTTACCGACTGGGCACATTACAATCATGGGTACACAGGAAACATTTTAAACTTCCCTGAAACAGATCCTGAAGCTTACAAAAAAAGTTCTCCCATTTATTATGCTGGAAATCTAAAAGGCAATTTGATAATGCTGCACGGAATGGTAGATGATAATGTTGAATATAAGGACATTGTGCGTTTGTCACAGCGTTTTATTGAATTAGAGAAAAAGAATTGGAGTCTGGCTTCTTTCCCGGTTGAATCACATGGTTTTAAAGAAACCTATTCCTGGATTGACGAATACAGCCGAATCTTGAATCTATTCGATTCGACACTTCTTAAGAAATAGTTTTCAGTCTCAGTTTTCAGTCTCAGTACTAAAACTGAAAACTGAGACTGAAAACTGAATACTTTCTTGTTTGCTCTTTTAAATAGTTTAAATTTGCATTCATAAAAAACACAACTAAAGGACAATGAGCAATACAATCACAACCACAAATTTTAATTTTCCGGATCAGAAATCAGTTTACCGAGGAAAAGTTAGGGAAGTTTACAACATCAATGACGAACTATTAGTAATGGTAGCAACCGACAGACTTTCGGCTTTTGATGTGGTGTTGCCAAAAGGGATTCCATACAAAGGACAAATCCTAAATCAAATTGCAACAAAATTCATGGAACTGACAGAAGATATCGTTCCAAACTGGCTGATTGCAACTCCGGATCCAAACGTTGCTGTTGGACATTTATGTGATCCTTTTAAAGTAGAAATGGTGATTCGCGGCTATCTTTCAGGACATGCTGCCCGTGAATATGCTGCCGGAAGAAGACAAATCTGCGGAGTTACTATGGCTGAAGGTTTAAAAGAAAATGATAAATTTCCTGAACCAATTATTACGCCAACTACAAAAGCAGATAATGGTTCACATGATGAAGATATTTCCCGTGAAGACATTCTTGCAAAAAGAATTGTTACTGAAGAAGACTATATTGTTTTAGAGAAATTTACCCGTGATTTGTTTCAACGAGGAACTGAAATCGCTGCTGAACGAGGTTTGATTTTGGTTGACACGAAATACGAATTCGGAAAAACAAAAGATGGTGTAATCGTTTTAATTGACGAAATCCACACTCCTGATTCTTCCCGTTATTTTTATGCTGATGGTTATCAGGAAAGACAAGACAAAGGCGAAGAACAAAAACAATTATCAAAAGAGTTTGTGCGTCGCTGGTTAATTGAAAATGGTTTCCAGGGAAAAGAAGGACAGCAGATTCCTGAAATGACTGATGCTTATATCGAATCGGTTTCTGAAAGATATATTGAATTATATGAGAATATCTTAGGAGAGAAATTCATTAAAGCTGATATTGAGAATATTGAAAAACGTATCGAGAAAAACGTATTAGAATATCTTGCTGCTAAATAGTTTATTGGATTTAAAAATAACTATTTAAGCACACATTTAATATAAAATGCCCTGCAGTTATAAAAAAGTAACAACAGGGCATTTATTTTTGACTTATAACAGCAACTCTAATTTTCCATTTTTGTCTTTAAATTTTCCAGACCTTTTTGTAAATCGTCACCAATAATCTGGTCCATCTTCATAACAGGAAGCATCATATTCATTGGATACGGCATAACACCACTAATTCCCCATTTTACTTTGGTCTGATTTCCGGAAATCGTTTCTGTGGTCATAAAACCAACAGCAGTATCTTCCATTGGTTTCTTAAAACGCAATGCAAAATCCAGGCGTTTTCCTTCAGTAATTTTTGTTATTTCCTGCTCTCCGGCACCAACATCCCTTACATCACTATCCCATGACGAAATAGCTCCAGCATTTCCGTCAACACCTTTATAAGTTATTTTCATTTTCGGGTCGATTTTGGCCCAAACGCTAAATTCGTTCTGATTTTTTAAAAATCTGACGTATTTAAAAATCGAATCAGCAGGTTTATTAATTATTATTTCTCTCGTTATTGCGTATTCCCTTGGCATAAAATAGGCCGCAATTAACACAACCGAAGTAATTAAAATCAGGATAACTAAAACTCTTTTAATAAACAACATAGACTTTGATTTAGTAGTTAGTAAAGATTTTTGTTAGTTAAAGTTAAAAAAAGAAAAATTAGGATTTACAGTATTTTATTTTTTTTATAAGATTTTTTATATTTTTTTCATTTAAACTGTAACATATTGAGTTATTCGTCGTCTATATAGGAAACATTAATTTAACATTTTTAAAAAGTATTCAAGGGAATTTATTAAATGAATGTTAAGAATTAGTTAAAACATAGTACCTTGTAATACATAATACAAAAATTAGATTATCTTTACATCAGAATTAAAAAATCATCATCATTAATCAATCAACAAACAACAATCGTTATGAAAAAATCAATCGTTTACTTAGGAGTAGCTTTAGTAGCTTTCACAAATGTTTCTTTAGCTTCAAATTTCAAGTCTTTAAATGGAGACAAAAAAATTATAACTGCACCTTATGATGCATCACCACTAAATGTGGCAATTTTAAAAGGAGATCTTCAAATCGTTTTAAAATTTATTGAATACGGAGCTGATGTAAATCAAATATCAGAAGATATGACACCTTTAATGACTGCTGCACGCTATAACAAAGTGGAAATAATGAAAATTTTATTAGCACAAGGAGCAAAACCTGGTATTAAAAACGAAAAAGGATTTACTGCTTTGAAATATGCACAATTATCTAATGCAACAGAAGCAGTTGCTCTTTTGAAAGATTTGAAATAAAATCTCTGAAATTTATAAGAGTTTGAGTTAGTAATTGAAACGACCTTCCTGAGCAGAAGGTCGTTTTTATTTTTGGTGTCTTTTTAGCCCCGATGGGACTGGCATCCTTTTATGGCGGGGTTCGCCATAAAAGATAGAAGGGACAGCGGGATTAGCTCCTGAAAATTAATATTCTTTTATTCCATATCTTTAAATAATGCAAAAAGCACCATTAAAAAATAATGATGCTTTTCTTCTCAAATTAAAATAACCAACTATTGCTATTTACTCAATTGGAGCATGTTTTTTGCGATTGAATATCCAGAACAGAATTGGGAAAACCAATAATGTCAAAACAGTAGCTGTCATAAGTCCTCCGATAATTACAATGGCTAATGGTTTTTGTGACTCAGACCCAATTCCGGTTGAAATTGCTGCCGGTAACAAACCTATTGAAGCCATCAAAGCTGTCATTACCACGGCTCTGGTTCTGGCTTTTACGCCCATGAAAATAGATTCTTCGAGTGAAAACTTAGCCTTGAGATTATGATGAAATTCGGATATCAGGATAACCCCGTTTTGAATACAGATCCCCAGTAAGGCAATAAAACCAACCCCTGCGGAGATTCCGAAATTCATTCCGGTTAAGTGCAATGCTATAATTCCTCCGATTATGGCAAACGGAACATTAGACAAAACGAGTAGTGAATCTTTTATATTCCCGAAGAGAATGAACAGCAGCACAAAAATTCCAATTAAACTGATCGGTACAACCTGAGCCAGACGCGCACTGGCACGAACCTGATTTTCGAATTCGCCTGTCCAGCCTGTCGTATAACCTGCAGGCATTTTAACTTCGGCTACTTTTTCCTGTGCCTCGGCAATTGTACTTCCTAAATCGCGATCACGAACTGAGAATTTTACACCGATAAATCGTTTGGTATTGTCTCTGTAAATAAAAGCCGGACCGGTAACGGTTTTGATATCACAGATTTCTTTCAACGGAATTTTAGCACCACTTATGGTTGGCACTTTTAACTCTGCCAAATCTTCCTCATCTTTTCTATATTCTTTGGAGAAACGAACCCTTACATCGAATTTCTTTTCGTCTTCGTATTTTTGAGTGGCGGTTTTTCCTCCAAAAGCCAATTCTAAAACAGCCTGAGCATCACCCAAAGTTACCCCGTATGCTGCCATTTTTTCTCTGTCGAGAATCACACTGATTTCAGGCTGACCAACATTTCTCAGAATTCCAACGTCTTTAATACCCGGAATATTTTTGATTTTCGCTAAAACCTCATTTGATAATTCATCCAGTTTATCCAGATCATCTCCGTAAATTTTCACTGCATTTGAAGCTTTGAACCCGGCTACAGATTCGGCTACGTTGTCAATAACCGGTTGTGAATAATTATAGGTAATTCCCTGATGTACTTTTAGTTTTTGATCCATTTCGTTAATCAGTTCGTCCATATTGATTTTACGCGTCCATTCTGATTTAGGTTTTAAATCTACCTGAAGCTGTATAAATCCAAAACCGTTCGGGTCTGTTCCGTCATTGCTTCTTCCGGTTTGCGAAAGCACTTTTTTAACTTCCGGAAAAGTTTCCAGATCTTTTCTGATGAGTGCCGCTGTCTGTACACTTTCAGGTAGCGACGTGCTCATTGGTAATTCTGCAGTTACCCACAAAGCACCTTCGTTTAACTGAGGTAAAAATTCGGTACCTAAAAACGAAGCCGAAAAGAAGGTTACCGCAATAATCGAAATTGAAATAACTAATGATTTTACTTTGTGTTTGAATGTCCAGGCAAAACCTGTCCCTACAATCCTGTCCCAAAAATTCACAAAAGGATTGTTTTTTTCCTTTACATTTTTATTTAAAAGAATATGTGACAAAACCGGCACCAGCGTCAAAGTAAAAAGTAAAGCTCCCATTAAGGCAAAACCTAACGTAAAAGCCAAAGGCGAGAACATTTTTCCTTCAACTTTCTGGAAAGAAAATATCGGTAGCAAAGCCGTAATAATGATTAGTTTAGAAAAGAAGATGGCTTTACCCATTTCTGTTCCGGTTTTTTTGATCAGGCTTCCTTTTGCAATTTTATTGTAAGCCGTCATTCCTAATTGATGCGCACGGTGATCTAAAACTACAAACAACCCTTCGACCATTACCACCGCACCGTCAATAATAATTCCGAAATCGACCGCACCAAGACTTAGTAGATTGGCACTCATTCCCATCATTTTCAGACATAAAAAAGCAAACAATAAAGAAAGCGGAATCACAATCGAAACTGTAAAAGTAGTCCTCCAGTCGGCCATGAAAAGAAACACAACACAGGTAACCAGAATAATTCCTTCGAATAAATTGTGCATTACCGTATCGGTCGTGAAATTCATCAGATTATCACGATCGTAAAAGGTTTCTATTTTAATGTCTTTAGGAAGTACATTTTCATTTAAATCCTTGATTTTATCTTTGATTAAAGCCAAAGTTTCCTGCGCATTTTCGCCTTTACGCATTACCACAATCCCTTCAACCGCATCGTCATTGTTTCCAATACCCGTCTGTCCTACTCTTGGCATTGAACTTTCGTATACAGAAGCTACGTTTTTAACCAAAATTGGATTTCCACCCGCCTGATCCACAATGATGTTTTCAATATCTTTTCGGGATTTTAAAAGTCCTACTCCGCGAACCACAAATGCCTGTCCGTTTTTTTCGATGATATCACCTCCAACATTTAAATTTCCTGCATCGACAGCATTGTAAACCTGAAGCGGCGTAATATTGTATTTTGCTAATTTAACGGGATCAACACCAACTTCATAGGTTTTGGTCTGACCTCCGAAAACATTTAAATCGGCCACACCGGGAACAGAACGAAGCTGTTTGTCGATTACCCAATTTTGATACGTTAATAATTCACGACTGTCACGGCTGTCACTTTTTACAATATACCGGAAAATTTCTCCTGTAGGCCCATAAGGCGGCTGTACATCTGGTTCGACATCATCAGGAAGCGTAACGTTTTTCAATAAATTATTAACCTGAAAACGGGCAAAAGTATCATCGACCCCATCATCAAAAATGATTTTGATGACCGATAAACCAAACATGGTAATACTACGAACACTCGTCTTTTTCTGAACCGAGTTCATGGAAATTTCGATAGGAGAAGTCACAAAACGTTCTACTTCTTCAGCACTTTTTCCGTTCCATTGTGTAATGATGATAATCTGGGTATTCGTTACATCAGGAAAAGCGTCAATGGGCATGTTTTTGAAAGAAATAAATCCTGCAACCGCCAGTAATCCTACCCAAAAAAAGGTAAATGCTTTGTTCTTAAGCGAAAAAGCAATAATATTTCGTATGAATTTGTTCATGTCTTATTCGTTTAAAGCACGGTAAATAAATAGCTGATTGTTGGTAATGACTTTTTCATTTTCTTTTAAACCGCTTGAGATGTAGGTAGTTTTTCCAACCACTCGGTAAACCTCAACTTGTCTGGTTTCGATGTTATTTCGGTCTTTGAAAATCATGACGAAGTTTTTACTTTTATCGAAAACAATAGCATCACTTGGAATTGCAATCATCGATTTATCTTCCTTAAAATACAATTTGATGTTGGCATTCATATCCGGTTTCAGTAAAAATCCCGGGTTTTGCAGTTTAACTCTCGCCTGCATTGCCTTGGTTTCCGGATCAATCACGTTGAAAATTTTATCTACTTTTCCTTTAAAAACTTTATCCGGATAACTTAAAGTCGTAACATCTGCATCAATTCCTAATTTTACTTTATTAATGTCGATTTCGTTAATGTTTGCCATTGCCCAGACTTCGCTTATTTCGGCTATGTCAAAAATATTTTCTGAGCGGTCAGAGCGCAAAAGCATATCCTGATTGATGCTTTTTTGAATCACAAAACCACTGATTGGTGCTGTTACTTCGTAAATAGAACCTGCTTTAATGTTGTAGATTTTGTACGTTTCCTGAACTTTGCTTAATTGCGACTGTGCTTTATTCACTTCAGATTTTGCCTGAAGCACATCGCTTTCAGAGTTTAATTTTCCGTCAAATAATTCCTGGGCGACTTTCAAATTGTTTTTGGCAACCAGCAAATCACTTTTGGCATCAAGGGATTGTTTTTCGAAATCGGCGATATCGGTACTTTTTATAGTCGCCAGCACCTGCCCTTTTTTCACATAGTCACCAAGTTCTACATTGACCTTGATTACGTTTCCACCCACAAGCGGATAAACATCAATCATTTTATTGTTGTCGGCCGTGATTTTTCCGTAAAAACTCAATTCGTTTGTTACGGGCTGTGTTTGTGCGACCGCCGTTGTTGTAGATTTTAGCATGTTATCGCTTAAAGCAAAAGAGGTATTGATCTGCGGATTTTCTACTTCTTTTTTACAGCCTGCGATGGATAAACTCACAATTGCAATTCCGATAATTAATTTATGTTTCATTTTATTTCGTTTTAAAATAAGTCTTTATTGATTGTACTGTTTAATTCTTCGGCAGACAGCGCCAGTTTTTTCTTTAACTCGTTTACCTGAATATTTGCCTGATTGTAGCTTTCCATAAAATCTGTAAATTCTAATAAGCTAATGTTTCGTTTTTGAAAATTGGTTAAGATTCCGTTGTAAACGGCTTCAAAATCGGAATTTACAGTTGGTTTTATCACCACATAGTTTTTACGCGATTCGTCCCATTTATTCCAGGCGGATGTAATTTCGGTCTGAAGCTGCAGTTCAAAATTTTGCTTTTCAATTTTTGATTGTTCCAGAATGGTCTTGGCGTACTTAATATTTCCTTTGTTTTGATTCCAAAGCGGTAACGGAATTCCAACAGTTAAATTCGCTTCATTATTAAAAGCGCCGCTTCGCTGATCGTATTTGACGCCTAAAGTGATATCCGGAACCGAAAGCGATTTTTGCCATTTAACATTCAGTTCATTAGCATCGATTTCTTTTTGTTTTGCCAGATAATCCGGTCTGTTGGCAATCGCTTCATTTTCGAAAGATTTTAAATCGAAATCAATTGTTTTTAAGTATTTGCTGAATTCATCTTTTGAAACATTTGGAACAATTTCTTCGGTAGAATTCATAAGCAATTTCAGATTCGCCTGTTCTTCTATATTGTTATTTACTACTTCCATTCGCTCGTTCTTAAAATTTAGATAAAGCGATTGCAGACGCACAACATCTTTCAAAGGAATATTCCCTTTTTGCGCCTGAACTGAATAGGAATTGATTAAATCTTCAATATGAGCCAATTGTTTGTCTGTAGTTTCCAGACTTTTTGAATTGTAATAAACTGTGTAAAAACTTTTACGCAATTGTAGTTTCAGTGTTCTGAGCAAATCATTGAATTGCAGCTCTGCCAGCTGTTCATTGGTTTTTGCTAATTTTATTTCGTTGCGTTTTTTGCCACCCAGATAAATCAGCTGTTCGATGCCAAATACTTTCTGACCTTGTTTTCCGATATCAAAATATTTATCACGATCCGGATTGTAGGCGTTCAGTTCTGCGGAAATCACTGGGTTGTCCCAGATACCCGCCTGAATCGTCAGCGCTTTTGAGGCATCGATATTGTAATGCGAAGCCAACAGGAAGAGGTTGTTTTTTAAAAACTGACTTTCACAATCTTCTAAAGTGACTGTTTTTTGAGCCAGAACCATCTGATTCATGGCAATCAGCAGGAATAATGCAAATAACTTTTTCATTGTATCATTTTTATTTGATACAAATATGCTATCGGGAGACTTTAAGACACCTTAAGAAAGACCTTAAAAAGTGCTTAAAAAAATAAAAAAACTGATAAATTTTAAGTTCGAAGAGCTTCGACTAAGTTTATCCTGAGCGAAGCCGAATGGACTCAGCCTGACACATCTTTTCGCTTCACCCAACAGGGTTTAGTTAATGAAAAATCAATTGGAATAAATTGCTGTTTTCAGTAGGCGCGCTATATATGATTTTTGCATTATGAAGCGTTAAAATGCGATTTACAATGCGTAACCCCAGTCCGAAACCGGACGTTCCTTTTGAATTTTCGCCACGCATAAAAGGCTGAAAAAGATTTTTCTGTTCCTTTTCACTCAGCGTTTTTCCGGTATTTAAAACCGAGATGACCAAATGATTTTCCTGAGTACTAATTTTGACTTTTGCCTGTTTGTTATCAGCATAAACACAGGCATTTTTTAGAACATTACTCAGTGCAATTTCTAAAAGGTTTTTATTTCCTTTGATTTCTAAAGCCGTATCCAGATTCTCACTTTCTTCTATTTCAAAAAGAATGACAAAATCAGGAAAGGTTTTATTTAAATTTTCAATGGCCGAAAACAGAATTTCATCCATTCGGTGAATTTCATTGTTTCCGTTAGTATTGGTATCTATTTTTGACAATACAAGTAAAGAATTAATCAGTTCTGACAAATGATTGACATCTGATAAAATGGTGTTTAAAAAAGTTTTTCCTTTAACGGATGTTTCTGAATCGGCAATTGTATTTTCTATTTGTGCCGTAATTCTCGATAAAGGAGTTCTGAGTTCGTGTGAGGCGTGAGCGGTAAATTCCTTTTGTTTTTGATACGAAATCTCAATTCTGTCCATCATAAAATTGAACTCATTGGCAATCAGATCAATTTCGTTTTTATTGCTTTTGGATTCAACACGGGTATCCAGATTGTTCTCGTTTATATTTTTAATCTTCTGATGAAAAATACTTAACGGATTCATGGCTTTTTTTACCATTAAAGAGGTTAAAACCCAGCAGATACAGGTGAAAAAGATATAAGAAATAATTAAGGTATACCGTAAAAAAAGTAATTTTCGTTTGCCATAATCATCTGTAGCCGATATTAAGGCATAAAAATCCCTGTCTTTGGTATCATAAAAAACGCCGTAAACTTCGTAATCGCCTTGTTGCTTAAAAAACGTTTTATGTTTTTTAAGGTATTTTAAATCGTTGACAGACCAGTCAATTTTAGCATCATCGATACTACTGTAGATGAGTTTGAAATGAGAATCGAAAACCAGTGTTTTTTCGTCATACAATTTATTAATTGAATTCTGATCGATCATTTTTAAAAGCTGGTCGTCAACTTCTTTTACATTTACGAGAAGTTTAATGTTCGAAAGTGCTTTTATTTCTAAACGATCCCGAAATTCTTCTTTTCTGAAATTAGAATACAAAACAAAAATCACAGTAGAAGCCAGCCCAAAAAGGATTGTAAACAGCAAGCTTACTAAAAGTGATATCCTGTTTTTTAATGTCATTCCTGATCGCTTAGATAATATCCGTAACCAATTTTAGTTCGGATTAGTTTTGTTTCGTGATCTTTATCTATTTTTTTTCGAAGAAAATTAATGTAAACTTCAATTGTATTCTGATTGGTTTCGATGTGATAATCCCAAAGTTTTTCGGCTATGAATTGTTTTGAAAGTACTTTTCCTTTGGCCTGAGCCAAAATCAAAATGAGTTTAAATTCTTTAGGGGTAAGTTTGATTTCTTCGCCAGCACGAAAAACTTTCATTTCAGATTCTAAAATTTCCAAATCCTGAATTACAATCTTATCTTCTGCCTGTTGCGGAATTTCCTTTCGTCTTAAAAGAGAAGAAATTCGGGCAAATAATTCTTCAAAATGAAAAGGCTTTACCAGATAATCATCGGCACCGCTATCAAAAGCAGACAGTTTGTCTTCAATTTCACTGAAAGCAGTCAACATTATGATAGGCGTTTTTTTATCAATCTCCCGAATCTTTTTACAAACTTCAATTCCATTTATACCTGGAACATTGATGTCGAGAATAATCAAATCATAATCATAAGGAAAATATTTTCGGAGCAAAAGTCCGCCATCATAATAAGGAACACACTCGAATTCTTTTGAAGCAAAAAATACCGTTATTTCTTTGGATAAAGTAAAGTCGTCTTCGAGCAGTAAAATTTTCATGCTTATTTTTATTAGTTAATTCGGCTATTCTAAAATAACCGAATTAACGTTTTAAATTATCTCTTATTTGAAATAAGAAAAAGTTTCATTGTTTTCGATTCTCAATAATGATTCATAAATCAGCTGAATCACATTTTCTACATCTTCTTTGTGGACCATTTCTACAGTAGTGTGCATATAACGTAATGGCAGTGAAATCAATGCTGAAGCCACACCTCCATTGCTGTAAGCGAAAGCATCGGTATCCGTTCCCGTAGCTCTCGAAGTCGCATGACGCTGAAACGGAATTTTGTTTTCTTCGGCTGTATCTACGATTAAATCACGTAAATTATTTTGGACTGCCGGTGCATAGGCAATCACAGGACCTTTACCCATTTTAAGATCGCCTTCAACCTTTTTATCAATCATAGGAGTGGTTGTATCGTGGCAAACATCTGTAATAATGGCAACATTTGGTTTAATGGTTTGCGCAATCATTTCGGCACCACGAAGACCAATTTCTTCCTGAACCGAGTTAACAATGTACAATCCAAACGGAAGTGTTTTGTTATTCTCTTTCAGCAAACGTGCAACTTCTGCAATCATAAAACCGCCCATTCTGTTGTCAATGGCACGACAGACAAATTTATTTTCGTTTAAAATCATAAATTCATCCGGATACGTAATCACACAGCCTACATGAACTCCAAGAGCTTCAACCTGCTCTTTTGTTTCGCATCCTAAATCAATAAAAATATTGCTTAACTTAGGAATTTCTTCCTTATCACGCAAACGTGTGTGAATCGCCGGCCATCCAAAAACACCTTTTACGATTCCTTTTTTAGTGTGGATATTTACTCTTTTTGAAGGCGCAATCTGGTGATCAGACCCTCCGTTTCTAATTACATATATCAGACCGTCTTCTGTAATATAATTTACATACCACGAAATTTCATCAGCATGCCCTTCGATTACCACTTTAAAATGTGCGTCGGGATTGATTACTCCAACAGCAGTTCCATAAGTATCCGTTATAAAAGTATCTACGTAAGGTTCCAGATAATTCATCCAGATTTTTTGTCCTTCGCTTTCATAGCCAGTCGGCGAAGCGTTATTTAAGTAGCTTTCTAAAAAAGCGATTGAAGTATCATTTAAGATAGATTTTGTACTCATAAAAAAATTTTTCGCTAATTTATAAATTTGGTATTACAGTTGTGTATATAATGTATAATTTTACACTTAAATATATATTCGATGAGATTTACAACTTGTATTTTATGTTTTCTTTTAATTTCTTTTGCTGCAAAAGCACAGATTACGCCAAAAGAAAGTGAAATGGGTTATACGCTTACAGAAAATGACTCTATTTTAGGTGACACTATTGAATTGCCTGAAATCCTTATCTCAAAAGGAGACCTTGATCCTGAAGCCAAAAAACAATTTCTGATTCTTCAAAACAGGGTTTATAAAGTGTATCCTTATGCAAGACTGGCTGCAGACCGCCTAACCGCTTTAAATAATGGAATGGCTCGTTTGAAAACCAGCCGTGAAAAGAAAAAATATTTTAAAATCGTTGAAGATTATCTCAACAATGAGTTCGAAGCCAGACTAAAAAAACTTTCACGAAAACAAGGTCAGATTTTAGTAAAACTAATCCATCGACAAACAGGAATAACGACATACGAACTGGTAAAAACATTAAAAAGTGGTTTTAAGGCGTTTGTATCAAATGCTACCGCCAATATGTTTGATATTAGTTTAAAACGGGAATATAAACCTTTTGAAGTCAACGAAGATTATTTGATAGAAACCATTCTCGTCAGGGCATTTGAATCAGGCAGGCTGCCATATCAAAAACCCGCAGAACCAGTTGATTATAGCAAGCTTGAAACATATTGGGAACAAAAAGTAGAAGAGCTTAATAAGAAATAAATCCCATTCTAAATATTTATAAACCCCGACAGATTTAAAATTCTGTCGGGGTTTTATATTTTATCTTCTGGCTTTAAAATATTCTTCAAAAGAACTACAGCTAGACATTAATATCTCATAATCATCTGCATAATTTGATTTTAAATCCTGATAATATCTGTTTTTATTCAATAGAAAATCATCATAATTTTCAATTCTGTTATCATAGTTATTTGGATGCTGATATTCGAGTTTATTCTTTTCGCAACGCCCAAGCATCCTTAAACATAATGCTTTAAACTGATCTGTCTTTGCATTTTTTAATGCCAGAAGATAATTTTTTTGCGCCAGATTACTTTCATAAAATTCTTTTTCATCTTCAAAAGGAGCATCATCAGTGTAACTATGCCAGTAGTAACGACGCATCATCCATGAATTGCCATTTTGTGCCATATTGTAATAGGCATTGGCTGCCAGAAAATAGTAATAATCTTTATTTTCTTCTTTTGGATCAGATGCTTTTTTAAGATATGATATCAAATGTTCTGTAATACTCCGTTTATTTAATTTAAAAAGCTTCTCCTGTTTAATAAACTCAGGTGTATATTTAAGTACAAAGAAAGGATTTGCATCAAACATATCAGATTCTTTACAATTTGGCTTTTCCCACAGACAATCAGAATAGTTCGCCAATTTATCAATATTAAGTTTAGCAAAATATTTAGCTGCGAGTTTTAAATTATTCTGACGAATGTATTTTGTACCAATCAGGTCGTACAGTCTTGGAATTTGAGTTTTGAGATAACTTTGTTTCCATTTAGAAAATGAATCTAAGCTATTGTTTTTATCTTCAATTTGCGACACAATTTCCTGTACTTGTTCAGGCGAATAAATGACATCAATATAATCAAAGTAATCAGAATAAAAATCTCTATAGGAATTACTCCGGTTTTTTAAAGTTTTCCAAACCGCTGTACCAGAATCGTAATACCCAACATATTCAGTATTAGCATGATTAAACTTGGAATACAAAAAAGCCGCATCAGTCGTATTCTTTTTATATTCTAATTCTCTTCCAATAGCAAATAGAAACTTTTCATTTTTTTGATTTTTAATAAGGATTGGTTTCACTTCTTCCAAAATCTCAGCTTTCCCGCTTTCCTGATTTGCAGTTAATGCCAATGCTTTTATAATCTGTATTTGATCATAAAGAGCATCTTTCTTAGAAATATTTTTTTCTACCGCCGTAATCCCATTTAAACAACTTTGATTATTTCTCGTTACAAATGACAGGTATGCCTTCCCTATTTTCCATAAAATGGGATCATTAATCTTTTTTAGGTTTACATTATTTACAAATTGTAATACTTTGCCAGCATAAGCTCTGTCATTCTCCACACGATTTAAAATATCGTGTATTGAATTATTCTTATCACTGTCTTCGCCCCAATAACTAAACTTTGAAACAGAAGGATTAAATAAAGAATAATATGGCGTAAAAACCCAATCTTCAATTTTATTGATTTCTCTTAATAATAAAAATGAAACACCTTCAAACTTCGGATTGTATTTGTACACTTGCTCTAAACAAAATAACGCCTGATCACTTTTTTTTATACCTGCCAAAAAATAAACATTTGCTCTTTCCTCATTGTTTTTAGCATATTTCAAAACAGCATCCAAAGAAATTTTAGCATCAAATACCTGAGAGATCATAAAACGCTTATCGGGTGCATTTACAAAAACCTGTGCTGCATAAAAATTTACCAAAGCTTTATCTTTTTCTACGAATGTTCTGAAATACAAGCTCCAATAATATAGGATATCTTTTTTCTGAGATTTAAAAACAGTATCAAATAAGGATCTAATTTGATAAAAATCATTATTATAATAAGCCAGCCTTATCGCCAGAAAAGTATATCTCAATCTAAGTTCCTTATTTTTCGTTTTATTAGAAATGAAAATAGCTTTATCAATCAGTTCTCTTCTTTTTGGCAGCGAAACACTTTCTTTTCTTTCCCATGGATCTTCATAGGTTCCATTGAAAAATTCGCAGGTTTTAGCAAACTTTAAATAATTTATGGCTTCGATATTTTTAGTTTTATAAAAATATTGAAGCATCTCATTCGGCGATTTTTCATTAATATCTTCCTCTTTAAAATCATATAAAACAATTCGTACAGCTTCAGCAGAAACTTTATTATTACAGTATTTTATCCATAATTTTTCATTCTCATCAATTGCACCTTTTGGATAAACTCCATCTGCATTTGGATAAAATGTATTAGAAGAATAATTAAATTCAGAATAAGAATAGTAATTAAAATTTGCCGGGTTTAAAAAAGAATATCTGATGTCTTCTCCAAACGGATAAAAACCACATGCAAAAATGCTATTACTTACTAAAGTTGCTATAAAAAGCAGAAAGTTCTTCATTGGTGTAATTGCTTAATTGTTTTTCGTCTAAATGAAATAAGGTAACTGTAGTATTTGCGTCAAAATCAACATTTTTTTTAATTACTTCGATTGCCTCATTAATTTTCGCTGAAGTTAAATTTTCATATTTAATCTTATCCCCAATTCTTAGATAAAAGTTGTCAACTACAGTGTCTTTTTTAACTTCATACCACAAAGGTTTTATCTCTTTTAAAGATTTTAAAATCTCTTTCTGTTCCTCATAAATTACTTTATAAAAGTGATCATTTTGATACACCTGCATCCAGGAATAAGTCGGCAGTGCAATATCTAAATGCAATGGGTATTTTCTTTTTTTATTGAGATACAACTTTAATTCTTCAATATCTAAAATGGAGTTTTTAGAATGATTCTCTAACGGATTGATTAAATTATAACACATTAAAGTAGCCTTATCAACTGGCGGAACACCCATTTTTTCGGGATACTTGTAAGGATATAATCGTAACGTACAGCTAATCTCTTTCTTCGAAATCTCTTTTAGTTTCTTTAAAAAATAGAAGTAATTATCCTTTGTTGTCAGTGTCCAGTCGCAATCCATCTGAAACTCTTTAATTGGATTTACTCTTTCGAATTTATCTTTAGCATATTTATTAATCAGGAAATTAATATTATCTGCCAGTGTATCTAACCTTTTTCTGTTTGTATTTTTAAAAACTTCGTTCTTAATATATACGGTTGGAACAATATCAAGACTGTCTTGCTGATAAAATCGTAAAGATGTTTTAGAAACAGGAAAATCTCCATAAGCATCATTATGATCTATTTCAAAAAACTTAATATAAAGTTTTTTAATTTTTAAATCTTTTAAAATAGTACTTTCCTTTGTACTTAAGTCCCAACTGTCACTTTTCCAGTAATAAACAGATTTTTCAACATTCTCAATTTTATTGGAGCAAGAAAAAAAGAGACATGAAATAAAGATAAAAAAGAAGATTTTTTTCATTGAAAAAATAAAATTTAGATAGTGTAAAATCGTATTAAATTTATATCATTTTAAAATACAAAATCATAAAAACCACATATATTTTTTGAATAAAAATTAGTCATTTTAGCCCCAAAATAAAACCCGACAAATTTTTAAAATCTGTCGGGTTTTGTATAAAAACTAAGTTTAATTTTTTATTT
The DNA here is from genome assembly GCF_038290035.1 of Flavobacterium calami. Taxonomy (NCBI): domain Bacteria; kingdom Pseudomonadati; phylum Bacteroidota; class Flavobacteriia; order Flavobacteriales; family Flavobacteriaceae; genus Flavobacterium; species Flavobacterium calami. Next base: position 35,881 of record NZ_JBBYHS010000017.1, read on the forward strand.
TAAACCAGCCAAACTCTGCTCGATTGTAGCAATTTTTGCCAAAGCATCGGCTTGTTTTTGTTTTTCAATATTTAAAACTTTTTCCGGAGCTCCGTTTACGAATTTCTCGTTTGAAAGTTTTGCTTCTACAGATTTCAGGAATCCTTTAGTATAATTCAACTCTTCTGTTAGCTTTTTGATTTCAGCTTCAACATCTATATTTCCAGTAATCGGAATGAAATATTCATTTGATTTTACACGGAAAGACAATGCGCCGTCTACTTTTTCAGAAACATATTCGAAAGCAGAAACGTTTCCTAATTTCGTGATAATGGAATCGAAATAAGTTGAAACATTTTCGCTGTTGATTCCTTTTAATTCGATTGCATCTTTAAACGGAATATTTTTGTCTTTTCTAATCGTTCTGATTCCCGAAATTACCTCAATTGAATTTTCAAAATCAGCAATTAATTTTGCATCGAAAGATTTTAATTCCGGCCAGGTTGAAACAATTAAAGCTTCTTCAGGAGTTCTTTCAGCAATTAACTGCCAGATTTCTTCCGTTAAGAAAGGCATGAAAGGATGTAACAATTTCAAGTTACTTTCTAACATTTCTATCGCTTTCACGAAAGTTACACTGTCAATTGGCTGTTGGTACGCTGGTTTAATCATTTCTAAGAACCAGGAACAGAAATCATCCCAAACCAATTTATAGATTGCCATAAGTGAATCAGATATTCTGTATTTCTCAAAATTATCTTCAATGTCAACTAAAGTCTGTTGTAGTTTTGCTTCGTACCATTCGATTGCTACTTTTGACGATTCTGGCTGAGCGATCGTTTCTGAAACTTCCCAACCTTTAATCAATTTAAACGCATTCCAAATCTTGTTTGAAAACGCTTTCCCCTGATTACATAATTCTTCATCAAACATAATATCGTTTCCTGCAGAAGCACTTAAAAGCAATCCTACACGAACTCCATCGGCTCCAAAAGCATCGATCAAATCTAAAGGATCAGGAGAATTTCCTAATGATTTAGACATTTTACGACGTTGCTTATCACGAACTAAACCAGTCAAATATACATTTGTAAATGGTTTTTCACCGGCATATTCGTAACCTGCAATGATCATTCTCGCCACCCAGAAAAATAAAATATCCGGGCCAGTTACTAAATCATTTGTTGGATAGTAATATTTAAAGTCAGCACTTTCCGGATCCATAATTCCACCAAAAACTGACATTGGCCATAACCAGGATGAGAACCATGTATCTAATGCGTCAACATCTTGTTTTAGATCTTTTGTTTCAAGTTTCAAGTTTGAAGTTTTCTCCTGTGCTAATTTCAAGGCATCTTCTATGTTTTCTGCAACTACAAAATCTTCTTTTCCGTCTCCGTAATAGTACGCTGGAATTTGTTGCCCCCACCATAACTGACGGGAAATATTCCAATCACGAATGTTGTTTAACCAATGCGCATACGTATTTTCGAAACGTTTTGGATGTAATTTAATTTCTCCCGTTTCTAAAACTGATTTAATGGCTGGTTTTACCAATTCTTCCATTTTCAGGAACCATTGGTCTGATAATCTTGGCTCGATTACCGCTTTTGTTCTTTCAGAAGTTCCCACTTTATTTAAGTGTATTTCTGTTTTTGCTAAAGCTCCAAGTTCTTCAAGTTCTTTTGCAATTTCAGTACGAACTACAAAACGGTCTTTTCCTTGATAATGCAATCCGAAGCTGTTTAAAGTCGCATCTTCATTAAAAATATCAACGATTTCTAGGTTGTGTTTTTCTCCTAACGTTTTATCGTTCATATCGTGCGCAGGCGTTACTTTCAAACATCCTGTTCCGAATTCTACATCGACATATTCGTCTTCGATAATTGGAATTACTCTTCCGCAAATTGGAACGATTGCTTTTTTACCTTTTAAATGTGTAAAACGCTCATCGTTCGGATTGATACAGATGGCAGTATCTCCAAAAATAGTTTCCGGACGCGTTGTGGCAATGGTTAAGAAATCTTCTGAACCTTCGATTTTATATTTTAAGAAAAATAATTTTCCTTGTTGTTCTTCGTAAATAACTTCTTCGTCAGATAAAGTCGTTTTAGCTTCAGGATCCCAGTTTACCATTCGGTATCCTCTGTAAATTAATCCTTTGTTGTATAAATCTACAAACGATTTAATTACAGAAGCAGACATATCAGGATCCATAGTAAACTTAGTACGTTCCCAATCGCAAGAAGCGCCTAATTTCTTAAGCTGTTCTAAGATTGTTCCTCCGTATTTATCGGTCCATTCCCAGGCATGTTTTAGGAATTCTTCACGGGTTAAATCGTTTTTATTGATTCCTTCTGCTTTTAATTTCGCTACCACTTTTGCCTCAGTAGCAATCGATGCGTGATCCGTTCCCGGAACCCAGCAGGCATTGAAACCTTTAAGACGTGCTCTACGAATTAAAACATCCTGAATCGTATTATTTAACATGTGCCCCATGTGAAGGACTCCAGTGACGTTTGGCGGCGGGATTACAATTGTATAAGGTGTTCTATGATCTGGTTCTGAATGAAAATAATTGTTTTTCATCCAATACTCATACCATTTGTTCTCAATCGCTTTAGCGTCAAATTGTGCTGGAATTGTCATTTAAATAGGTTGTTTAATCGTTTACTTTTTTTTGTTGATTCGTTTAATCGTTAAATTGTTTAATCGTTTATTTTTTTTGTGAAATCCATTAAGGCAAATCTGTCAAACGATTAAACAGTTAAACAAAGAAACGAAACTTTGGTTCAATTCTTGTACTTATAACCGACAGCAAAAGTAAATAATTAAGTACACTATAAAAAACGAAATAATAATTTGTGTATTAATTAAAAGAAAGTATATTTACTCCTATCTTAAAAACAATTTCAAAATGAAAAATGTTATTAAATTTATTGTAATCGTACTGTTTAGCGTGGCGGGTTATTCTCAAAACGGTCCTAAAATTGAGTTTTCAGCTCAGGACAATACTATTGATTACGGAAAAGTTTCAAAGAGCGACAATGCTGTCAGATCTTTTGAATTTACAAATACCGGTGATGCTCCCTTAACGATAATTTCAGCACAGTCCACACTGAGTTCTATTGTGGTTACAAAACCCGCTGGTGCAATTCAGCCAGGAAAAAAAGGAAAAATTGACGTAAAATATAACATGGCTGCAGGGCCAATTCGTAAAACGATTACTGTTGAAACTAATGCCGTAAATTATCCTGACGGAAGGGTTGCTTTAAAAATTAAAGGTGAAGTTCAGTAAGAATTTTTAAATCTAAATAACAAATGCCGTTTTCTCCCGGGAAACGGCATTTTTGTTTTATATAAGCAAAACAATTACATTTTACTTGTCAGCGCAATCGATACTATCAAATTTATATTTTACACGTTCAAAGTCTATTGGTTTATCTTTAACCAGATACGTTACTCCCATTGTAGTCTGCATTGTTCCGTTTCCTAAAATAAGCTGTTTGTCTTTTTTTAAAAATGCCATTGGATTTTTGAACGTTTTTTTATCTGCTCCTTCTGTAAAAGTATAATCTGCAAATAAGGTATCTCCATGAAACTCTCCTTTTATTTCACCAATTCTTTCTGCTGCACCAGAAACTTTCATCGACATGCTTCCGCTTATTTTTCCATTTTTTAAATTATTCAATTTCAAATCAATATTATCATTCTCATAAATTGCTTTATAACATTGGGTACTTACAACTTTTTCACCTTCTGCTTTAGCAGCTTCGGTTTCTTTTTGTTTTTCATCATTTTTACAGCTTTGTAGTCCGGTTAAAGATAAAATCAGACAGGATAAAACTAGTTTTTTCATAATTGACATTTTAATTCATGGTTATCTTTATAAAAATAAAAAAAAGAAGCCAATAAAAAAGGCTTCTCAATTTATTTCTTATTTAAAAAAAAACTTACAATTCATCTTCTAACCTGAACCTGAATTTTAACAACGCACTGTTACGCTCAATTTCTAAATTAATCCAGACATCTTCTTCTGATTTTAGCAGATTATTAATTTGCTGTAAAGTATATTTATAAGGTTTATTTCCGTTTATACTGATAATTATATCTCCTTTTTGCAGACCAGATTTTTCTGCAGTAGACTTCTTTCGGACATTTACAATCTCAAAAACAGGTTTTAATTGAAACTTATACCTAAAATCGTTACTTCTTGAGTCTAAGTTATTTTCATCAACCGTTGAAACAGTATTTATTTTCACCGTTTCTAAGTGAACCGTTTCCTGCACCCACTGCAGCCCATTATGCTGAACCGTAATTCCGCTTTTATTATAAGTGAAAGGATCACTGAATTTGCTGTTCTTTTTCAGATACATTTTTTTATCAGCATAATCCATGACAATTGTAAATCGCTTCAAAACTTCGCCACCAACAGAACCTATTCTATTGACAACCATTTTTACATTTTTTATAGAACTTGAATCCGGAAAAGAAACAATTGGATTTTTAAATTCAAAATCAGCCAGGGAAAATTTAGTCATTTTTGCTCTGTGCCCTTCAATATCACCACTAAATCCTTTTCCTAAAAAATCGGGAAAATTCTTTTCAGGTAATTTTATTTTATCATTTTCAAAAACCCAAAATGCATCGCTGTTTCCAATATCCACGAGCAATTTAGCCGGCATGTTCAAATTGTTTACAAATACAGATGCTACAATATATGGTTTAGATCTTTCAATCGTAATAGGCAGGCTCACGAATTTTTTATCCAAATCTTTTCTAATCTTTTCATTATTTTGATAAACAAAAATTTTCCTCTTCTGATAATTAATTTCTACAATATTGTTTTTAAAAAACTTATATCCGATAATTCCATTAACCGGGATACCTATATGCGAAGACAAATTAAATCCCTGATCCAAAATAATATAAAGCATGTGGTTAACAGATTTCATCCCATGTGTTTCCAAAATATTATTAGTTGATTTCAATCCTTCGATTTCCTCTTCGCTTCCTAATCCTCTGAGCTTAATTTTCTGAACATTTTTAAAACTTACCTCCTTTTTTTCATCCATACTGAAAAGAATAGTTTCATCTACACCAGAATCTAACAAGAAGTTCAATTCAACACCATTAACTTTTATTGGAAGAAAAACTAAATTATTAATCAGTTTAAAAGGGATTACCACTTTCTTTTTATGTCTTTCAAGCAAAAAATCATCTTGTCCCTTCACTGTAAAAGATGCCAAAAGCCCAAAAAACAATATGATAAATCCTTTCATTGATATTTTTTTATGATAAAATTACTAAAAATATTGATTATTGTTACATTTCTATAAGTACCTGTATTGTTTACGTTAAATTCGAAAAAAAAATGCAAATTTGCACTTCAATAATTTATACTCATGCCAACAATTTCACTCAAAGGCAAAAACATGCCCGAATCACCGATACGCAAGCTGGCTCCTTTTGCAGATTTAGCAAAGAAAAAAGGACACAAGGTGTATCACTTAAACATTGGTCAACCGGATATCAAGACACCCGAAGTGGCCATCGAGGCGGTAAAAAATATTGATTTGAGTCTTATAGAATACAGTCCGTCTGCCGGATATGAAAGTTATAGAAAAAAATTAGCTCATTTTTACCAGCGCCAAAATGTAAACGTTAACACAGAAGACATCATTGTTACTACTGGTGGTTCTGAAGCCTTACTTTTTGCACTGGCCACAATTACAGACCCTGGAGATGAAATTATTATTCCAGAGCCTTTTTATGCTAATTACCATGCCTTTGCATCATCAACAAGTGCAACTGTAGTACCTCTTGTTTCTACAATCGAAACCGCTTTTGCCTTACCAAGTATAGAAGAAGTTGAAAAATTAATTACACCGAAGACAAAAGCCATCCTGATTTGCAATCCGGGAAATCCAACTGGTTATTTATATTCTGAAACAGAAATTAAACAATTAGCAGGCTTAATAAAAAAACACGATTTATATTTAATCGCTGATGAAGTATACCGTGAGTTTTTATATGATGGAGACGATGTCCATTTTTCTGTAATGAATTTAGATGATGTACAGCAAAATGTAATTATGGTCGATTCGGTTTCAAAACGTTACAGTATGTGCGGTGCAAGAATCGGCTGTTTGGTGACTAAAAACAAAGAAGTTCTGGCTACTGTTATGAAATTTGCCCAGGCTCGTCTGAGTCCGCCAACTATTGAACAGATTGCCTGCGAAGCTGCTATTGACACACCTCAAAGCTATTTTGATGAAGTAATATCAGAATACAAAGATCGTCGTGATACTTTAATCGCAGAGTTAAACAAAATTGAGGGCGTAATTGTAACCAAGCCGAAAGGTGCATTTTACTGCATTGCACAATTACCAATTGACAATTCCGATGATTTTGCACGATGGCTTTTAGAAAGCTATGACTTAAATGGTGAAACTGTTATGATTGCTCCGGCTAAAGGATTTTACTCAACTCCGGGAATGGGACTGAATCAGGTTAGAATAGCTTATGTTTTAAACAAAAAAGATTTAATTACCGCAGTAACCATATTAAAGGAAGCGCTTATTGTTTATAACAAAAAATAATAAGTGCAAACACAATCTTCAAAAGACAATAACATCCTAAGTTATTGTCTTTTGTGTTTTTAATAAAATACCTTTTCTTTTTAATTTAAATTATATCCAAAAAGGAGCAATTAAATAGTAAAAACGATAGAAAAGGTTTCCTATTTATTAATTATCTTTACCGCCTTAAAAAGATATACCCATTATAATAGTAGTTTTTAATGATAAATAACGAAGATTTTTTAGACGAAATAGGTGACAATCACTTCAGCAGTAATGCTCAAAACCCTTTAAGAGCTGATGCTTTTGACATAACTGACGAGGAAAAAATAGAAAAAATAAAAAAAGATGTTGAAAACATTCTACAAACTCTGGGAATGGATTTGACGGATGACAGCATAAAAGGAACTCCAAACAGAGTTGCAAAAATGTTTGTAAAAGAAATTTTTGGAGGTTTAAATCCTGCAAAACAGCCAAAAGCTTCTACTTTTGACAATAATTACAAATACGGAGAAATGTTAGTAGAAAAAAACATTACAGTTTATTCTACATGTGAACATCATTTACTACCAATTATAGGACGTGCTCACGTTGCTTATATTTCAAGCGGAAGAGTTATTGGTTTATCAAAAATGAACCGTATTGTAGAATATTACGCAAAAAGACCTCAGGTTCAGGAGCGATTAACAATGCAGATAGTTCAGGAACTTCAAAAGGCTTTAGGCACTGAAGACGTTGCCTGTGTTATTGATGCAAAACACCTTTGCGTTAACTCAAGAGGAATTAAAGATATCGAAAGCAGTACAGTAACATCTGAATTTGGTGGAAAATTCAAAGATCCTCAAACGAAAAGAGAATTTTTAGATTATATTAAATTAGATACTCAGTTTTAGTTTAATCGGTAAATCGTTAATTTGTTTAATCGCTTCGTCACTAAACCTTAATTTTCGATTAAACGATTAAACAAATCAACAATTAAACAGAAATCAATGTATCTTTTTTCATTTGAAAAGCTAGAAGTTTGGCAAAATGCAAGAATGTTTATTTTGGATATTTATAAATTAACTAGTAAATTTCCATCGAATGAATTGTTCGGTATTACTTCTCAAATAAAAAGAAGCTCATCATCAATTGCTACTAACATTGCAGAAGGAACTTCTAGAAATACAAACAAAGATAAAGCTCATTTTTTAACAATCTCATATTCATCCGCAATGGAAACTTTGAATCATTTAATTCTTTCAAAAGATTTAAATTATATTTCAGAACCAGAATATGTTCAATGTCGTGAAAAACTTGAAAAAATCTGCAATCAATAAATAATCTAAAAAAATACTATCTTTCACAAGTATAAATCAGATAATCAAAATTAACGATTAAACGATTAAACGATTAAACGATTAAACATAAATACTATGCCTTTATATACAAGTCAGCCCTTAAAAATATACAACTCCCTTTCGGGTGAAAAAGAAAATTTCAAACCAATCCATGAAGGAAATGTTGGAATGTATGTTTGCGGACCAACGGTTTATAGTAATGTGCATTTAGGAAACGTAAGGACTTTTATGTCTTTTGACGTCATTTTCAGGTATTTTTTACATCTGGATTACAAAGTTCGCTACGTCCGAAATATTACCGATGTCGGCCACATTGTGGATGATGTTGACGAAGGTGAAGATAAAATTGCAAAAAAAGCGCGTTTAGAGCAATTGGAGCCAATGGAGGTTGTTCAACGCTATACAGTTGACTTTCATGATATTCTAAAAGCTTTCAATTTTTTACCACCAAGCATTGAACCAACCGCAACAGGTCATATTATTGAACAAATCGAAATTATCAAAAAGATTATTGATACCGGAATTGGTTATGTTGCCAACGGTTCTGTTTATTTTGATGTTGTCAAATATAACCAAACCAACAATTACGGCGTTTTAAGCGGCAGAAATATCGAAGATATGCTGGCCAATACACGTGATCTGGATGGACAATCAGATAAAAGAAATCCGCAGGATTTTGCGCTTTGGAAAAAAGCAGAACCTGAACATATCATGAGATGGCCTTCTCCCTGGAGTGACGGATTTCCTGGGTGGCACCTTGAATGTACTGCAATGAGTACAAAATACTTAGGAAACCACTTTGACATTCACGGTGGCGGAATGGATTTAAAATTCCCGCATCACGAATGTGAAATTGCCCAAAACGAAGCCTGTACCGGTCAGTCTCCTGTAAATTACTGGATGCACGCCAACATGCTTACGCTTAATGGCAAAAAAATGGCAAAATCTACAGGAAATAATATATTGCCAGGAGAAATTTTAAGCGGAGACAATACTATTTTAAGCAAAGCCTTTTCTGCTTCGGTAACGAGATTTTTTATGTTACAGGCACATTACAGAAGCATCCTTGATTTTTCTGATGATGCTATAACCGCTGCCGAAAAAGGATACAAAAGATTAATGGAAGCACTTGATGCTTTATCTGGAATTTCAGCAGGAAATTCGAGTTCAATTGATTTTAATGCGTGGAAACAATTATGCTACGACGCAATGAATGACGACTTTAATACACCTATTTTAATTGCTCAATTATTTGAAGGAGTTCGTTATATTAATTTACTAAAAGAAGGCAAAGAGACCATTTCTGCCGAAGATTTAAAAACGTTTTCTACTGCAATTAATGCTTTCGTTTTTGATGTCTTGGGATTAAGCGATGAAAAAGCTGCCGACAGCAACAATGATAAATTAGAAGGTGTAGTAAACATGCTTATCGGAATGAGAAATCAGGCAAGAGCTGATAAAAATTTCGCTCTATCTGACCAAATTAGAGATCAGTTAATTACTTTGGGCATTCAATTAAAAGACGGAAAAGAAGGTACCACCTTTTCACTTTAAACGATCTATCCCTAATAAATCATGAAAGTTACAACTCCATTTGTTTTATTAGTACGCTTTTATCAAAATGCTATTTCGCCATTTACGCCAGCATCATGCCGATTTGAACCAACATGTTCGAGCTATATGATTGAGGCCTTGCAAAAACATGGATTATTTTATGGAGGCTATTTAGGAATGAAACGCATTTTAAGTTGTAATCCCTGGGGAAAATCAGGCTATGACCCTGTTCCCGAAAAAAAATGCTCACATAAACATTAACTTTTTATAAAGAGGAACTCTTCTATAAATATTTATTTTTACAATTAACAAAACACAATATTACATGACACACGCCTTAAATATCGTTTGGAATCCTTCTGAGGGAATCGATTTAGGATTTTTTATGATTCGCTATTACAGTTTAATGTTCGTTATCGCTTTCGGATTAGGATGGTTCCTGATGAAAAAGATGTTCGAACGCGAAAACGAATCAATTGACAAACTGGATTCTTTATTTGTCTGGACTGTTTTAGCAACTTTGATTGGCGCCCGTTTGGGTCATGTTTTATTTTATGACTGGGAATACTTTAGAAACCACTTACTAGAAATATTTCTACCTTTTAGATTTGAACCAAAATTCGAATTCACAGGATTTCAGGGATTAGCGAGTCACGGTGCTGCAATTGCCATTATTATTGCCATGTATTATTACAGCAAAATGATCCTAAAACGTCCATTATTATGGATTTTAGACCGCGTAGTTATTCCGGTAGCAAGTGGAGCCATCTTTGTACGTATCGGAAACTTCATGAACTCAGAGATTATTGGAAATGACACTACCTCTGCTTTCGGAATTCGTTTTTTACACGATCAGTTTAGCAAAAATGAAGCTGTAAATGCAACTCAAATAGCTAATCCCGCAGATGCCTACACCGCAATAGCAGTAGACCCAAAATTTGCCAGCTTATTAGCTCAGGTCCCTGCAAAACATCCTACGCAATTATACGAAGCATTCTGCTACGTTTTTGTCTTTGCTATTTTATACTTCTTATATTGGAAAACAAATGCCAGACTTAAATCAGGTTATTTGTTCGGCTTGTTTTTGGTTCTTTTATTTGTAGTAAGATTCATAGTAGAATTTGTAAAAGAAAGCCAGGGTGGTTTTGAAAGCGCATTAGGCTATTTCTCTACCGGACAATGGCTAAGCATCCCTTTTATCATAATCGGTCTTTTCTTCATCATTAGAGCACAAAGAAATCCTTTAGCGGAATCTTAAACAAAAGTGAAGAATAAATATAATGCTCAATACAATTAATATTGGGCATTTTTTGTATCATAAAACTAAAGTTTCGAAATTTAACAAACACCCTACCGTTTCTCATTCTACAAACATTAGAAGCAGAAATCTGGATTCCACCACAACCTCTGTCCTGCTGTACGCTATATCTTTTCACTGCTAAAGAAGCAGTAAAAAGGATACCACTTCCATCAGGGCTAAAACAGGATATTTTATTTTCATAATAAATCATGTTTGTTGGACAAAATTAGAACCAAACATCGACTGTGTATAGTCAAAACTCTTTCAATCAAAAACGTTATAAAACTGAATTATAACGAAATAATCAATTATAAAATTCCTTACGATTCTTTTTACCGCATCTGTAATTGACATCATTCTACTGATTTCAATCAAATAAAACAGTATCAGTATTTTAATAAAATTACAGCTTAAAAACCGCTCAAAATTCTTATTTCAAAAATAAATCTTCACAATCCCTTCAAAAAAAAATCCGGCAAAAGCCGGATTTTATATTTAATCAAGGTTTTAACTTTAATTAGGCCTTGTTATGTTTGTCTTCAATGGTGTGTTTTTCATCTTTTGAAATTGTATCAACCAAGACCGGTGTAGCAATAAATAATGATGAATAAGTACCTACAATAATACCAATTAACATTGCAAAGATAAATCCTCTTATTGATTCTCCGCCAAAAATGAACATGGTCAATAATACGATGATCATCATTAACGAAGTATTCAATGTTCTTGATAAAGTCGTATTAATAGAAGCATTTACAATATCTTCAAAACTACCTTTACGATTTCCGATAATAAACTCTCTAACCCTGTCAAATACAATTACCGTATCATTCATAGAGTAACCAATAACTGTAAGAATTGCTGCAATAAAGTGCTGATCCATTTCCATGTGGAAAGGCATAAACTTATAACATAAAGAGTAGATTCCTAATACAAAGATTACGTCATGCGCAACAGCTGCGATCGCACCTAATGAATACTGCCATTTACGGAAAGAAACCATTAAGTATAAGAAAATAACTGCCATTGCTCCAAGAACTGCCCAGTATGAATTAGTTTTGATATCCTCAGAGATAGAAGCTCCAACTTTAGAAGCCTGTAAAACCCCAACCGTTTTTCCATCATAAGTATTTATGAATTTCTCATAAGAAACACCAGGGAAATATTTCGCTAGTGCGTTATATAATTTTTGATTCACTTCTTCATCAATAGCTACTCCATCCTCTTTGATTTTATATTTCGTAGTGATTTTCAACTGATCGTCATCACCTAAGATTTTAGCCTCAACAGGAGTTCCAAATGCAGCAGATAATTCATCCGAAACAGCAGTTGCATCTACAGGTTTCTCAAATTTAACCTGAAATGTTCTACCTCCGACAAAATCAACACCCTCATCTAATCCATTAACGAAAAAGATAGAAACCAAACTCACTACTGTTACAATAGAAGAGAAAATATAAGTGAATTTCTTAACTTTAATAAAGTCATAGTGGAAATTAGTAAACCAGTTTTTAGTAATATTTGTAGAGAAGGTTAAATCTCCTTTTCCTGCTATATTTCTATCAATAAAAATTCTTGCAATAAAGATTGATGTAAATAATGAAGTTACTATACCAATAAGCAATGTTAAAGCAAAACCTTTAATTGGTCCTGTTCCAAAAATAAACAGGATTGCTCCAGTCAATACGTGAGTAACGTTTGCATCAATAATAGAACGCATCGCACCATGCCATCCGTAGGAAGCTAACACAGCTTCAGACAAAGACTTCCCTTCGCGTAATTCTTCTTTGGCTCTTTCAAATATAATAATATTCGCATCTACCGCTGTACCCAAAGTTAATACGATACCTGCAATACCCGGCAATGTCAATACGAAACCAAAACTTGCCATAATTCCGAACAAGAAAAGTAAGTTCAATAATAATGCAAGGTTAGCATACCAGCCCGCTTTACCATAATAGAATACCATCCATAAACAAACTAACAAAAATCCTAGCACAGAAGAAATAGTACCTGCATCAATCGCAGCCTGACCTAAAGATGGCCCAACAACAGTTGACTGAATAATATCTGCCGAAGCCGGTAATTTACCTGCATTTAAAACGTTAGCTAAATCTTTAGTTTCTGCCACATCAAAAGAACCTGTAATTTCAGATCTTCCTCCCGCGATTGGTCCGCTAGTTACTCCTGGTGCAGAATACACTACATTATCCAGAACAATAGCGATATAACTTTTTTGAGCAAAAGCTCTTCCTGTCAATTCTTCCCAAATTTTAGCCCCCTGAGGACTCATTTGCATTGAAACAGCAGGTTTTCCTAATTGATCAAAAGTATCTTTTGCATCAGTAACAACACCACCACTCATAGCAGGAGCATTATCTCTGTTTCCTTTTAAAGCATATAATTCTACTGCTTCAATATCTTTTCCTTTAGCATCTTTTGTAACAGTTGGTTTACTCCATACAAATTTTGCATTATGCTGATCTCCTGCCAATAAAATTCTGATTTCAGGTCTTTTGAAATACTCATTAATAACTGTAGTATCTTTTGGAGCAAAATAACCTAAAACAGGTCCGCCACCCTGACCAATAATTTTATCAAACAAAGGATTGTTTCCTTTTTTAGTATCAGTTGAATCCTTTGCATCAGTTAATAATGCATTTAATGAATCTTTAGCAACAGTTTTAGTTTCAGTTTTTTTAATTTCAGTCTTTTTCAAAGCCTCATTAGCAGACACTAAGAAGTTTCCGATTTCTTCAATTTTAAAAGTTTCCCAAAACTCTAACTGAGCTTTACCTCCTAATAATTTTTTGATTCTATCAACATCTTTAGCACCCGGAAGCTCTACTAAGATCCTTCCTGTTTCTCCTAATTTTTGAACGTTTGGCTGTGTAACACCAAATTTATCGATACGCTCTCTTAATACTTTGAAAGCACTTTCAACAGATTCATCAACTTTTCTTTTAATAACTTTCTGAGCCTGAGCATCTGACATCTGAAAATCGATACCACCTTCTCCCTGCAAACTTCTGTTTGCAAAAATATCAGGTGATGCTAATTTCACTTGTCCTTTTGAGTTAGCCTCAAAAGCTTCAAAAAACTTATTTAAATAGGTTTTATTCCCTTCTAAATTTGCACTTGCGTCGGCTAATGATTTGTTAAAAACAGGGTTTTTAGAATTGTTAGCCAAACCTTTCAAAACATCTTTTATAGAAATCTGAAGAATCACATTGATTCCTCCTTCTAAGTCAAGACCTTTATTCAATTGTTTGTTTTTTACTTCGTTATAAGTAAAATCTGTAAAACCAAGATCAAAAACCTTTACTTTACCAATAGAATCTAAATATTTTAATTCTTTATCAGGATTATCTCCTGCAAAAGCTTTGGCTTCTTCCTTGACATTATTTGCCACAAAAGTGAAAGAAAGCTGGTAAATACTTACCAATGCAAATAGAATTGCGAAAAATTTAATAAGTCCTTTATTCTGCATTATTACTAAAAATTAATTATGTTTTTTGTTTGTTGTTTGTTTTAAACTCCCATAAAATAAGCCCTGATATGAGTTTTTAAACTAAAAAACCGTAATCACGAATTACAACATTTTTTTTAAACCGAGCAAATATATAATTCTCGAAATGATTAAACAATTTATTTATTAATTAATCTCAAAAAAAAGACTGCAAAAGTGCAGTCTTGATTCTTTTTTATTTAAAATATCTAAGCCAGAATCGATTTTAGGGCATCATTCATACTCCTAACCGCATCTGCACTTTTAGCAAACAAAGCTTTTTCTTTTTCATTGAGATGAATTTCCAAAATTTGTTCAACTCCGTTTTTACCAATTATACAAGGCACACCGATACATATATCATTTTGACCATACTCCCCTTCAATAAAGACAGAGCAGGCAATCATTTTCTTTTGATCGTTTAAAATACTATCCACCAAAAAAGCAACCGAAGCGCCAGGAGCATACCAGGCAGATGTCCCCAAAAGCCCCGTAAGCGTAGCTCCTCCAACCATTGTATCAGCAGCTACTTTTTGCAGCACTTCTTCCGAAAGAAATTCCGTTACCGGTATTCCGTTGTATGATGCAAGACGGGTTAACGGAATCATAGTTGTATCTCCATGACCACCAATTACCATTGCCGAAATATCATTTGCCGGTTTATCTAAAGCCAAAGAAAGATATGTTCTAAATCGGGAACTATCTAATGCTCCTCCCATTCCAATTATTCTGTTTTTTGGTAATCCAGTAGATTTTAAAGCCAGATAAGTCATAGTATCCATTGGATTAGAAACCATCACTATAATTGTATTAGGCGAATATTTCAATACATTCTCGGCAACCGTTTTTACAATTCCTGCATTAATACCTATCAACTCTTCACGAGTCATTCCGGGCTTTCTTGGAATACCTGAGGTAATGACAACTACATCACTATTAGCTGTTTTGGAATAATCATTAGTAACACCAGACACATGAGTATTAAAACCTGTATTTGTAGCACATTGCATGATATCCAACGCTTTCCCTTCGGCAAAACCCTCTTTAATATCCAACAATACTACTTCGCTGGCTATTCCTCTATAAGAAATAACATCCGCACAAGTGGCTCCAACATTTCCTGCTCCTACAATGGTAACTTTCATATTTTATACTTTATTGGTTATTAATTATTTTTTAGGTTTAATTTACGAATTGTTTAAACACCTGACGAATAAATTGCTTGTTTTTTTTGCCTTTTAAATCAAAAATTCTACCTGCAAAAAAAAACAACTCCTTAATTATGCATCAATATTTGCGTAAACAGCGTTTTTCTCAATAAACTCTCTACGAGGTGGTACTTCATCACCCATTAACATTGAGAAAACCTGATCTGCTTCTGCCAGACTATCAATATTTACCTGACGTAAAGTCCTGAAATTCGGATCCATTGTGGTTTCCCATAACTGTTCAGCATTCATCTCTCCAAGACCTTTATAACGCTGAATTGCTGCACTTCCTCCCATTCTTTCATTCGCCTGATCGCGCTGAACATCATTCCATGCATATTCCTTTTTGTTTCCTTTTTTAACCAAATACAAAGGTGGAGCTGCAATATAAACATGCCCTTCTTCAATCAATTCTTTCATGAAACGGAAGAAGAACGTCAAAATTAAGGTAGAAATATGACTACCATCAACGTCGGCATCACACATAATAATTACTTTATGGTAACGCAATTTTGACAGATTCAGTGCCTTACTATCTTCTTCTGTCCCAACAGTAACACCAAGTGCTGTAAAAATATTACGAATCTCTTCGTTTTCAAACACTTTATGATGCATTGCTTTTTCAACATTCAGAATCTTACCTCGTAATGGCAAAATGGCCTGAAAATTACGGTCACGTCCTTGTTTTGCAGTTCCGCCTGCCGAGTCTCCCTCGACAAGATAAACCTCACATCTTGCCGGATCCTGTTCAGAGCAATCTGAAAGTTTTCCTGGCAATCCTCCACCGCCCATTACGGTTTTACGCTGAACCATTTCACGCGCTTTTTTCGCAGCATGACGTGCCTGAGCAGCTAAAATTACTTTCTGGATAATTACTCTTGCATCATTTGGATTTTCTTCAAGATAATTCTCAAGCATTTCTCCAACAGCCTGGGAAACCGGAGAAACTACTTCTCTGTTTCCAAGTTTAGTTTTTGTCTGTCCTTCAAATTGAGGCTCTGAAACTTTTACCGAAATAATAGCTGTCAATCCTTCACGGAAATCATCTCCAGAAATTTCAAATTTCAGCTTATCTAACATCCCGGAAGCATCGGCATATTTTTTAAGGGTTCTTGTCAAACCACTTCTAAAACCCTGCAAATGTGTCCCTCCCTCGTGTGTGTTGATATTATTAACGTAAGAGAAAATATTTTCTGAATAGCTTGTGTTGTAAATCAGCGCCACTTCAACCGGTATTTCTCCTTTATCATTATCCATGCTGATTACGTGAGAAATAATTGGCTCACGGTTTCCGTCTAAATAACGTATATATTCTTTAAGGCCTTCATCAGAATGGAATACTTCACTTTTAAATTCGCCTTTTTCATCTACCTCTCTTTTATCTGTAAAAGTGATTGTGATTCCTTTATTCAAAAAGGACAGCTCACGCATACGAGCTGAAAGTGTATCGTAAGAAAACTCTGTTGTCTGAGTAAAAATAGTATCATCCGGGTAAAAAGTCTGACGTGTACCCCTTTTATCTGTTTCTCCGATTTGTTTTACCGGATACAAAGATTTTCCTCTTTCATATTCCTGCTCATAGATTTTTCCTTCTCTAAAAACAGTAGATTTCATATGAACCGAAAGTGCATTTACAACAGAAACCCCAACACCGTGAAGACCTCCGGAAACCTTATAAGAATCTTTATCAAACTTACCTCCTGCACCAATTTTAGTCATTACCACCTCAAGTGCAGAAACTCCTTCTTTTTTATGTAAATCAACCGGAATACCACGACCATTATCCTCAACTGTTATTGAGCCGTCTTCGTTTATTGCAACACTAATCGTATCACAATGTCCTCCCATCGCCTCATCAATAGAGTTATCCACAACTTCATAAACCAAATGGTGCAGCCCTCGAACGCCTACATCTCCAATATACATCGATGGACGCATTCTTACGTGCTCCATTCCTTCTAATGCCTGAATACTATCTGCTGAATAATTGTTCTTCTTGATTTCTTCGCTCATATAATTTATTCTAAAAAATGTAATTATTGTCTTAACACGCAAATATATGAAAACGCAATTTATATACCTCTTAATTTTACTGTTTAAAGACCTAAGTTATTAACACAATTGTCTGAAAAATCAAAAAATAAACCCAAAAGCCGACTTTAAATTCCAATTTTATTAATTTCCAAAATCTAAAAATAGGAATAGCGTAAAAATCGATATGTTTCTAAATTTCAAACCTTATTTTATAACTCCCGGAATTAAGCTCCATAAAAAAACCGAAACACATTTTGAATGCATTTCGGTATTGCTTATTTTAATAAAATATTAAAATTACGAATGTTATTTAATCGAAACTAAGCCTAAACTTCAATTCCTGTTTTCGCTATTTCAACATCAGCATTTAAATGTGCTGCATTCGCCCTTCCGCTTGGATCAGGATTATCCTGCCATTTTGGAATCCATTTTCGAACTGTCTGTGCTGAACTTACCTGAGGATAATGTTTATGAAAAATAGACCTGTACAAATAAGCTTCTTTTGTTGTAGGCGAATTATAAGGGAATTCTACTGCTGCTCCTGCCAATTGTTCATCTGAAACCTGCGCAGCACAATATTCAATTAATCCATTAACCCATTCATAGCCCACACCATCTGAAAACTGCTCTTTTTGTCTCCACAAAATATCCGAAGGTAAATATGGATTTTCAGGTGTATCAAAAGCTTTCCTTAAAATATACTTTTCAACAGCCTCATATGTTTTGGGTTGTTTTTCCTCTGTTTTAATTCGAATTGCAACATCAAGGAAGTCTTTATCCAAAAATGGCACTCTAAGCTCTAAACTATGCGCCATTGTAGATTTATCAGCACGTAATATATCTGCAGTAAACAGCTTTTGAACCCTTTCGATAGTTTCTTTTTGAAATTCTTCTGAAGACGGTGCATTTCTAAAATACAAATGACCTCCAAAAACCTCGTCAGCACCTTCTCCTGAAAGAATCACTTTTATTCCTTTTTCTCTGATTGCTTTTGCTAATAAATACATCGGAACACCTGAACGTACAGAAATAATATCGTATGTTTCGATGTGGTAAATTAGTTTTTCTAAAATCTCTACCCCTTCCTCAACTGTAAAATAAATTTCATGATGTTGAGTACCTAAAAATTCAGCTGCTTTTCTTGCCGCAATATTATCAGGAGAATCCGCATCTAAACCTATAGAAAATGAATGTAATTTTTCTTTGCTTCCTGCTAATAATCGTGATGCAATAGCAGAAGTTAAAGATGAATCCAATCCTCCTGAAAGCAATACTCCAACCGGTACATCGCTCATTAAACGTTTGCGCGTTGCCTCAATTAAAGACTCTCTGATCAAATCTAAATCAAGTGGCTGATTTGCATTTTCATATTCCTCATATTCTGGTTCATAATATTTAACAAATCCTGTTTTAGCCGTATAATAATGACCCGGAGGGAAGGTTGAAAATGACTTACACTGATCTGCTATGGATTTCATTTCCGAAGAAAAATAAATTCTTCCTCTTTCGTCTAATCCATAATACAGTGGCTTAACACCAACCGGATCTCTTCCTGCAATGTAATCATCACCATTAACGACTACAAAGGCAAAATCCCCATCAAGTAAATTACAAAAATCATAACCAAATTCTTCGTATAAATGTACTATTACTTCCGAATCGGTTTTTGTTTTGAATGTGTGGTGCTTTAAAATCCCATCCCTTAGTTTCTGATGGTTATAAATTTCTCCATTATGAACCATCCATGCGTTTTTTGATCCCTGAATTGGCTGTTTGCCTGAATGCAAATCCATAATAAACATCCGTTCACTAGCCAAAATGCTTCCATTTTCCATAATATGCAAATCACTATCATCTGCTCCCCGATGCGACATTCTTCTAGAAAGTTCTTTTACGAGTTGCGGGTCTTTTCCTTTACCTATAACGGCTAATATCCCACCCATACTATTCTGTTTTTAATTATGTATTTATTCCTGACTTGATTCTGAAAAATTTCTTCTTTCGGCGAAAGCCAAATATAAAAAATTCAAATAAACATTTAAACTGCAAATAATTAAACTCACAAAAAAACATTTCAAACAAGTTTTATAAACCAAGAAAACGTTCCCAGAGAGAACGTTTTCTGTAATATAAGCTCTACATCAAACTTTATGATTTTTGATAAGCATCATCGTGTACACTCGCAACCGCTCTTCCAGATGGATCGTTCATGTTTTTGAAAGCCTCATCCCACTCCAAAGCAATTTTTGTACTACAAGCCACACTTGCTTCCTGAGGTACACATAATGCCGCTGCATCACTTGGAAAATGCTCTGTGAAAATTGAACGATAGTAGTACTCCTCTTTTGAAGTTGGTGTTTGTAATGGGAATTTAAATCTGGCATTTGCTAATTGCTCGTCTGAAACTTCTCTTGCCACTACTTCTTTCAGGGTATCGATCCAGCTGTATCCTACTCCGTCAGAAAATTGCTCTTTTTGTCTCCATGCCACACTTTCCGGAAGCATATCTTCAAAAGCTTTACGAACAACCCATTTTTCCATTGGATGTTCTTTGTTGATCATTTTATCTTGTGGGTTGATGCGCATCGCAACATCCATAAATTCTTTATCTAAGAATGGCACACGACCTTCGATTCCCCAGGCTGCTAAACTTTTATTGGCTCGCAAACAGTCGTACATGTGAAGTTTGCCTAATTTACGAACGTTTTCTTCGTGAAATTCTCTAGCATTTGGTGCTTTGTGAAAGTATAAATATCCTCCAAACAACTCATCTGCACCTTCACCGGACAGCACCATTTTGATCCCCATAGACTTGATAACCCTTGCCATTAACCACATTGGAGTTGAAGCTCTAACTGTAGTTACATCATAAGTCTCAAGATTGTAAATTACATCACGAACAGCGTCTAAACCTTCCTGGATTGTAAATTTGATTTCGTGGTGAATTGTTCCGATATGATCTGCTACTTTTCTTGCAGCAGCTAAATCTGGTGACCCTTCTAAACCAACTGAGAAAGAGTGCAATTGTGGATACCAGGCATCTGTAGTATCGTCTGACTCAATTCTTTTTTGAGCAAATTTCTTAGCTACAGCAGAAGTAATAGAAGAATCTAAACCTCCAGAAAGTAAAACTCCGTAAGGAACATCACTCATTAATTGCCTGTGAACAGCTGCTTCTAAAGCTTCTTTAATAGCAGGAATACTTGTCTCATTGTCTTTTACAGCATCATATTCTGTCCAGTCTCTTTTGTACCATTGTACAAATTCTCCGTCTTTGCTTGATAAGTAATGTCCAGGAGGGAATAATTCAATTTTTGTACAGTATCCTTCAAGAGCTTTCAATTCAGAAGCTACATAAAAAGTTCCGTGCTGATCCCAACCAATATATAATGGAATAATTCCCATGTGGTCACGAGCTACAAAATATTCATCTTTATCAACATCATAAATCGCAAATCCAAAGATTCCGTTTAATTCATCTACAAAGCTCACTCCTTTTTCTCTGTATAAAGCCAAGATAACTTCACAGTCGCTTTCTGTCTGAAAGTTGTATTTTCCAGCAAATTGTTTACGAAGCTCTCTGTGGTTGTAGATTTCGCCGTTTGCAGCCAAAACTAATTTTTTATCTTCAGTAAATAAAGGTTGTTTTCCTGAAGCCGGATCTACAATTGCCAAACGCTCGTGAGAAAGAATCGCTTTATCATTGCTAAAAATTCCGCTCCAGTCCGGTCCGCGGTGACGAATAATTTTTGACATTTCTAAAACCTGAGGTCTTAGCGCTTCGGCTTTTTGCTTCAAATCAAAGGCACATACAATTCCACACATAATTTTATATTTTTTTCTTTTTAAATTTTATTTTGATAGGGCAAAGATGAAGTATTAGTTATAATCTAAAAACACAAATACCAATATCAATTACAAATATCAATCAAAACAATTAATTTACATACTAAATGTAAAATTTTAAGGCAAAAAAAAGGCTCAAACTTGAAATTTTTAATTTGAAAGATCAAAAGGGTTTAAAAAAGTAACTCCTTCATATATAATTCATTTAAAACTTAGACCAATCTTTCTCGAGCTACTTACAAAGATTCCTCGTACCTCGGAATGAAAAAATGGAGCAGAATATCTCTACTCTACACTCTCAATTTTATAATGCGTTTTATTAATTTCAAACTTAAACCCAGCTTTATTACCCATTAAATGATTTCCCAAAGGAGATTGTGGTGAAAGCGCAATAACATTGATGCCGTCAATTGCTATTTTGGGAAGCGCGACACATACATACAAATAGATTCCGTTTGCTTTTACCAGACTTCCTGATATAATATTTTCAGTTGTTTTTGCAGAGTCAATTTTGTCTAAAACCGCTTTCTGGGTAATTGCTTCTTTTAACTTATTGGTTAGTTTTTCCTGCTCGATATGCATCATCGACAATGCTGTTTCGTGTTTATCGCCTGCAGAACCTTTGGCGTCGTTTTTAGAGTCTTCGGTCAGATTTGAAATCATATCCCTGAAAACATCGATTCTGTCCTGAACCATTTGCAGGTAATGAGAATGTATTTTTTGTTTAAAAGTCATTTTTAAAGGTACTGATGTTTCTAAGTTACAAAGATGCAAAGGTTTTATCCAAAAGCTTCATAAAGCTAAATGCTTTTTTTTATTCCAATCAAGATTCATTAACAAAAATTAACAAGATGTTTTAGATTTTTCAGTAAACTATCAATAATTTTAACACTCATTAATTTTAACTATCAATATGAAAAAATCAACAATTATCACAACAATTGCTTTTGCATTCACAATGCTTTTATCATTAAATATGAATGCTCAAAAGTTCCCTGATTTAGACAAAAGTCCAATGGATGCAGCATCTTATCCAAATGATTATAAGGTAAGTGCTAAAATTGCTAAAATTACTTACAGCAGACCTCAGTTAAAAGGGCGTAATGTAAGCGAATTGGCTCCTTACGGAAAAGTTTGGAGAACCGGAGCAAACGAAGCAGCAGAAATCACTTTCTACAAAGATGTAAAATTAGGTGACAGCAAAATTAAAGCCGGAACATATACCTTTTTCACTATTCCTGAAAAAGATTCTTACACTGTTATCATCAGCAAAGATCTGAATGTTTGGGGTTCTTATAATTACAAAGCAGAAAATGATGTAGCAAGATTAAAAGTACCTGTAACTGAAGCAGCAGATTCTTTGGAAGCTTTTTCAATGGTTTTCACAAAAGCAGACAAAGGAATTGTTTTAAACTTAGGCTGGGATAAAGTAAGAGTGGCGGTTCCTTTTACGGAATAACAATACTTTAAAATCAAAAAAAAATAGCTTCCTGATTTTGGAAGCTATTTTTTTTATAATTGAATTTTGTTTAAAAATCGAATTTGTAATTCGCACCGCCTAACATCTGGAATCCTTGCACCGGATAATTCAGCCATTTTTCATAATTCTGGTTTCCAATATTGTTTAATTTGAGGAAGAAAGTCAGTCGTTCGCTGAATTTATATCCTAAATGTGCATTCGCATCAAAATAACTCTTTAGGGTAACTGGAACTCCTGCAATCGGAACAGTAAAATCAGTTTGTTTAGTCTGCATATCCTTACGCTCTCCCACATAAAAAACGTTTAAGCCAGCATACCATTGTCTGGTGATATTGACATCAAGATTAGAACCTAATTTGATTGTTGGAAGGTTCCAGGCTTCTACAGGTCCATCTGTCTTGTAACTATTAAAAGTTCCGTTGATTCCAAAAGTTACATTTTCAGAAAAATCGGCTTTTAATTCTCCGTAAAAACGAAATGTCCTAACATCTTCATAAACCACTCCGAATGAGTTTCCGTAAGCGTAATTCTCGTTTGTAAAATCTTCTGTGTAATCATTGCTTTTAAACAAAGCTTTGTTTTTTTCATTCAGATAAGAACCTGTCAGATTATAGCTTACATTGTTTGCTAATTTACCTTTCAAACCTGCAAACACATTATACTGAGTGCTTGACGGCGTCATGTTTAGTGTTGGCGATAAAAAAGGATTTTCATTTACAAAGTCAGCATATGAATTCTGCGTTAAAGTTCCATTTACTCCTGTGTAGAAAATCATTAAATCTCCCACTAATTTATACGAAGCATTGATTTTTGGATAGATATAAAACTTATTTCCGCTATTTTCAGAATCCAGTGCATAATACAATCCTGCTCCTAATTCCAGAGTCCAGTCGTTTTCATTTACTACGAAACTTGGTTCAACGCCAAAATTGGTCAGACTATATTTTACAGGATCTGTATTAGTCTTAAAATAATTATTTTCAAAGCTTCCGCTTACATGGTCAATAATTACATTAGTGTTGATTGAATGATCCATTATATCAACTTTAAAAGTAGGTTTCAGGTAAAAACGATTTTCTGACGAAGAAAAACTATCCGAAAAATGAGTGAATTTTGTCGCTACTTTACTAAAAACACTTTCATTGAATTCAAAATTTCCTCCCACTGAAATTGTATTATAAGTATGTCCAGGATTGATTTTATTTATTAAATCAACACGATCCTGCGGAAGTAAATTCGAACCAAAATCCTCAGGAAGTCCGTACCAATTGTAGATTTGGTTTTGATATCCTAATTCTACATTCCATGACATATCCCTGTAATTTTGTCCATAACCTACATTTAATGCCGTATCATAAAATTCATCATTCAAAAGTACATCTTTGATTCCGCCCTGTGATGAATGATGACGGAACATTCCAGACACAAAATCATCATTTCCTAAATCCTGATTTACAAACAACTCCCCATTTAGTGTGCTATAATTTCCAAGACCTAAAGTCACATAGTTATTAAACAGACGTTCTTTTTTGGTTTTTTCTACGCCAGCCGCTTTTCCTTTTGAAGGGGTAAACGTTGATGCCACAGGAACAGACAGAATACTATACTTAATAGTTTCTTTTGGCTGGTTTCCAGAATCGTCAAGCGAAGGAGTTTCTTTCACTTTAAACGCATCTGATATTGTTGGAGAATATGGTTTTACTACGTTTACCGTTTCTGTTCCAATATTTTCATTTTTCTTTTGCGAAAACGAAAGCTGAAAAACAAACAGCAATGTTAGAATTATAGTTTTATTCTGGAAATTAATCTTCATATTTTATACTTTTTTTGTAAAATGTATTCTGTAAAATGTAAAATGCTTTATTTCAGTTTACTTATTACATTTTACAATTCTATTACATTATCTAAATTTTCTAATTATCACATTCTCTAATTAACAGGCTTCCCATTCGCCCTTAGCTATAAATTGAGTCTTCCCTCCTATTTTTATATCAAATTCATTGTCTGTTAATTTTCCTTTGAAATAAATTTGAGACGGACGACCAATATAATCTCCCTGATGATTTATCGTTTCAATTTCCGGCGAATGATACTTTAAAAGAAATGCCTGCAAACAAGTACTTGCGCTTCCCGTCGCAGCATCTTCAACCAACTGATTGTGTTCTATGCATAACATTCTGCTTATAATTTCCGAATCTTCTATACAATAAAAATATAAGGCTCTGTGACTGGTTTTACAATTTCTTTTCAGCCATTCATCCGTTTTATCTTTATCTAAAACTAAATTTTCTAAAGCTCTTTTACTATTTAAAGGCACTATCACAAAAGCACTTCCGGTAGAAACTTCCTGAATAAGATATTGATTCTCAAAATCACTGACTTTTAAATTACTAAATGAAGTAAAGTCTTCTTTAGAAAAAACATCCCAAAATCTTGGCTGTGCCGCTTTAAGCCAAATCAAATCTTCTTTCTTATGAATGGCAATTGGCCCAATTGGAACATTTAGTTTAATTTCATCAGGCGAATTATCAAAGATCTTATTCATTAAAACCCATGAAGTTCCAATTATTGGGTGTCCCGCAAATTGCATTTCGTGCTCGGGTGTAAAAATCCTGAGATCGGCGCTATTGTTTTTGAAATCAAGATTGGTAACAAAAGTACTTTCTGCAAAATTGATTTCTCTAGCTATAATTTGCATTTCTTCTGAACTGAGATTTCCAGCGTCTAAAAAAACAGCCAACTGATTTCCGGCATATTTTTTATCTGTAAAAACATCAACTATATAAAAAGGTAAACTCATAACTTGTAAAATGTGGTTTGTGAGATGTAAAATGTAATTTCCTTTATGTTCTTTTTACAGATAACATCTTACTTTTTACTTATAAAACTATTTTGTAATTGACGAATTCGTTTTAGACTCTTCCAATTTGATTGCGCTTAGCTCTCTTTTGGCTTCCTCAACCACATCAGGATAATCTGTAAAATTGTTGATTACGTTATCCAAAATATATGTCGCCTGATAACTATCTTTTAAACCGTAGAAATTTTTAGCCATTAGAACCAATCCCTTCGCACCGTAATATTTATAGCCTGAATAATTTTTAGCCAGTTTTTGAACGACTGTATTAGAGGCATCAAATTTTCCTTCTTTCGTTTTAAAATAAGCATCATAGTACAACGCCTCTGCTGCCAGTTCTCCTTTTGATGTCGCTGATAATTTTGCATAAGCTGACTTGGCTTTATCTTCGTCACCGGTTTGTATTGCTGCACGTGCAACAATAATCTGCGCATCTGCTTTTACATTGGCATCTGCTTTCGGATTTTGCAGCACTTTATCTGCGTATATAACAGAATTAGCGTAATCTTTTTTATCGTAATAGCACTTCATCAAATTTGCCTGAGCAAAATTTTTATTCTGAGGGTAATCCGCTTCATTTTCTAAACGAACCAAAACCGGAACCGATTTATCGCAATCTTTTGCTTTTAAGAAAATTTGAGCCAATCTGCTTAAAGATTGCTCTGTAAATTCGCTTCTTGGCTGAGCAATTACGTATTGGTAATTTGATACTGACTTAGTTTCTGAACCTTCTGCATAAAGCAATTGTGCCAAATAAAAATTCGCTTCCAATGAATGTAATCCCGAAGGAAATTTGCTTACATAACCTGTAAAACCTGTAATGGCCTGTTTACTGTTGTTCTGGCTGTATTGTTTAAAAGCAGCATCATAAGTATCATTGTCTAATTCTGCATCTGTAACCGAAACAAAATCCAACGTTCTCACCCAGGTTGCATATTCATCTACTTTTCCGGAATCAACATAGATTAATCTCGCTGTCGAAACTGCTTCAAGAGCTTCAGGCGTTTTTGGGAATTCGGCAGCTACTTTTTTAAATTTCGTCAAAGCCTGTTCGTCACGATCTGAATTGTAATAAATCAAACCTTGTCTCAAAATCGATTTTGAAGTAAATGAACCATTTTTGTATTCTGAAATTAACTGATCGTAAGTTTTAATCGCCTGCTCATTCTTTTTATCAGTTACATACGTATTCGCCAATTCGAATAAAACATCATCACGATATTCCGATTTTTTATACATCTGAAGAAAATTATTCAACTCGTCAATTTTCTTGTCGTTTCTGGACATAAAGCCGTATGAAATCGCTTTTTGAAACTGCGCATAATCAGCGTCAACTCCTTTTGCACTAATTGCTTTTCCGTAAGCTTCCATTGCCTGAGCATATTTAGAAGTTACAAATCGGCAATCACCCAAACGTAAATAGGAATCGTTTAATCGCACTTTGTCACCTGTAGCATTATCAATCTGAGCCTGAAAAGAATTTCCTGCCTGATCGTACTCTTTCAGTTTAAAATACGTGTATCCAATATTATAATTAATGTTTTTATATTCGTCAGTTGTTTTTGCTGATGATAAGCCGGCAAACTGCTTGTAGCTCAATAATGCATTCTGAAAATCATCTGTTACATACTCAGATTCTGCTTTCCAGAAAGTGGCACGAGCTGTAAACTCAGGATTTTTTTGCTCTTTTACGGCTCCATTAAACATTTTTAAAGCTTCGGAATAATTTGACTCATTGTATAATTCTAAACCTCTGTAAAAAAGTACTTTTTGATATGCCAATTTATTTTCAGGAGTTCTGTTTTTTTCCAGTAAAACCAAAGCTTCTTTGTAGTTTTTAGACGAAATATAAGAATCCACCAATAATTTTTCTACTTCTGAACGACTTGAATTATTTGGGTATTTTTTCAAGAAATCAAGTAAAATTCCCGGAACAGTCTGATAAGCATTTCCTATTTCGTAACTCAACTTTGCGTAATTCAAAGCAGCATCTTCCTGAATTTGGACATTAAAATCCATTTCAGAAGCATTTTTAAACGCATTCAGGGCTTCTTGCTTTTTACCTGTGTTAAGGTATGCTAAACCTAAATGGTAATAAGCGTTTTGCGCTACGAAATCTTTTCCTTCAATAATTTTATTGAATTGTGAAATCGCTTTTTCGTATTCTTTTTGTTCATAATAAGCATACCCTAATTGGTAGAAATCGGTATTATTCCATTTTCCTTTCTTGCCTTCATATTTTTCTAAAAACGGAATCGCTTTGCCGTATTGTTTTAGATTGAAATAACTTTCTCCGATAATTTTATTTAACTCAGACTTTTCAATTGCATTCGACTGAGCCATTGCTGCCTGTCCTAAGTCTATTGCTTTTTGAAAATTTCCTAGTTTAAAATTCATATCAGCCTGAAAATACGAAAGCTTTTCTTTGTATTTTTCTTCACCCGAAACCTCATCAAAATATTTAGTTGCTTCCTTATAATCATCGCCTTCATAAGCCATAAATCCGAGGTAATATTTGGCTTGTGAACCAAATTGCGGAGAGTTTACCACCTTATTGAAATATGTTGTAGCTTCTTTTTTCTTTTTGGCATTAAAGTAACTGTATCCTTTTTGGAAATTAAACTTATCCAAATCAGATTTATTCATATAACTTTCGTCTACTTTATCAAACCATTGTAATGCTTTTGGATAATTTGCCTGCTCGAAGAAAAAATGGGCGACTTCAATATACGCCTGATTTTGTTTAGTACTTGTTGGATAATCACTAACAAATTTTTCCATTAATTCATCGGCATTAGACTGATTTGTTCTAATGGCACAATTTGCAATATAATAAGCACAATCCGACTGAACTTCCTCTGTAATTTCGGTATTTTTTACAGATTCGAAAATATGTTTGGCCGATGCATATTGCTTGTCGTTATATAAAGCCAGCGCTTTGTCAAAATCTTTTAAATCGTAAGTATAAATTGCCGATTTTTGTGCCGATACGGTTGCCGAAACAATAAGAATCTGGAGAAAAAAGAACCAGGAAATTTTACGCATTTTAGTTATATTTAGTATTCAAATGTATCATTTTATACTGTTTATAACGAAACGTTTTAAGCTTTTATTATGAACAAAAGTTTCATGTTTTCTAAATTTTCAGCCTTACAAACCCCAAAACAGAGATTGTAAATTTCCCAAACCGATTAATTTCTAAGAAGATAGTTTAACTATTTAAACAATTACAAAACCTGCTTCTGACTAAATTTTTTCTTCCCAAATGATTAAAATTTATTTTGAATCCAACCGTTAACTTATTACTTTTACCATTCAAATCAATTTTATTATGTCAGAAACCGTACTATCTCTTAAAGATGTCACTATATTTCAGGAAGGAAGAAAAATTTTATCACATATCAATTTAGAAGTTGAGCACGGTGAATTTATCTATATCATTGGAAAAACCGGTACCGGAAAAAGTAGTTTCATGAAAACTTTGTATGGTGATTTGCCTCTTTTAGAAGGTGAAGGACATATCGTAGAATTTGATTTGGCTGCTTTAAAAGAAAGTCAGATCCCGTATTTAAGACGCAAAATCGGAATTGTATTTCAGGATTTTAAATTGCTTCCGGACAGAACTGTACAAGACAATATGCTGTTTGTTCTTAAAGCAACAGGATGGGTTGAAAAAGAAGCTATGCAGCATAAAATTGACGAAGTACTTGATAAAGTTGGAATGAAAGATTTTCTAAACAAAATGCCACATCAGCTATCAGGAGGTGAGCA
Organism: Flavobacterium calami; assembly: GCF_038290035.1. NCBI lineage: Bacteria > Pseudomonadati > Bacteroidota > Flavobacteriia > Flavobacteriales > Flavobacteriaceae > Flavobacterium > Flavobacterium calami. The sequence continues at coordinate 65,339 of NZ_JBBYHS010000017.1, forward strand.
GCAGCGTGTTGCTATTGCAAGAGCTTTATTAAATGACCCTGAATTTATCCTTGCCGATGAGCCAACCGGAAACCTTGATCCTCAGACAAGTTCTGAAGTTTTAGAAGTTTTGAAAAAAATCAACGCCAACGGAAAAACGGTTATCATGGCTACCCACGATTACGCTTTGTTAATGAAATTCCCTTCTAAAACACTTAAATGTGAAGATCAAAGAATTTTTGAGGTGGTACAGAGAAGTGTATAAAACGACCTATTTCTTGTAAACGTGTGGGTTTTCTTTAATACCCTTTTTGAAGATTTTTCTAATATTCATTCTTAAAAAAGTATCCATTTTCAGAATTACATCGGTAAATTTATGTTCAGGTCTTCCCCTAAAAGAAGTCACATGAAACGTATCGGTTGCTAAAACCGGTGTTTTTGAAAAGTAATAATTCGAAATACAACATCTGAATCCGTCATAAACCACAGGTGAAACCGAATGCAGCGATTTATTGTGTGTAACCATGACAGCCAGTCTGTTAAATTTACTATGAATCGTAATCTGTTTTTTCTGTAAACCATTCGGCCATAATTCGAGATTACCTCCGTATTCTTCTTTCCAGTTGGGAGTGACATAATATAACAAATTCAATACTCGCCAGCGTTCACGGTCTTTATCGTGTGAATTATCCAGATGCGGATTCAGGAATTGTTTATTCCGCATCATGGAAAGTCCTCCAGCATAAAGAAATTCATCCGGAATAGGGTCTTTAATTTGACAAATTTCACCAATCAGTTCTACAATTCTGTTATCCTGAAAAGCATAAATGATTTCTTCTAAAACCGGATTATATAAATTCATCTGAACTGCGACAAATTTATCTTCCTTAATACTTTTTTTCAGAACCATCTGATCCTGCTTGGGAAAAACTTTATACAATTCAACTGCTATTTCTTCAGGAAGCAAATTATCCAGAAAAAAATAGCCTATCGCTTCTTTTGATTCTGCAAACTGTTTTGAAAGATGAACTTTCTCATCATTGACTCTTTTATAAATAATTTCGGCAAGCTCAATTCTATTTATAAATTCCATATTTTTGAATGTTTTATTGCTTTACAAATATATCACTAAATAGTTTTTATTAATGCTTTCTATTCTTATTCCGACCTATAATTACAATGTTTATAATCTTGTTTTAGAATTACACAAACAATGTATGAAAAGTAGAATTGAGTTTGAGATTTTATGTCTTGATGATGCTTCTGTTTATTACTCTATTGAAAACCAAAAAATCAAGCAATTAACAAATTGTAATTATTTCGTAAATGATAAAAATGCAGGGCGTACCTCAACGCGAAATAAACTTGCTGAAAAAGCATTATATAAATGGCTTTTATTTTTAGATGCAGATGTAATTCCGGTACATTCAAATTTTATTAATAATTACATTTCATTTCTGAATGATAAATATAAGGTTGTTGTTGGAGGATATCGCTACCAAAATATAAGACCTAACCCTGAAATGCTATTTAGGCATAAATATGGAAAAGATAGAGAAGAAAAAGCAGCTTCAGAAAGAAACTTTACTCCATACAATTATATCTTTTCTGGCAACATTTTAATTTGCAAAGAAACTTTTAAAATTACAAATTACACATCAGAAAACACATTTTATGGTATGGATAATTTCTTCGCATATCAGCTTTTCCTTAATAAAATTAAAGTAATCCATATTGAAAATCCAATTTACCATTTAGGGCTGGAAACTAATCAAATTTTCTTCGAAAAAAGCCTGAAGTCTGTTGAGATGAGGAAGCATTTTTTGATTGATTGTAATCAAATCGAGAAGATTAACCCATTAATCAAAACCTACAAAAAAATAAAACGATTTCATTTATTGCCAATTGCAACACTGTTTTTTAAAATTTTTGAACCATTTTTAAAAAGAAAAATTTTGAGTAAAAAACCAAACTTGTTTTGTTTTGATATTTACCGATTGGGATACATGTGTACAATAAAATAATCCTTATGCCGTATTTTTCGATCATTATTCCTTTATATAACAAAGAAAATTTTATTGAAAACACTCTTAAAAGTGTTCTCAATCAAAATTTCACGGATTTTGAAGTGATTATTGTTAATGATGGTTCAACAGATTCGAGCGAAGAAAAGGTTCTCCAATTTAATGATTCAAGAGTTCATTATTATCGCCAAAAAAATGATGGTGTTTCTGCTGCAAGAAACTATGGCATAGAAAAAGCTAAATCCGATTATATTGCATTTATAGACGCTGATGATTATTGGTATCCGGGCTTTTTAGGCGAAATGTTTAAGAATATTAAGACCTGTCCTGAACTAAAAGTTTTTTCGGCTGCAATAGAAATTGAAACTTCTAAGAGTGTAATACCCGCTCATTATTCCATAAAAAAAACAGGTGATTTCGAAGTTGTAAACTATTTTAAAGGCAGCTCAAAAAGAACAGTACTTTGTTCTTCCTCTGCCATTTTTCATAAAACCGTTTTTGAACATTCTGGTTCATTTGATACAAAAATAAAAAGTGGTGAAGATACCGATTTATGGATTAGAATTGGATTAGCCTATCCGATACACTTTTCCTGGAAAATACTTGCTAGATATACGTATGATCCAGATAGTCTTTCCAAAAAACATAAAATAACAATTGACTCCATAAATTTCTATAAATACCAATTACTGGAAGAAACAAACCCTGAGTTAAAAAAATTCCTTGATCTGAATCGTTTTTCATTGGCAATAAAATCCAAATTAATTAAGGATAAAAAAAGCTTTAATAAACTTTACAAACAGATAGACTTAAATAAATTGTCTCTAAAAAAAAGATTATTACTTAGACTACCCTCTTTTTTGCTTAAAATCCTTATAGCCTTAAAGACAATTTTGGCAAATTTTGGATTAGGAAATTCAGTTTTTAAATAACATAAATTTATCAAAGTCCCGAATGTAATCATCTTCATCAAAAACAGCTGAAGCCAGAACCAGACAAACAGAACCGGAAGAAAAATTATACAGTTCTCTCCAGACGCCAGTTGGGATTAGAAGTCCAATATTTGGCCTGTTTAAAGTAACCTTCTTTTTATCCTTTCCATCATTTAGTACTACATCAAAACTCCCGCTTAAAGCAATGAGGAATTCCGATTGATCTTTATGGGCATGGCCTCCCCTTTCTGCGCCACTAGGAACATCATATAAATAATATACCCTTTTAATTCCAAAAGGAATGATATCGTTTTCTATAAATGAAAGATTTCCTCTTGGATCTTCAATTTTTGGTAAGTTTATAAGTTCAAAAAAAGATGATTTATTCATAACGTGAATCTAATTTTTTGTTTAAAATTAATCTATAATCATATATACCAGATAAGCCAATCGCAAACTTTTTCTTTATTTCAGATACAGGCAAATTATATTTTCTGAACAAAAAAAACATATACTTGAACAGAAACAAATAAGAAAAAATGCCATGAATCTTATAGTAACCAGCCATTCTTGCATAAATCACACGATCTGAACCAGCATCATCACTAGAAGAAAAGGCTTCATGTATAACAATCTGAAAAGGATAAAAAATTACCCTTAATTTTTTATGCCGTATGCTCTTTAGAAAAAAGAAAGTTTCTGAATCCTGAAACTTACTTCCCAAACCGAAGAGTTCATTAAAAACACAATCATGTTTTCTTAAATCTTCAAGTTTGCACGTCAGTTCAATAGACAGCACTTTTCTGATTTTTCTGTTATTTAATTCTTTTTGATGTTTTGGATAGTTACTATAAAAATGTCCGTCTTTGGTAAGAGTTTGAAAGCATATAGCAGTGGCATTTTGGTTTTCATTATATGCTTTTATTATTTTTTCTTGGAAATTTTCAATAAAAACAACATCATCGTCAGCAATTAACACGATTTTACCTATAGCGTTTTTAATTCCTAAATTTCTACTTTTTGAAAGCCCTTTTTCGAACGAATTAATAACCCGGACTGAAGGATAATCAGATAGTAAAATCTGATCTCTATTTGTTTGATTAATTATTAAAATAGAAAAATTAGAAAAATGACTAAATGGAAACATTGGAATTAGAAAATCTAAAGAATTTCTATTCATCGTTGAAACTATTATTTCTAAACCCCGATTTGTATATTTTTCTTCCAATTTGTTGCTACATTTGCACAAATATATATAAAACGATTATGTAAATGAAAATACTTTTGGTTGGCGAATACAGCAGGTTACATAATTCATTAAAAGAAGCATTAATCACATTAGGACATGATGTTTTTATTATTGGTACCGGTGATAATTTTAAAAAATACGATGTAGATTATTCATTGTATCCAAGTTTTTGCTGCAATTATTGGTTCATTAAAAAAATTAAAAATCTTGTATATCTAATTACCAAAACAGATTTAGAAAATCTTGAAAAAGGTATTCGTTTTTACTTTTTTTTGTCAAAATTAAAAGATTACGATGTTGTACAGTTAATTAATTCCAATGCTATAGAAACCTATCCTGTTTTTTCACGATTTTTATTGAAAAAACTATTTTTGCAGAACAAAAAAATATTTCTTTTAGTATGCGGTGAAGAAACTCCAATAGTTGAATATCTTTTAAAAAACAAAATGAGATATTCTATTTTAAGCCCTCTCTTTGAGTCAAAAAAGCTCAAAAAAAAATATCGCTACACTCTAAAATACATAAAAAAAAATTATCGAAAAACTTTTAATTTCGTCAAAACAAAAGCTTCAGGAATAATCACCTCTGATTTAGATTACAAAATACCCATGCAGGAAATGGGATTTAAAACCACCTTTATTCCTAATCCTATAAATACAGACAGAATTGCATTACAGCCTTTAAATATTTCACACAAAATAATTATTTTTCTGGGAATAAATGAAAGCAGTTCCATTAAAAAAGGAATTGTTTTTTTTGAAAAAGCATTGGAAATTATCCAGGAAAAATACCCTGAGAAAGTTGAAGTTATAATAACAAAAAACATCCCCTACAATAAATATATAAAACTCTACGACAGATCCCATATACTTCTAGATCAAATTTATGGTTATGACCAAGGCTACAATGCACTGGAAGCAATGTCAAAAGGAAAAGTGGTATTTACCGGAGCCGAAAGAGAATTTATCGAACACTACAATTTAAATGAAAGGGTTTGTATCAATGCTCTTCCGGATGTCAATTCCATCGTAAAAGAACTTTCTTTTTTAATTGAAAATCCTAACGAAATAATTGCTATTGGAAAACGGGCCAGATTATTTATTGAGAAAGAACATGATTATATTGCTATTGCAAAAAATTATTTAAACTACTGGGAATCATTTTCTTATTCCTAAAAAAAAGAATAACCACTAAAAGTATTACAAACTCAAATGGAAATCTGTATTTTGCATTTGTGCCGTAAGTAACCAATGCCTGCAAAATAGAAGTAACCCAAACCAATAATACCCCAAAAAACTCAAAACTTATAATCTTAGTTTTAAAATAATCAGATATATAATATAAGCTAATTATAATAAACGTTATTGTCGTAACAGTAATCAGCAATAATTGAAAATACCATATTAGTAAAAAAAGCATATTGGCGTATTTAAAATTAAATTGATTATAATTCCAGTAAATTGCAGGCTTCCAGAAATCAACCCATGAACGACACACAACCTGCTTTAAGTATTCTTTCGGATTCATCTGGACAGTAGCCATAGCGTACTTCCCTAATTCTGCAGAAAAATCTGGAAGGCTGGTATGTGAATATTGTAGCTCAGTCTCATACGCACCCCAAATAGTCATAGCAACATCTTTATCTTCCTCAATATAAATTTCTCTGTATTTGACATACGGTTTCATAATCCAATCGTATTCTTTTGGACCTTTTTCAGCAAAATAAACACAGTTCTGTGACAAATTCAAACCAAAATAAGTAGTAGAAACAAAATAACCTGTATTCACTTTATTAACATAAGACCATCCGAAATACGCAAATAACGGAAGAATTAAAATAATAATTTTTTTACTAATAATTTTATTCCATTTAAAGTCCTGTAAAAGAGACAAACCGTAAATCAAAAAACCGATGTAAGCGTAAAATGGTTTTATCAAAACTAAACATCCCAAAATAAATCCCATCCATATTTCGGATTTTAAATTTGTTTTTGAAAAATATCCTTTAGAAATTTCATACATCAATAACATCATAAAAAACAAAGTTAATGATTCACTAAGGATGGCTGTCTCATAGAAGAGGACATTTAAAAAACTTTGAGAAATTAATGAAATTATAAAACTAAATTTAGAAGAAAAGCGTAGATTAACTGCTGTTTTATAAAGAACAACCGAACCATAAACCCCAATAAAAAACTGGTATATAACAACTAACCATTCATTTCCAAATCCCAAAAAAATCAAAAAAGGATATCCAATAGTCCGGTAACCTTCATACCCGGACAAATCAAAATTCAACAAATAATCGGATAATTCTAAAAATCCAGAACTATCCGGATAAATTGTAACGTTTGTATAAAATAAAATAATTATAAATCGAATCAGCAACCCGAAAAGTATTAATTTACGGACATAAACATCTTTTGTAAAAGCAAAGAGTTTAGAAGCAAACAATTTATTTAGCATAATAAAAATGTATTTTAAGTATTTGAAAAGGAAAAAGGACAAACTCTTTAAGCTTGATTTTCGAATTCCCTCTTTCTTTCCATTGCTCTAAAGGAATTTCAACAACACAATCCTGAATAATCATTCCATTCCCACGAAACCTAAGTAGTAATTCAACATCAAATATCCATTTGGTCAGAAAAGGCTCTTTGAATATTCTTCTTGCGAAATCAGTTCTAATGATTTTGGCTCCACATTGTGTATCATATACAGGAACTTTCAGAATAAAACCACTAATTATTGTTGCAAAAATCCTTCCTAAATAATGCCTTAAGTAACTTCTGTCTACTCCGTTACCTAGTAATTTAATTCTACTTCCCATAACCATTACAATTGATTCTCTATTAGAAATAAATGTAAATAATCTTTTCATTTCAATCATAGGAGTGGCTAAATCAGCATCTAGATAACCTACATATTCATAATCTATTGAAATATCATTTAGAACCCCAGTTCTGATGGCTTCTGCTTTTCCCAAATTCTTTTTTATCAAAATCAGTTTTACATTATGATTCTTATCTCGAAGATTTTTGAGGATATTTAATGTATTATCCGAACTTCCATCATCAATAAGTAAAAAATCAATCTCTGGATACTTTGAAAACAAATCTTCGTAGGGTAACTGATAAAATCGGATTTCTTCATTATAAAATGGAATTATGCAGAGAAATTTTTTCATATACTATTCTAAAATATTTTACCAATATTACTAATTAACGAACATATACCCAGTTAAAACCGGATTCTCTCCCATTATATCTCTTGCATATTTTTTTTTTTAAAATCTTCTCAAAACTAGACTTTTTTTTACGAATTCAAAGGAGTAAACGAAAATTGATTTTTAATCTTCAATCAAAAAAAATCAAAACAGATTCTTCCTAAAATAAATTATCAAAACCAGTAAATAAATCAAATTATCCAATACCTGAGCAATTAAAACACCTTGAATCCCTAAATTTGAAATTAAATAAACACTAAAAAAATACAGTACAACGAGTGATGATATCTCAGAAATGATAAAGGCCTTAGTCATTTTTTTTGCAAAAAACTGATACCCTAAAATTAAAAAAGCCACTTTTAAAACATCTCCGGTCAACTGCCAAAAGAACATTGAGGTGACTGGCAGAAATTCTTTAGTAAAAAGCAATTGCACTATAAAAAAACGCAGTACATAAATCAAGGAAAGACCAATAATAAACAGAGGCAAAATACTTTTATAATAATCCCAAAAAACTTTTTTTGTCTCTTCTCTGCTTTTGGCTCCAGACAATTTAGGTAAAAAATACACAGATAAAATAGTGCTAACAAACAGCATGTAATAAGATGAAATCCGGGTCATAGTTTCCCAATATCCGGCCTGAGTAATTCCAACAACATCAATTACATTTTTTCTTATCGCTAAAAAAACTAAAGGGCCAAATACGGATGAAACCAATATCATAACGGAATAAGAAGAAAGATTTTTGAGAATCTTAAAATCAAAATAATGCAGTCGGATCGTTTTCAAAAAAGGAATCTCTTTGTTCACAAAATAAAAACTCAACAAAAACAATGAAGCAGGCGTGATCACAATGGCTAATAAAGCTCCAAAAGTTTGGTAATTTACTACCAAAATTAAGGACATCAACAATCCAATAAAATTACCCCAAATAGTAATCCAGATTACTTTTTCAAATCGACCGAGACCGTTTATAAAAGATGTGAAAATCAATGAAACTGAATACCACGGCAGAGCCAATGCTAATACTTTAAAAACAAAAGAATACCCATAATGAATTCCAAAAATCTGATCATTCCAGTAAGTAGCAAAAAAAAATAAAATACAACTCAAAACAATAGCAACCAATAACAGGCAGATAAAAACAGTAGCCATTATTCTCTGAACACCGGATTTATCTTCTTTTGCTTCTGCCACATATTTGACGATTCCTGTTGAGAAACCCAAAGTAGAAATATTTTCCAGCGTAGTCATGAAATTTCTTAAATTCCCTACCAAAGCCATACCGCCAGGCCCTACAAAAACAGCTAATATCTTGGAGGTTATAAGACCAATGCCAATTTTTAATAAAACACTTAAACTGTTTAAAGAAGAAACTTTAAACAATTGTGTCTGAACTATTTTTTTAATAAAATTCAATTCTGTATTTATTTAAAATCTCAATAACAAAATCCACTTCCTCCATAGACATAACAGGACTTATTGGCAAACTTAAAATCTCATTGTGTATTTTTTCAGTAATTGGATAAGATAAATTATTCCTGTTTGAAAATGCTTTTTGCTTATGTGGTGCAACTGGATAATGAATCACAGTTTGGATTCTGTTTTCCAACAAATATTGTTGTAATTGATCTCTGTTTTCGGTTCGAATAACAAACAAATGAAAGACATGATTGTTTGAAAAATCCCAAAATGGCAGAATAATTTTATCATTTTTAATTTCAGACAAATAACGTTTTGCAATCACTATTCGATTATTGTTATCTTGATCTAAATTAGGCAATTTAACATTCAGAAAAGCTGCCTGTAACTCATCCAATCGTGAATTCACACCAATATATTCGTTATAGTATTTTTTTTCTGAGCCATAATTTCTTAAAGAAAAAAGCACTTTTGCCAATTCTGAATCATTTGTAGTAATTGCTCCTCCATCTCCCAAAGCACCAAGATTTTTTCCCGGATAAAAACTAAAAGCTGCAGCATTTGAAAGATTTCCTGATTTTTTATTTTCATCTAAATTAGCACCATGTGCCTGAGCCGCATCTTCAATTACCAATAAATCATTTTGATTGGCAATTTCATTAATCTTTTTCATTTCAGCCAATTGCCCATAAAGATGAACCGCTAAAACAGCCTTTGTTTTAAATGTGATTTTTTCTAAAATTAAATCTGGATTGATGTTGTAAGTTTCTAAATTTGGTTCAACCAAAACAGGAACTAAATCAGCTTGTAAAACCGCCAGTATACTAGCAATATATGTATTGGAAGGAACGATTACTTCATCTCCTTTTTGAAGTTTCCCTAACTCAATATATCCTTTAAAAATTAATACTAAAGCATCAAAACCATTTCCAACTCCAATACAAAATTTTGTCCCGCAATAATCGGCAAAACTACTTTCAAATGTTTTTACCTCATTCCCTAAAATATACCAACTGTTATCAAGAACCAATTTCAGTTTTTCCTGAAAAAGATTTTCATAGGGAGCATTTATTTTTTTTAAATCTAAAAAGGAAATCATATCAAAACAGTGTCTAACAAATAATGATTTAAAGTTTCAACTTCTAAAAAATCCTGAACCAAAGAATGCGCACCGAAACTTTCCTTCCAAAAATTAATGTTTTCAACAATTTCCAATCCATTATTTTCATGTGATGGTCCAAAATCAAAAAAAACTTTTCCCTGGGCAATTACCTTTATTAAATAATCATATAAAAAATCAATGCTCCCTAAAAAATTATTTTCTTCACTTCCAGAAATGTATTGTGGTTTTACTACTTTTTGGGTAATAAAAAGTGTGGTTCCTGCCACTAATTTATCATTGTTGTAAACATTAAAATGACGAATATTATCTGGAAATTTACTCCTCAAAAACTGTATTTCCTCCAATGAATGAACAGGTTTTGATTTGTATTTATCCCTTAGATTGGGAATCAAAAGTTCGTTCCAAAATGTTCCCATATTAGATTCCTCTTTAATAATCAAATTTTGCTTTTTTCCCCTATTGATACATTCTCTTCTGGATTTGGAAAAAACAAAATTTTTCTCCAAAGAAATAACAGACACATTATGTTTCATTATTGTTTTTCCTTTAGCGATGTATGTCAAATAATTAATTTCATCCGATAAATAATCACAGTAAATGGAAGGAATTTGTTTTAAAACCAATTTTGAGACATTATTTTTATTGAGATATTCGAGGATTGTCTTGAAAACAAAAATTGTATTGTACAACTTGGATTTTGGTAATAAAACCAAACCTCCATAAGTCAGACCCTGATGTGAATAAACCGTCTTTCCAACAACATTTGCCGGTAGAACCGCAACAAGGTTTTCACCTTCAAAAACCATTAATGAATAATCTTCAAAACGATCTTTATGATACTCCATAAAATCACGATGAAACAGAAACGTAGCATTTTTGGCCTGAGCTATAAAATCATTCCAGATTTTAAAATAAGTTTTCTCGTATTTTTTTATCGTGTATTTATCCAATTTCTTTTTTATTTATAATCAAAAGCCGGTAAATGCCATTTGAATTTTACAGCCATTAAGCGCACCGAAATTATAACAATTGAAGTAGATAAATACAAAATATCTTTGTCTAAATCTAAACTTCGCAATGCAAAAAACACAATTCCTCCAAAAATACAAATGGTAGCATAAATTTCTCGCCTGAAAATCGTTGGGATTTCTGTACACAAAATATCCCGGATTACACCTCCAAAACAAGCTGTCATTGTTCCTAAAGCAATACAAATTACAGGGTGTAAACCAATTGAGATTCCTTTTTCAAGACCAATTAGCGTAAAAACTCCTAATCCTATTGTGTCAAACAAAAATAAGGAGGTACGAAGCTTATCGAATTTTTTTCTAAACAGAATGGCCAACGCAAAGCCTAAAATAATTACATAAACGTATTTTAAATCCTGCATCCATACCACTGGTGTTCTCCCAATCAGAACATCCCGTAATGTCCCGCCTCCAACTGCTGTAACAAAGGCAATGATAAAAACACCAAACGGATCCAGTCTTTTATGCATGGCTGTTAAAGCTCCTGACATAGCAAATGCCATTGTACCGATAATGTCTAAAAGTTGGAACATCATTGTAAAGTTCTAAGATTCTGAGTAGCTAAGTTTCAAAGATTAAAAAAAATCTTTTTCGTTCAATTTGATATTGACATTGCAATTTTTACATATTCTGCGTATAAAAATTATAATCTTTCAAAACCGTTCTGATAAAACCGGCAGGATCACCAATTGACTGGTTTTTGATTCCGGTAACGTTTTCAATTTTATGAATCAGCTTATAAATGATTTCATAGTCGTTTTTCGCTTCAGCTTTCAAAAAAGTTTCCTTTATGATTCGCATATCATTGTCTGATAATTTTATGACTAGAGGATATGTAGGCACATAAGTTTCTTCTATTTCTTCTAAAATTGTATGGCTTATATCAATTTTATTTTTTAAGGTAATCACTGAAGTTCCTGCTACCATATCCCCTAACCGCTGCCCTTTTTTACTTGAAACAACAGCGATCAGAGCTATAATTCCGTTAAGAATGGAAATGTCAATTAGCCGAAAAAACCATCGCATCAGATAATCTCCAAAACCGGCCTGATAGCCGTCTATTTTTACGACTTTTATTTTTACTATTTTTTTTCCTATGGTCTGTCCTTCAAAAATGCTTTCTAATGTTATCGAATAAATTAAAACTGGAAAATAAAATACCAAAAGAATCGTCATTACTGACCATTGATCTAAATTTTGAAACAAAAGATCCAGATTTAACCAATAGAAAAAAATCAGGTAAATCACTATTCCATAGGCTATTTTGATAATCAGATCCAGAAAGTACGCCCCTATTCGTTCACCTGCAGAAGCGGCTATAAAATTTATTTTAACATTTTGTGTTGTGTTTATAGATAATTCTGACATATTTTATATTTTAGCCCTCAATGAGAGAAGTTGCATTCATAAAACAAAATAAAGAAAAATGGCTGGAATTTGAACTGGCTATTTTTGGTAAAGCTAAAAAAAATCCTGATGAGTTAGCTAATTTGTACATTCAAATGATGAATGATCTGTCGTATGCGCAAACGTATTACCCCAAAAGTAAAACTGTGATTTATTTAAATCACCTTGCTTCACAGATTTATCAAAAGATTTACAAAACCAAACGTGCAGAAAAAAACAGGTTTCTGGAATTTTTTAAAACCGAAGTACCGCTATTGGTTTACGAATACAAAAGATATTTGCTTTATGCCTTTATATTGTTTTTTGTAACCGTTGCAATGGGTGTAGTTTCTGCAAGATATGACCAGGACTTCGTTCGGTTAATTTTGGGAGATGGCTATGTCAATATGACTTTAGAAAACATCAAAAAAGGCAATCCCATGGCTGTTTATGGTTCCGGAAGTAACTGGGGTAGTTTTGTAGGCATCACCATGAATAACCTTTATGTAGGGGCAAGATGCTACATTTGGGGACTTTTTGCCGGTATTGGGACCTTGTACATTTCCCTGCAAAACGGAATCATGCTCGGAGCCTTTCAATATTTTTTTTACGAACAAAATGTTTTCTGGAAAAGTGTCCGTGGAATCTGGATTCACGGTTCAATGGAAATATTTGCTATTGTAATTGAAACCGCTGCAGGATTTATTTTAGGAGCTTCTATTTTGTTTCCTAAAACTTTTTCAAGAGTCAATTCTTTTAAAATAGGTTTTAAAAACAGTTTTAAAATATTTCTGAGCACCTTTCCTTTTACCATTAGTGCAGGATTTCTTGAAGGTTTTATTACACGATATTCAATCGATATGCCTAACTGGCTAAGTAGTTTTATCATCCTCTTTACACTGGGTGTTATCTCTTTTTATTATTTGGTTTATCCTTTTATTGTACACAAAAAGACACAACAACTTTAAACCAAATCGAATTAACCATAACCAATAATGAATAGATTATTACTTATTTTATCTTTTGTTCTGTGCTGCAATATTCTGAATGCACAGGATACTTTGGTTAAAACCGAACCTCCGAAAGCTGCTCCGACAAAATATACCGAAGCTGATATTTCTATCGATTCAGACACTATCGAAGCCAAAACATTTCAGAAAAATTTTAAAAAAGAATATACTGACGATGATTTTGTATACGAACAAAAAATTCCTGAAAAAAATTGGTGGGATCATTTTAAAGAATGGCTGGCAGGTATTTTCGATGAAATATTCACTTTTAAAGACCCTCAGGCATCACTCAATTTTGTGGCAATTTTATTAAAAGTACTGGCTATACTGATTGTCGTTTTTGTAATTTATTTAATTGTAAAGGCTCTGATATCAAAAGAAGGGCAATGGATTTTCAGTAAAGATGCAAAACAAAAAATTGTTCATTATACCGATGCTGAAAAAAACATCCACCTTCTGGATTTCGAAAAACTGATAAAAGAAAGCATTGATTCTGGGGAAAAAAGAATTGCAATCCGCTACTATTATCTTTGGCTATTGAAGATTATGGCGAAAAATCATTATATCGAATGGGATATTGAAAAAACGAATACAGATTATTTGTACGAAATTAAAAACCCAGCACACAAAGAAGAATTTACATATTTGTCATACTTGTACAATTATATTTGGTATGGTGAATTTGAAATCGATGAAGCTTCTTTCGTAAAAGTTGAAAATCAATTTAAAAAATCCCTAAAAACCTTTAACCATGGGTAAATCGATCAAAGTTTATATCGCTATACTGGTTTTGGTTTTTGCCTTAATTTTAATAGCAGGCAGCAATTCCCCAAAAAGAATTGACTGGACTCCCTCTTATTCTGTAAATGATAAAATTCCGCTTGGATTATATGTTTTCGACAAAGAGATTAACGGACTTTTAAAAAAGCAAAAGATTGAAAGAGTTTCTGCTTTAACTCCTTACGAGTTTCTCGATTCAAAATATGTCCCGGATACTGTTGTGGGTACCTATAAAATAAAAGGAACTTTCCTTAACATTACAGAATTTGCATCCATTGACGATCAGTCCATGAAAGAGCTTTTTTATTTTGTTTCCCATGGAAATAGTGCTTTCCTTAGCATGAAAACCTTTCCTCAATTGTTATTAGACAGTTTAAAAGTTGATTTTAGAACCGATTTTCAATTTTCTGACAGTACTAAAATCTGGCTGGCCAATAAAAATGTAAGTCAAAAAAAATTCCGTCTCATTGAAGGAATGGGTAATTATTATTTTTCAAAAATTGACACCTTAAACACTACTGTTTTAGGGTATCAGGCCAATAATGAAAATAAAAAACGAATCAATTTCATAAAAGTTCCATACGTAAACGGATACTTTTATTTACACACACAGCCTGCCGCTTTTTCTAATTTTCACTTGCTGAAAGACAATCATTATGAATACGCTCAAAGTGTGCTTTCTTACATTCCGAAAGGCGATGTTTACTGGTACACCAAAGGACAAAACAGCGAATCGATTTCTGATTCTCCTTTACGATTCATTTTAAGCCAGCCTCCGTTAGAATGGGCTTTTTATCTATCCTTAATCGGAATGCTGATTTTTATTCTTTTTAACGCCAAGCGAAAACAAAGAATTGTTCCGATACTAAAACCTTTGCCGAACTTAACAGTAGATTTTACCAAAACCATTGGGAATTTATACTATCAGGAAGGTGACCATGATAATATTATTGATAAAAAAATTATTTATTTCCTCGAAAAAATCAGAAATGAATATTTACTTGACACTTCAAAACTTGACGATGATTTTATCAAAAAACTGCATCATAAATCAGGAAAAGATGAAAACGATATCAGGGAACTTATATTTTTAATCAACGAATACCGAAAAAGTTACCACGGGAGCCTCGAAGAAGATTTAATCAGAATCAATAATGCAATAGAAAAGGTTTTACATTAATTTTTTAACTCAAATTCATTAAAAGAAAACACACCAAACATGGACGATATCAATACAACAGAAACTGAAATCACGAACGAAAATGTGAATTTTGAAACAAGGCTTAATTTAGCGCCTCTTTTAGATCATGTCAATACTATCAAAAAAGAGATTGAAACGGTAATTGTGGGACAACATAAAATGGTCGATCAATTATTGGTTGCTATTTTATCAAACGGACACGTTTTATTGGAAGGTGTTCCGGGAGTTGCCAAAACCATTACTGCCAAATTATTATCGAAAACACTTAATATTGGTTTTAGCCGAATTCAGTTTACACCGGATTTAATGCCTTCGGATATTTTAGGAACCTCGGTTTTTAATTTAAAAAATTCAGAATTTGAATTTAAGCAAGGCCCTATTTTTTCTAACCTGATTTTAATTGACGAGATCAATCGTGCGCCTGCCAAAACTCAGGCTGCTCTTTTTGAAGTGATGGAAGAGCGTCAGATTACCATTGATGGTTCTGCATATCAATTAGAAACTCCATTTTTGGTTATCGCTACACAAAATCCAATAGAACAGGAAGGTACTTATCGTTTGCCTGAAGCACAATTGGACCGTTTTTTATTCAAAATTTCGATTGATTATCCAAAATTAGAAGAAGAAATTCTGATTATTCAGAGAGAACATCTTTTGAAGGATCACGGGAAATTAGAGGCTATTAAAACCATTCTTTCTGCTGAAGAAATAAAAGGATATCAGGCTTTGATCAAACAAATCAGAGTAGAGCAAAATTTGCTGGAATACATTGCCAGAATCGTAGTAAATACGAGAGAAAATGCCTTTTTATATTTAGGAGCTTCTCCACGTGCCTCAATTGCTATTTTGAATGCTTCGAAAGGTTTTGCAGCAATACGTGGTCGTGATTTCGTAACTCCTGAAGATATCAAAGAAGCTGCGGTTCCGGTTTTACAACACCGTGTAATTGTTGCTCCGGAGCGTGAAATGGAAGGAATTACAAGTGCAGAAATCATCAAACAGATTATTGAAACTGTTGAGATACCACGATAATTATGAATTGATAATTGTCAGGCTAAACGGAGTCGAAGCCCTTCGATTCCGTTTAGCCTGACAACAACGAATAAAATCTGAAATCCGAATCTGAAAAAATATTTTAAATTGAAATTCATAAAAAGTTTATATCTCAACAACTTCTTTTTCTATGTGCTTTTAGGTATCATAGCACTGTTTGTTTGTGCTTTTATTTTTCCTGTTTTATACAACGGAGTATGGTTTCTTGTCCTGATTTTAATTACTTTTCTGGCTCTTGACCTTCTGATTTTGTATGTAGCCCGAACCGGAATTGAAGCTTCAAGGGACATGCCCGAAAAGCTCTCCAACGGTGATTTGAATCCGGTTAATATTGCAGTCAAAAACCATTATACTTTTCCGATTTCAATTAAAATTATTGACGAAATTCCGTTTCAGTTCCAGGTACGTGATTTCAAAATTGAAAGAACTGTTAAAGCAGCTGCTCAGGATAAAGTTTCATACGATTTACGTCCGACGGAACGAGGGGAATATTACTTTGGTAATTTAAATATTTACGTTTCTTCTCCTTTAAAATTAATTTCCAGAAGGTTTACTTTCGATAAAGACAAAATGGTCCCAGCCTATCCGTCCTACATTCAATTAAGAAAGTATGATTTATTGGCTTTTTCAAACAATTTGTTTCAATACGGAATTAAAAAAATCCGTCGAATTGGTCACACCATGGAGTTTGAGCAAATTAAAGAATATGTTCAGGGTGATGATCTTCGCACTTTAAACTGGAAAGCTACGGCCAAGAAAAATGCCTTGATGGTCAATCAGTTTCAGGACGAAAAATCACAATCGGTTTACTTGGCGATTGACAAAGGGCGTGTAATGCAAATGCCTTTTAACGGGCTGAGTTTACTGGATTACGCTATAAATTCGACTTTGGTTTTGGCTAATGTGATTCTGAAAAAGCAGGATAAAGCCGGAATTTTTGCTTTCTCTAAAAAAGTAGAAAACAGGGTTTTTGCCGAAAAAAGAGGCTCACAAATGCAAAAAATCCTTGAAACCTTATACAACATTAAAACCGATTTTTTTGAAAGCGATTACAGCCGTTTGTATGTAGATGTAAAGAAAAACATCAACCAGCGAAGCCTGATTATTTTATATACCAATTTCGAAACCATGGACGGGTTAAACCGCCAGTTGCCCTATTTGAAAGGAATTGCCAAAAGTCATTTATTGGTTGTCGTATTCTTCAGCAATACTGAACTGAACGAAATCATCAACAAAAAAACCAATACGATTCAGGAAGTTTACGACAAAGTAATTGCCGAAAAATTCATGTTCGAAAAACGTTTAATTGCCAATGAACTCAAAAAATATGGAATCCATTCAGTTCTTACACAGCCTGAGAATCTGACTCTGGATGCTATTAATAAATATTTGGAGATTAAGTCGAGAGGGATTTTGTAGCGAAATTGTGAACTGAGAGTTGTAAAATGTGAAATGTAAATTGCGATGAAACTATTAAAAAAAGAAATTATTTGGTCAGTAGCTTTATTAATCATCAGCTACTTCATTTATAATCCTGATTTGTCTTTCAATTCAAATAATAAATCGACAATAGATATAAATATTCACGACACCTATTTTGTGATAGAATCCCTTAATATTCTTTTTTTGATTATAGCTGTTTTATTTTTTATTGTTTATTCAATTCGAATAATAGTCTCCAGATTAAAGAATAGTATCATCAACGGAATGTTCCTTTTTTCAAATGTATTAATGATTATTGTGGTTGGATATATAATTCAGGTAACAAAACTCCTTATAGTAGAAGCAGGATGGACAATTTACCCACCTCTTTCGGCTAATATACAAATACATGAAGATAATAGTATGAAAAATCTTTTTCATATCGCAATAGGTATACAAATCTTCTTAGTGATTACTCTAATTCTCGTAGCAGCTAAAACTGCAATAAATATTAAGAAGTCAAGAACAACAAAAAGTTAAAACCCTAACCAAAATCGCTCTAATCCTCATTATCCCTTTTTCAAAAAATCTCAGTACCTTAGCGCCTCAGAAACTTAGTCGCTCAAAAAATGAAACAAATCACATCAGTCCAAAATCCGTTTATAAAATCGCTTGTTTTATTGCAGGAAAAAGCAAAAGCCCGTAAACAAACAGGTACATTTTTGATTGAAGGATTACGTGAAATTTCATTAGCTCAAAAAGGAGGTTACGAAATAGAAACGGTTTTATTTTTACCTGAACTGGTTAATGAAAATCAAATTGGCAAACTGGTTTCATCATCGGTTCAGTTAATCGAAATCAACAAAGAAGTCTATCAAAAACTGGCTTATCGTGACACGACTGAAGGTATTTTGGCTGTAGCCAAATCCAAATCGCTGCAATTATCAGATTTAAAATTATCCGAAAATCCGTTGATTCTGGTAGCAGAAGCCCCAGAAAAACCCGGAAATATCGGAGCCCTTTTACGAACTGCCGATGCTGCCAATCTGGATGCTGTATTGATTGCAAATCCAAAAAGTGATTTATACAATCCAAACATTGTTCGTTCCAGTGTTGGCTGTTTGTTTACCAATCAGATTGCAACCGGAACTACCGCAGAAATCATTGCTTTTTTGAAAGAGAAAAAGATTGATTTTTATTGCGCTACTTTACAAAATTCAACTTCCTATCATACTCAAAATTTTACTACTCCAACTGCTTTGGTCGTGGGAACAGAAGCTACCGGATTAACTCAGGAATGGCGTGATGCTGCAACTCAAAACATCATTATTCCGATGCAGGGCGAAATTGACAGCATGAATGTCTCTGTGGCTGCTGCTATTTTGATTTTTGAAGCTAAAAGACAAAGAGGATTTTAGTTGTTAGTTGTTAGTTGTTAGTTGTTAGTTGTTAGTTGTTAGTTGAAAATTAAAAGTCTGTGATTTTCTTATAACAAAAAAATTAAAGACTTTTCATTTATTTTTAAACACAAAACTTTATTTTTTTGTTTGTCAGACTGAGCGGAGTCGAAGTCTTTTTTATTGCAAAAAAAAACTAATTTCACCTTATTGAAACTTAAAATTTAAACTCCAAAATCAGCAACCCATTCCCTTGCGTATATTCAAACAAATCCTTATTTTTAGGACTTGAACCTATGCCGTTATGACAGAAATAGATATTGAAAAAGAAAACAAAGCAATTGCACAAGAGTACAAAGAATTACTTCGAATCAGTTACCAGACTTTAACACCGACCGATAAAAAACTAATTCGAAAAGCCTTTGACGTGGCTGTCGATGCCCATAAGGAACAAAGACGTAAATCTGGCGAAGCCTATATCTTTCATCCTATTGCAGTTGCAAAAATTGTAGCTTCCGAAATTGGTCTGGGAGCTACCTCTATTGCTGCGGCCTTATTACACGATGTTGTCGAAGACACCCCGATAACTGTTGAAGATATTGAACGCTTGTTCAATCCAAAAGTTGCTCAGTTGGTTGAGGGTCTGACTAAAATTTCATTGGTTCAAAAAGATTTGAATGCCTCCATGCAGGCAGAGAATTTCCGAAAAATGATTCTTACCCTAAACGATGATGTACGTGTAATCCTGATTAAACTAGCTGATCGTCTTCATAATATGCAGACCATGGATTCGATGGTGGAGTATAAACAAACCAAAATCGCTTCTGAAACTTTATACATTTACGCCCCTCTCGCCCATCGTCTGGGACTTTACAATATTAAAACGAAACTCGAAGATTTAGGATTAAAATATACAGAACCCGCAATTTATAATGATATCGTAAGCAAAATAAGGGAAACCAAAGAAGAGCAGGACGCTTATATCAAAGATATTTCGGATGTTCTAAAAAAATCCTTAGATGCCGAAAATATTGATTACATCATAAAGGGACGCCCGAAATCTATTTATTCTATTCGCCGTAAAATGCGTGCCCAAAATGTAAGTTTTGATGAAGTATACGACAAATTTGCGCTTAGAATTGTCTATAAATGTGATTCTCATGATGAAAAATTTATTGCATGGAAAATCTATTCTATCGTTACAGATCATTACAGACCAAGCCCGAGCCGCTTGCGTGACTGGATTTCATCTCCTAAATCAACTGGATATGAAGCACTTCACATTACAGTTATGGGACCAAAAGGCCGTTGGGTCGAAGTACAGGTTCGAAGCGAACGAATGGACGAAATTGCAGAAAAAGGGTATGCTGCACATTACAAATACAAAAACGGTGCATCTGAAGAAAGCGGCCTTGATACCTGGCTAAACCTGCTTCGTGAAGCTCTGGAAAACCCAGAAACCAATGCGGTTGATTTTGTAGAAGATTTCAAAATGAATTTGTATTCGAAAGAAATCTTTGTTTTTACCCCAAAAGGAGAAATCAAATCACTGCCAAAAGGCGCCACGTCTCTGGATTTTGCTTTCAGTATTCACTCTGAAATCGGAATTAAAACTCGTGGAACCCGTGTGAATGGACGTTTGGTTCCTTTAAATCACGAATTGAAAAGTGGTGACCAGGTTGAAGTCATAACTTCAGCAAGTCAAAAACCAACAGTAAACTGGCTGGATTATGTAACAACCTCGAGAGCTAAAAATAAAATCAAAAATGTTCTTAACGAGAATACCAAAAAAATTGCCGAAGAAGGAAAAGAATTACTTACAAGAAAATTAAGACATTTAAAAGTTAATCTTAATGAACAAGTCACAAACGAGTTGGTTAACTTCTTTAAATTAAAAACTAGTTTAGATTTATTTTATCGTGTTGGAATCGGCGCTATCGAAAATCAACAATTAAAAGATTATGCAGCGCAAAAGAGCAATACTTTTATCAATTTCTTTAAAAACAAAATCAAAAGAACTAAAGATACTGCTGCCGAGGATATTCATAAACCGGTTATCAGCAGTAATTACGACATGCTGGTATTCGGAACCGAACATGACAAACTGGATTACAAACTTTCGCAATGCTGCAACCCTATTCCGGGTGATGATGTTTTTGGTTTTGTAACAATAAACGAAGGAATCAAAGTGCATAAAAAAGATTGTCCAAACGCCATCGGGATGCAGTCTAATTATGCGTATCGCATCATGAGTGCCAAATGGATTGACTCTTCTCAGGAAGAATTCAAAGCCATTATCAATATTACAGGAATGGATGTTCTCGGACTTACTAATCAACTTACAAAAGTAATTTCAAACAATATGAGTGTGAATATTCAGAGTATTTCGCTTAGCACCGATGCCGGGATTTTCCATGGACAAGTTGCCGTAATTGTAAAAAATAATACCATTTTGAAAAAAATGATCAACGCTATTAAAAAAATTGACGGTGTTGACAAAGTAACAAGAGAATACAGAACCTAACTTTTTTAATCACTCTATCTGGGTTTTATAACTAAACTTTAAACCTTAAACTTTTATTGATTGAAAATAAAAATTTATCTTTGCAGGATATGACACTCATTTCAACTGACAACACTAGAAATCAAGAAATTGTAAAAAATGTTTTTACAATGTATCTTGAACAAAAAGGGCATCGCAAAACTCCTGAGCGCTATGCTATACTTCAGGAAATTTACGACAGCGAAGAGCATTTTGACATAGAAAACCTATATATCAAAATGAAAAACAAAAACTATCGTGTGAGCAGAGCAACTTTATACAACACGATCGAGTTATTGTTAGACTGCGCATTGGTTAGAAAACATCAATTTGGACAAAATCAGGCCTACTACGAAAAATCATATTTTGATAAACAGCACGATCACATCATTATGACAGATTCTGGCGAGGTAATTGAATTTTGTGACCCAAGAATTCAGACCATCAAAAAAACAATCGAAGAAATATTTGATATCGAAATTACGAATCATTCACTGTATTTCTACGGAAATAAAAAGCAAAAACAATAATCCGGAAAGGGAATTATTCAAAAAATAAAAAAAAAGAAAATTAACTACATTAATCAGTAGGACAACTAAGATTGTCCCAACGCAAATTAAAACAGAATGACCGTAGATTTATTACTAGGATTACAATGGGGAGACGAAGGTAAAGGAAAAATTGTTGACGTTCTTACCTCAAATTATGATATTATTGCACGTTTTCAGGGAGGACCAAATGCAGGACATACATTAGAATTTGACGGAATTAAACATGTGCTTAGAACCATTCCTTCCGGAATTTTTCATAAAAATTCAGTAAATATCATCGGAAATGGCGTTGTAATTGATCCGGTAGTTTTTCAAAAAGAAATTGAAGGTTTGGAGAAATTCAACCTTGATATCAAAAGTAAATTAATCATTTCAAGAAAAGCACACTTAATTTTACCGACACACCGTTTGCTTGATGCAGCTTCTGAAGCTTCAAAAGGAAAAGCCAAAATTGGTTCTACTCTTAAAGGAATTGGACCAACTTATATGGACAAAACTGGTAGAAATGGTTTACGTGTTGGAGATATTGAATTAGAAGACTTTAAAGATCGTTACAGAGCTTTGGCTGATAAACATGAGGCAATGATTGCTTTTTACGATGTTAATATTCAGTATAACTTAGCTGAACTTGAAAAAGAATTCTTTGAAGCTATTG
This sequence comes from Flavobacterium calami, assembly GCF_038290035.1. NCBI lineage: Bacteria > Pseudomonadati > Bacteroidota > Flavobacteriia > Flavobacteriales > Flavobacteriaceae > Flavobacterium > Flavobacterium calami. The sequence continues at coordinate 88,316 of NZ_JBBYHS010000017.1, forward strand.
AGGAACTAAAAAAATTAGACTTCATTGACAGTGAAGAATACATGCACCAGGCTCAAAAAGCAGGTAAATCTATTCTTTGCGAAGGTGCTCAGGGATCTTTATTAGATGTTGATTTCGGAACTTATCCTTTCGTAACATCATCAAACACTACAGCTGCCGGAGCTTGTACAGGTTTAGGAATTGCTCCTAACAAAATCAAAGAAGTTTACGGAATTTTCAAAGCTTACGTTACACGTGTAGGTAGCGGACCTTTCCCAACTGAACTTTTTGACGAAGTTGGTGCTACAATGGCAAGAGTGGGTAACGAATTTGGTTCTGTAACAGGAAGACAAAGACGTTGCGGATGGTTAGACTTAGTAGCTTTAAAATATGCCGTTCAGGTTAACGGAGTTACGCAGTTAATGATGATGAAAGGTGATGTACTTTCCGGTTTTGAAACTTTAAAAGTTTGTACTGAGTACAACTACAAAGGTCAAAATATTTCTCACTTTCCTTATAACATCGAGCCAGAAAATGTTACTCCGGTTTACAAAGAGTTTAAAGGATGGAAACAAGACTTAACTGGATTGACAACTTACGATCAATTACCAATTGAGCTAAAAGAATATATTGAGTTTATTGAAAAAGAAATTGAAGTTCCAATCAAAATCGTATCGGTTGGACCAGACAGAAAGCAAACAATAACAAAATAACACATTTTAAACGCTCTGATTATCAGAGCGTTTTTTTTTTACACAAATTACTTCATTATGAAAAATCCAGAAGTTCAAATTAAAGAAACTAAATTATTATCAGACAATTGGTATATCTTAAACCGGGTAACTTTTGATTACAAGAAAGAAAACGGCGTACACGAAATACATACACGTGAGGTCTATGATCGTGGTAATGGTGCCGGAATTTTACTGTACAACTCAACAAAAAAGACAGTTATTTTAACAAGGCAGTTTCGATTACCAACTTTCCTTAACGGAAATAAAGATGGAATGATGATTGAAGTTTGTGCCGGACTTTTAGATCAGGATAATCCCGAAAATGCTATCATCCGCGAAACAGAAGAAGAAACAGGTTACCGAATTTCTAAAGTTGAGAAAGTTTTTGAAACCTATATGTCTCCAGGTGCAGTAACTGAGATTTTATATCTTTTTGTAGGCGAGTACGATGAAAGCATGAAAGTAAGCGAAGGCGGCGGACTGGATGCTGAACAAGAAAATATTGAAGTTCTGGAATATACTTTTGATGAGGCTTATGCCATGATTAAATCAGGCGAGATTACTGATGCAAAAACCATTATGCTGTTACAACATGCTAAAATACAAGGACTCATATAAATCGTTATAGTTTTTACTAATTTACTAAAATGCAAATCAAATAAATATTTCAAAAAATTCTATAAGGAATGACCGGCTTAAAAAATAGACCTTTATCATAATCAAAACATGCCAAATTATGAAAAAGTTATATTACATCGCAAACGCATTACTTTTACTAATTTTATTTCTGATGATTTCCTGCAAAAAAAGTGATACAATAAAACTAACAGAAAATACCAAACCTAAAAAAACAATTGAATACAAAAAGCCCAAATCAGTTTCTTACCAAATTCAGAATACTAAAGAATGGCTTAAAACGAATGAATCCGACAGCAGTAAATTGAATATCGTCTATGCTATAAATCGTACTGACAAAGCCAATATCAAAAAATTAGACTCAGTTGTAATTCCTGAAGATTTTAGTGGTGATTTGGTTTATTACCTTCCGTTTCCACTACATGTAAATGCTTTGGAAGAAGTCTCAAAAATCATTATTTTTTCTTATCCTACACAAACTTTTGCAGCTTATGAAAATGGCGAATTAGTTTATACCGGCCCTACCAATATGGGAAGAAAGTCAGACCCAACTCCAACAGGATTATTTTTTACCAACTGGAAAGCAGAAAAAACGACCAGTACTTTTAATGACGAATGGGAACTTAAATGGAATTTCAACATAGAAAACAAACTCGGAGTTGGTTTCCACCAATATGAATTACCCGGTTATCCTGCATCGCACTCTTGCTTAAGATTACTGGAAAAGGACGCCAAATATCTGTATAAATTCGCAGATGAATGGATTTTGAAAGACAAAGAAAATGTAAAAGTAAAAGGAACTCCTGTAGTTGTTTTTGGAAGCTATGATTTTGACAAACCTAAGCCATGGCTGCAATTAACTTCTGATCCAAAGACTTTGGACATTTCTGAAGCTGAGATTGAAAAACAGACAAAACCTTTTATTCAGGAAATTTTAGAAAATCAAACTGTAAGAGAAACGGAGAAAAAAACAACCTCTCTCTAAAAATGATTTAATCTTAAATAGATAAGACTAAAAAAGGCGTAAGATTTAAATTCTTACGCCTTTTGTATATTAATACTAAAAATTATCTTGAATAATTTGGAGCTTCTTTTGTAATAGTCACGTTATGTGGGTGACTTTCAGTGATTCCGCTTGATGTAATTCTAACAAAACGTCCAGATTCCTGTAAAGTTGGAATATCTTTTGAACCACAGTATCCCATTCCGGCACGAAGTCCTCCAATAAACTGAAGCATACTTTCGTTCAATTCGCCTTTGTAAGGAACACGTCCAACGATTCCTTCCGGAACTAGTTTTTTCACATCATCCTCAACATCCTGGAAATAACGGTCTTTTGAACCTGTTTGCATTGCTTCAACAGAACCCATTCCGCGGTATGATTTGAATTTTCTTCCTTCGAAGATAATAGTTTCACCCGGAGATTCTTTTGTTCCTGCCAATAATGAACCCAACATTACACAGTCAGCACCTGCAGCAATTGCCTTAGGAATATCTCCCGTATAACGAATTCCTCCATCAGCAATAACCGGAACACCAGTTCCTTTAATAGCAGCAGCAACTTCTAAAACTGCTGAGAACTGAGGAAAACCAACACCTGCAACGATACGGGTTGTACAGATAGAACCAGGACCGATTCCAACTTTTACACCATCAGCACCATTTTCTACTAAATATTTAGCCGCTTCCGGAGTTGCAATGTTTCCAACAATTACATCTATTTGAGGGAATTTTGATTTTACTTCTTTTAATACATTCACTACACCTTCAGTATGCCCGTGAGCTGTATCGATAATGATAGCATCTACACCGGCAGCAACTAATGCACCTGCTCTTTCTACAGCATCACCAGTAACACCAATGGCAGCAGCAACTCTTAAACGTCCAAATGAATCTTTATTTGCAATTGGCTTTTGAGTCAGTTTTGTAATATCTCTAAAGGTAATTAAACCAACTAATTCGTTTTTAGCATTTACAACCGGTAGTTTTTCAATTTTATGTCCTTGTAAAACTACTTCGGCCTGTTCTAATGAGGTTCCTTCAGCAACAGTAACCAGATTAGTACTTGTCATCACCTCAGCAATTGGTCTTGAGCTATTTTTTTCGAAACGAAGGTCACGATTAGTAACAATTCCTTTTAGGATTCTGTTTTCGTCAACAATTGGAATACCTCCAATTCCGAATTCTTTCATTGCAGCTTTTGCATCTGCAATTGTCGAAGTCATTGGCAACGTTACAGGATCGATAATCATTCCTGCTTCTGCACGCTTCACTTTTCTAACCTTACCAGCTTGCTGCTCGATGGTCATATTTTTATGTAAAACACCAATTCCGCCTTCCTGCGCCATAGCGATTGCCATTGCACTTTCGGTCACTGTATCCATAGCAGCAGATACGATTGGAACGTTTAATGTTATGTTTCTTGAGAATTTTGATTTGATACTCACTTCACGTGGAAGCACATTCGAGTAGTTAGGTACTAATAATACATCATCGTAAGTCAAACCTTCGCCGATGATCTTGGAGTTGTGTGCTATCATGTTGCAATTTGTAGTTGAATTGCGTGCAAATATAATGAATAAATTGGAAACTTGTTCATTAACCTATTCAGATTTTTTTTTGACTCTATCAATGTCAAATATCAATGTCAATATCAAAAATCAAATGTCAATATCAATGTCAAATGTCAATGTCAAATGTCAATGTCAAATGTCAATGTTAATATCAAATTCAAATTAATCGGAATCCTGAAAAACAAAATTGACACCTAACTGAAATGCCGCACTATTGGCTTTGGTAATGTCTTTATATTCTAATACATTGTCAACAAGCAAGTACATATTTACCTTACCCCATGTTCCTGCCACTCCTAAACCAATGTTTTTATAGGAAAACGAATCAATTGTATAGGTGGTCTTGAGTTCTAACTTTCTTAAAAGCCTTCGTTTATAAAAAGCTGTAAAAGCAACAAAAGGATCTTTTGGCATAGTCATGGCAAAAAACTGTGCTCCAACTGCATTTACATATAGCGGCTCATTTGGTACTTTACAGCTGCATTCGCCATCATCGAATCTGGATTCCCCAAAAGAATATTCTACTGAAGTATTAAATTTGGCAGGTCTCCAGGTAGTATATTTATTATAAAGTGTATCGCGTGGAATAGCTTTATCGAAGTCGTCGAAAACATTTTCGGGTTCATCTGTAAAATCAAAACTTGGGTTTACACCATTATATTCATAATTTCCTTTATAGGTGAGTGTTTCGATATCTTTTGTATGTCTGACAAAACCAACATCTATAATGCTTGCCGTAAACTGAAGATTTTTTTTGTAATAATAGGTAAATCCTGCATCTAAACCCAGCCCTAGACTTCCGTTAAAAAAAGTATTATGAATAAGATCATCCGTTATATTTCCATCATATTCATCTTTTGTAAAAGCAGCAATCCCGGAGGTCTGCAATTCTAGATCTGAAGAAATATATTGATAATAAATGTTTTGATCAGCTGTTCCGCTTGTTGTGTAAATGAACCCTGAGTTTTTAGTAGAATGTGCATTGGCACCGCTGGAATATAATTTAATCCGACCTCCAAACACGAACTTTTCATTCATTTTTTTATGAAATCCAACATGAAAAACCGAAAGTATTTCGGCACGTAAACTTATATCGGCTAAATCAAAAGACTTCCCGATGTAGTCCCGATTTCCATCTAAAGCCAAAATAGCCATATCTTTTGGAACATACATTAAAAAATCAAATTCCTGATAGCCTCCAAAAGAAATATACGATTTGCTTTCTTCTCCTCCAATCCTGAACCCTCCGGAAAACAATTCGAGCTGTTGGTTGGTGTACACCTTATCTCTGCTGGATGATTTATTGACAACATTCCTTACTTTATCATTAAAATCAACACCATTGTCTGCAAATAAATCATACGCTGAAAAACTGCTCGAACCAAAATTTGCCGAAACACCGGACAATACCGGAACCCCGAAAAAATATTTATAGGACACATCGGCACCCGGATTTACAAGTAATGACTGTGGAATCGAAGTAAAATTATACAGGATTTGCTTGTTTTGAGAAAAACAAATGACATAAACAAAGGCTAGTATGATTAGATATACTCTTCTCATTTCAATCCTCTATTTCGATATCAAAATTTAGTGTTCCTGCCGAACGAAGTTTTAAGTTCCCCGGACTGTTTTCGGTTAATGGAGGACCTGCGGCCATGGTTATCACAAATCCTATTTTTTGCAGTCTTTTAAGGTTAACCAAACGCTGATTTTCGAAAACTTCAGTAAAATTCAGAACAGTCGTACTGCCTGAATAAGCCGGAACATTAAAACTTAATGTTTCAATAGTATTATTTTGGGCATCAATAAGAACCAAATCAATTTTGTACGCTCTGTTGATTGTATTTGTTATTTCGAAATTAAATTCGGCTTTTATCAGATCCTCCCGCATGAGTGAATTCCTGAACGGATTAAAATCCTGAGCATCAAAAGCAATACTGTTTTCATTTCCGTTATCAACAAATTCTTTCGCCTGAATATTAAAGTAGGTTAAATTTGCCACTACGACAGGTTCCAGTTTCAAATTATCAATCTGATCGAAATCTAAATCGCTCGAGCAGGAAAAACTTAGAAATACCAAAACTAAAAGTGTTGCAAATTTACTCATGTCTGCTGGTTTCATAACTAAAAATTAAGTTATTTAAAAAACAACGCCATTTAACAATCACATATTGTGAGAGTTATAGTAAATATACAAAAAATCCTAATGAAACGCACCGAATAGTTTTGAAGCCTCATTATAAGCACTTTCAAAACTTAAAGAATTTAAACCTGTAGTTTTTTTATTGGCAGTAAAGTACGAAATGAGTTTTTCTGTAGGCATATTACCTATTAGTTTATTTGTTGCCATAGGACAACCTCCAAAACCCTGAATAGCACCGTCAAAACGTGTACAGCCCGCTTTGTGTGCAGCATCAATTTTTTCGAACCAGCTATTGGGTGTTGTATGCAGGTGTGCACCAAACTCAATTTGAGGGTATTTTGGGATTAAATTAGAAAAAAGATAGGTTATTACTTCCGGAGTTGAGCTACCGACAGTATCAGAAAGCGACAGGATTTTCACGCCCATTTCAGATAATTTTTCTGTCCATTCACTCACGATCTCGACATTCCACGGGTCTCCGTATGGATTCCCGAACCCCATAGAAAGATAGGTTACGACTTCTTTATTTTTTTTATCCGCAATTTCAAAAATTTCCTGTAGTGTAATTAAGGATTGAGCAATTGTTTTATGCGTATTTCGCATCTGAAAATTCTCTGAAATCGAAAAAGGAAACCCTAAATACTTAATAGCTTCATGTTCTGCAGCAGTTTGCGCCCCTTGTGTATTGGCTATAATTGCCAAAAGTTTACTTGTTGACTGAGATAAATCAAGCTTTTCCAATACCTCTGCAGTATCCTGCATTTGCGGAATCGCTTTGGGTGACACAAAACTTCCAAAATCTATCGTATCAAAACCCACTCTTAGCAAAGCCTGTAGATAAGAAACCTTATTTTTCGTAGGAATAAAAGTTTTGATACCCTGCATAGCATCACGTGGACATTCGATGATTTTGATTTCTTTGTTCAAAACTTATTTTTTTAGCAAATGCTAAGTTAGTTTGTTTTTTAAAGAAATAAAAATAAGTCTTTCCGTAATTATTTTTGGGACTATGCAAAATGATATAAATTCATGATCTGCTTCCATTTAAAATTACAGATTTTTGTAATAATTTCTATTATTACCGAAATAGGTACTATTTAAGTATAATACTCAAATAAGTAATAGTGCAAAATATTACCCAAATACGTAATAAATTGAATTATTACCAAAAAGTGTAATAAAAAGAAATTATTAATTATATTTGTAATAGAAAGTTTCTAATTATTTGAGTATGACCAGCATAATCACAGGTGATATAATAGATTCCAGACAACAGGAATCAGAACATTGGGTTGAAGATTTAAAAAAAATCTTAGCTCAGTTTGGTAAAACACCAAGTCAATGGGAAGTTTACAGAGGAGATGAATTTCAAATCGAAATCAAAAATCCTGAAGAAGCCTTATTAACAGCCATTTTGGTAAAAGCACATTTGAGAGCTCTAAAATCAGATGCCCGAATGAGTATTGGTATTGGCGATAAAACCCACGATGCAGAAAAAATATCCGAAAGTAATGGGTCCGCTTTTATTAACTCAGGAGAACTTTTTGAAACTTTAAAAAAGCAAAAAGTCACTTTGGCTATGCGAACAGGCAATGGTGAAATAGATGAAAAGTTAAATTTAATGATACAACTCGCCTTGACTTTTATGGACAGCTGGCTAGCACAATCGGCTGAATTTGTAGCTGTCGCAATAGAAAACCCAACTTTATCACAGGAAGAACTAGGACAAAAACTAGGTATTAATCAGGCTGCAGTGAGCAGAAGACAAAAACGAGCCCAATTTGATTTGGTTATGAATTTGGACCGTTATTTTAGAAAACAAATAAAACAACTTACAGCATTATGATTTTATTTATAAAACTGCTTTTGGCACACTTGTTAGGTGATTTTATCTGGCAGCCGACTTCATGGGTAATTCATAAAGAAGCTAATAAGCATAAAAGTATTTATTTATACCTGCATGTTTTACTTCACGGATTTCTATCGATAATACTAGTGGGAGAAATCAGTTTTATACCTTATGGCCTTTTGATTGCCGCTACACATGGGATAGTAGATCTGATCAAATTGAATTTTCAGAAAAACAAAACGAAACGTACTTGGTTTGTTATCGATCAAATTTTACATCTAGTGATTATAACTACCGTTGTACTTTTTTATCAAAACAATAACTTAAGCTTTTTTAGATTCGAAAACCAATTCTGGATTCTGATGACCGGAATTATATTAATGACTAAACCCACTTCGATTTTCATAAAAACAATTATTTCAATCTGGAGTCCTGAAAGTCAGAACAGTCATCAGGACAATTCGCTTGCCAATGCAGGAAATTACATTGGCATTTTAGAACGTCTGTTTGTAGTTTGTTTTATTTTAACCGGACACTTTGAAGCCATTGGATTTTTGCTGGCCGCCAAATCCATTTTCAGGTTTGGGGATTTAAAAGAAGCAAAGGATAGAAAACTTACCGAATATGTAATGATTGGTACGCTAATCAGTTTTGGAATTGCAATACTAACCGGTTTAATTATGCAGTTCCTTCTTTTACAATTGCTGTAAAACTTTTTTATTGATTGCTTTTATCAATGCCGGACCTTCATAAATAAAACCTGTGTACAACTGCACTAAACTTGCACCAGCATTTAGTTTTTCAATCGCATCTTCTGCAGAATGGATTCCTCCAACTCCAATAATCGGGAATGCTTTGTTACTTTTTTCAGAAAGAAAACGAATCACTTCTGTAGAACGTCTTGTTAGTGGTTTTCCAGACAAACCACCAGTTTCTGTTTTATTGTCAGATAATAAGCCATCTCTTGAAATTGTTGTATTTGTAGCAATCACACCGGCAATCTGCGTAATCTTTACAATATCAATAATATCTAATAATTGCTCATCTGTTAAGTCAGGAGCAATTTTTAAAAGAATTGGTTTTACTTTTTGAGTACTTGTTTTTTGCTTTTCAACATTTCTGTTTTGCAATGTCTGCAGTAAAGCAGTCAAAGGCTCCTTATCCTGTAGCGCTCTTAAATTTGGTGTGTTTGGCGAACTTACATTTACCACAAAATAATCTACGTGATTAAAAAGTGCATCAAAACAAATGATATAATCCTTTACAGCATCCTCATTATCAGTTACTTTGTTTTTTCCTATATTTCCACCAATTAAAACTCCCGAATTCTTTTTCAGGCGTTCAACAGCTTCCAGAACTCCACCATTATTAAACCCCATTCGGTTAATAATCGCCTGGTCTTCTTTTAACCTGAATAATCGCTTTTTTGGATTTCCTTCCTGACCAACCGGCGTTACAGTTCCAATTTCAATAAATCCGAAACCAAAATCACCAAGTTCTTTATACAATTTTGCGTCTTTATCGAAACCAGCTGCAAGTCCAACAGGGTTTTTGAATTTAATTCCGAAAACTTCTCTTTCTAAACGACTGTCTTTTACTTCGTAGATCGATTTGATAATTGATGAAACTCCCGGGATTTTTGAAATGAATTTTACAAATGAAAAAGTAAAATAATGTACTTCTTCTGGGTCAAAACAAAAAAGTATCGGGCGGATTATCAATTTATACATAAGAGTGTGTTGTTATTTTTTTGGATGCAAATTTAAATATTAAACTTGAAAACGGTGCTTTTTTATGCAAAACAAATAATTTCAATTTTGTTCTATAAATGTATTTTAGATTAAAACAATAAATTTTTCAAAGTATAAAACAAAAAAAATTTTTCAAAAAACAGTTTTTTCAGGTTGCAAATTATAAAATGAAACACATTCGAATCTGATTTTAACCTTTTTAACTTTTTTTATTATCTAATTTTGAAACACTTGAGTTTTCTCTTCAAGTACTTTTTGTTTAAACGCTTAATCAATCTGGATAATTATGAAAAACAACAACACTAAATCAATTTGTAAAAATTTTTTTTCGATTTTATCATTGTTACTGTCTTTTGGATTAGTTTCTAAGTTAGTCGCTCAGGCAGACCCAAGAGAAGTAAGAAAAGAAAATTTTAAAGGAGTTATTGAACTCGATGTACGAAATTCCAAGGCAGACTGGAAACCATATACACTAAAATCTGCACCGGAAGGCGCTCCAAACGTTTTGTTTATTTTATATGATGACACAGGTCAGGCAGCCTGGTCACCTTATGGAGGAGGAATAAACATGCCAACACTACAAAAATTGGCGGATAACGGACTTATCTATACTCAATGGCATACAACAGCTTTATGCTCTCCTACCCGCTCCACATTATTAACAGGACGTAATCATCACCTAAATGGTATGTCGTCAATTACCGAAACTGCAGATGGATACCCTGGTGCAAATGCCAGAATACCTAAACAATGCGCAACTATTGGACAAGTATTACAGGAAGCCGGCTGGAGTACTTTCTGGATTGGAAAAAACCATAATGTACCAGAACAGGATGTTGCTTCTGGAGGATCCAGATCACAATGGCCAACACAAATGGGATTTGACCGTTTCTATGGATTTCTTGGAGGAGAAACTAACCAATGGTATCCTGACTTAGCTGAGGACAATCATTTTATCGAACAACCTTATGGCCCTGAAGAAGGTTATCATTTGTCTAAAGACTTAGCAGATAAAGCCATTGAATATATTAAAGACCAAAAAGCAACTAACCCTTCAAAACCTTGGTATATGTGGTATTGTCCGGGTGCAAATCACGCACCGCATCACGCACCAGAAGAATATATTGCTAAGTATAAAGGAAAATTTGATAGTGGCTATGAAGCTTATCGTGAATGGGTTTTACCACGAATGATTGCTAAAGGGATTTTACCAAAAGATACCAAAAACACACCTTTAAACTTTTTACCGCCAAATCTTGCAAATCCGGCAGATTATGTAAAACCGTGGAATAAATTAAGTGCTGACGAAAAAAAATTATTTTCTAAACTAGCTGAAGTTTATGCCGGTTTCTCTGAATATACCGATGCACAGGTAGGACGTGTTATTGAATATTTGGAAAAAACAGGTCAATTAGAAAATACTGTTGTAATTTATGCTGCTGATAATGGCGCTTCAGGAGAAGGTTCTCCATCAGGCTCTGTAAATGAAAACAAATTCTTCAATGGATATCCTGACGAGTTATCTGAAAACTTAAAATATGTGGATAAATTAGGAGGTCCTGACACTTACGAGCATTATCCTACCGGATGGGCAGCAGGTTTTTCAGCTCCTTATAAAATGTTCAAGCGTTACAGTAATTATTCAGGCGGGACTTGTGATGCTTTAATAATTTCCTGGCTCAAAGGAATAAAATCCAGAGGTGAAGTTCGTAACCAATATCATCATTCTACAGATATTGTACCAACTATTCTGGATATTTGCGGCGTAGAAATGCCTAAAACATTCAATGGCGTTGGTCAATACCCTATATCGGGAGTTTCAATGCGCTATTCATTTGATGCAAAACCAGATACCCCTACTCAAAAACACATTCAATATTACACAATGTTAGGAACACGTGCCATCTGGAAAGACGGTTGGAAAGCTGTTGCAGTTCACGCCCCTCTTACCGGAACAGGTAAATTTGATAAGGATGTTTGGGAATTGTACAATGTAGATGTAGACAGAGCAGAAGCTAACAATTTAGCCAAAAAGAATCCTGAAAAATTAAAAGAATTAATAGATACCTGGTTCGACGAAGCAGACAAAAACTTAGTATTACCATTAGATGACCGTTCTGCTGTAGAAATTTTAGGAACCGAGCGTCCATCACAGGAAAAACCAAAAACACGTTATGTATATTATCCTGGCACATCTGCTGTTCCTGAAGGAGTAGCGGTTAATGTTCGTGGTCGTTCTTATAAAATTATCGGTGATGTTGATATTAAATCAGGGGCTTCCGGAGTAATTTTTGCACACGGTTCCCGTTTTGGTGGTCATTCTCTTTTTATAAAAGACAATAAATTATACTATGTCTATAATTTCTTAGGTATTCAACCAGAACAAACATTTGTTTCTTCTTCAACATTAACTCCGGGAAAACATGCTCTGGGTTTTGAATTTGTTAGAGAAAGCACTGGTAAAAATGGGGAACAAATTGGTACAGGGCATTTATACATAGATGGTAAAGAAGTTGCAAAAGGTCCTATGAAAACTCAACCGGGTAAATTTACACTTTCAGGAGATGGTCTATGTGTAGGTTTTGACAGCGGTGATGCTGTTAGTAACCAATATAAAACACCTGGTACTTTTAAAGGTGGTGAAATTTTAGGAGTTGGTGTTGATATCAGTGAAAAAAGCTTTGAAAACCTAAATAATGAAGCAATTAGAGCCATGAAACGCGATTAATCTAATAAAAAACTAACTAAAGAGGTATTTATAAACTGCAAAAGTTGAATAAAATACCTCTTTTTTATTAAAGATTAAAAACTAAATCACAATGTCTGTTATTCATAATCTTAAAAAAACACTTTTTCTGATAGCTTTCTTTTGCTTAATTATTCAAAACAAAATTACAGCTCAGGAACAAGAAGAAGCTGCTTTCAGGCCTCACCATCAGATCGGTATTTCTATAAATCATGTTCATGTTTTTGAAGGTCGTGATGAAGAAGGAAATCGAGAAACCTTAACGCTACCTGCCTGGGGAATCGATTATACGTATCAATTTCATGAAAAATGGGCAATCGGTCTTCATACAGATTTTATTGTCGAAAAATTTAAAGTCGAAAAAGTTTACGCTAGTGGAGAAGACAAAGAAACTGTAGAAAGAAGCTATCCAATAGCTCCTGCCTTAATGGGAATTTACAAACCAAACGAACATTGGAGTTTTCTTTTGGGCTTTGGTGGTGAATTTGCCAAAGAAGAAGATTTTTTCCTAACCCGAGCCGGAATAGAATATGGTTACGAACTTCCAAAAGGCTGGGAAATTTTCGGCACTGTGAGTTATGATTTTAAATGGAATGCTTATGACAGCTGGGGACTTGGTTTAGGAATTGCGAAAAGCTTTGGAGGGAAATAATTTCTACCAATTTATTTGATCTTATATAGTACAAATAAACCGAATCTTAGTTCTAAAAACACAATCTTAGTTTTTCTTTATCAATTGGTTTCAAAGGACTTGCTCAGCAAGAAAAAGATACTACGAAACTAATGAATGTTCGATATGGAAGTAAGAGAATTAAACTGGAAACACGAGTCAAAAAATTCTCTTTCAATTGAAAAAGCCATCTGTAGTTCCGATTTTCAGCACCTTATGATACTAGACTACTTTTAAAATAACTTACCATTAGAACGTGGTGGTTCTTTAGAATACAATGGGATACTTCATAAACTAATAAATATGTTAACCCGAAATATAGTTAAATTCCATAAGGAAGATCTTTTTTTTAATAACTTTATAAAACTAAAACTCTAAAAATGAAAAACATAACAAATACAATACAAAAAACTTCATTGATATGTTTAGCCGGATCATTTTTTTTGATTTCGATTGAAAGCTTTGCACAGCGTGGCCGAGGGGGTTTTCATGGAGCAGGTGGCGGCGGTGGTGGCGTTCACAAAACTAGCGGAGTATCTCCGACAAGACAACATCGGGAAACAAGACCGGCAAGACCAGCCACACAGACCAGACCTAGTATAAATCAGTCTGCATCCAGACCTAAAGCAAATAATAACAGTACCAAAATAAACAAGCCGTCTAATGCTTCTAATTCTAAAATCAACAATAGAAATATCACTAATAATAGAAACAAGAATTCAGGCAACAGAATCAATAATTCAGGCAACAAAAACACCAACATAAGTGGCAATACGGTTAATAGAAACAGAAACAATGTTAATATCAACGTTAACAATAGTGTCCATGTTCGTAACAATCGAAATACAGTTGTAAGACCTGGCCCTAGACCTTATGTGCGTCCTCCTTATGTACACGGTGGCTACAGATACAATTGCTACCATCCTTATTATCCTCGCCCATACAGACCTTTTTATTGGGGGCCAGTTTGGCATCCATGGGGATTTTTTGTTGCAACTCTGGCAACTACAGCAATTATTGTAAGCGTTGAAAATAACAAATATCATTATGACCAGGGAGTTTGGTACACCTCTACAAACGGAGGTTATACTGCTGTTCCTGCACCTGTTGGCGGCACAGTAAATAACATTCCGAGTGGCGCAGAGACCGTCAACACAGGAACTGTTAATAATTATTATTACGGAGGAACATATTATGAAAAAGACGGAGGCAAGTACACCGTAGTCGCTCCAACAGCCGGAACAATCGTTGATAATTTACCCGAAGGTGGTGAGGAAGTAACAATTGGTGACGTAAAATATGTAAAGTTTGGCGAAACCTATTATCAGCCAGTTCAAGTTGATGGTAAGGATAAATATGAAGTTGTTTCAGTTGAAAAAGACAGTTAAAACAAAACACACAAGTTCTATAAAATAAATAGAGTAATTTAAATCTTATTTTTATAATTTTATCCCCTATTGACAACCACAATACCTTAAAAAATTATTACAATGAAAAATAAAACTTTTTGGATTATCGGTTTACTTACAATCTCCATTATTTCAATAGCCTTTGGTTATACAAAATTGGTTAATGTACCTAAAAAAGAAGCCGTAGCTCAGGAATGTCATGAAATTCCGGACACAACTGAAGCAAATGCATTTAAACCAACCATTGAGAACAAAAACAAACCTGTAGGGAAAGCACCAAAAGGCATGGTTTGGATTCCGGGTGGCGAATTTTCAATGGGGTCAAATGTAGAGGATGAAAGTTTATGCAGCATAAAAGGAGTTACAAAAGATGCAGCTCCGATACATCGTGTGTATGTTGACGGCTACTATATGGATGAAACCGAAGTTACTAACGAGGAGTTTGAAAAATTTGTAAAAGCCACAGGTTATGTGACAGTTGCAGAAAAAAAACCAACAAAAGAGGAATTTCCAACAGCTAGTGAAGAAGATTTGGTTACGGGTTCTGTTGTCTTCACTCCTACCGTATCTGCAGTCAATCTGAATAATTTCCTGCAATGGTGGCGTTACGAGCCAGGTGCCGACTGGAGACATCCAGAAGGACCACAAAGTACCATTAAAGGAAAAGAAAAATATCCTGTTGTACATGTTGTATACGAAGATGCTGAAGCATACGCAAAATGGGCAGGAAAAAGGCTTCCTACAGAAGCAGAATGGGAGTTTGCAGCCAGAGGCGGTAAATCAGGGAATCTATATGCCTGGGGAAATAATTTAAAACCTAACGGAAAATTTCAGGCTAATATTTATCAGGGGCATTTCCCAATAAAAGATGGAGATACAGGCGAAGACGGATTTAAAGGAATTGCTCCAACAAAACAATACGCTCCAAACGCTTACGGTTTATACGATATAGCAGGAAATGTATGGGAATGGGTTAATGACTGGTATAGTGTAGATTATTATAAATCATTAGCCGAAAGTGGAAAAACAACAAGAAATCCACAGGGACCTGACGCTTACTATGATCCCAACGATCCGTCTGAGATAAAAAGAGTACACAGAGGTGGTTCATTTTTATGTACAGACCAGTATTGTACCCGATACATGGTCGGAACCAGAGGAAAAGGTGAAATCAGATCTGCCGCAAACCACGTTGGTTTCAGATGTGTAAAAAGCAAATAACAAATTAAAATACTGAAGGGATTCTTAACAGAGTCCCTTTTTTATTATTTCGGATATTGAAAGCTAAATTTTCAGCAGAAAAAATTTTCTATATTTGCTAAAAATTCAAAAAAATGCAACATATCATAAACCGCTTTATCAGTTATGTAACGATTGATACCGAATCGGATCCAAATTCACAAACTACACCAAGTACAGAAAAACAATGGAATCTTGCTAATAAATTAGTCGAGGAACTAAAAACAATTGGCCTTGAAGATGTAACAATTGACGACAAAGCTTATATCATGGCAACTTTACCAAGTAATGTTGATCATGAAGTTCCAACTATCGGATTTGTTTCTCATTTTGATACTTCACCTGATTTCAGCGGAGCAAATGTAAAGCCCCAGATTGTAGAAAATTACGACGGAAAAGACATTGTTTTGAATGCCGAAAAAAACATCATTTTATCTCCGAATTACTTCAAGGATTTATTACAATACAAAGGGCAGACCATCATTACAACCGACGGAACCACTTTATTAGGTGCCGATGATAAAGCCGGAATTACCGAAATTGTTTCGGCAATGGAATATCTTATTCAGCATCCTGAAATTAAACATGGAAAAATAAGAATTGGTTTTACACCGGATGAAGAAATCGGTCGTGGAGCACATCATTTTGATGTAGAAAAATTTGGAGCACAATGGGCTTATACAATGGACGGTAGTCAGATTGGCGAATTGGAATATGAAAATTTCAACGCTGCAGGAGCTAAAATTACTTTTAAAGGAAAAAGCGTTCATCCTGGTTATGCCAAAGGAAAAATGATTAATTCAATGCTGATTGCAAATGATTTTATAAATGAACTTCCAAAAGGAGAAACACCGCAGGAAACTAAAGGTTACGAAGGTTTTTTTCATGTTCATCATATAAAAGGAAACATTGAAGAAACTGTTTTAGAATTGATTATCCGAGATCATAACAGAAAGAAATTCGAAAAACGAAAAGAGTTAATTGAAAAGATTACCAAAAAATTCAATAAAAAATTCGCTAAACAATATGGAGAAGACATTGTAACTGCTGAAGTTAAAGATCAGTATTACAATATGAAGGAAAAAGTGCTTCCGGTAAAACATATTGTGGATATTGCAGAAAAAGCAATGCGTGACCTGAACATAAAACCAATCATCAAACCTATTCGCGGCGGTACAGACGGATCTCAATTATCATTTATGGGATTGCCTTGTCCGAACATTTTTGCAGGTGGTCACAACTTTCACGGAAAATATGAATATGTTCCGGCTGAAAGCATTCAAAAAGCTACAGATGTAATCGTAAAAATTGCAGAACTTACTGCAATTCCGGGAATTTTTGATGGTGCTGAAAGACCTAAATCAAAAAGATAATTTGGAATAATATCAAAATTTCTAAATTCCAAACTATAACAAACCTTTATCAAAGTTTTACAAATTTTGATAAAGGTTTTTTTGGGGTTTAAGTTTTTTTTTTCGAACCAAGAACATAAGTTTAAAAAGTATTGTCATTTCAAAGTAAGATAAATCTAATTACAGAATTTGCAAAGAAAATCTCTATGTACTCTGAAATGAAAAATATTAAAAATCTTTATGTAGTTACTTTTGAAGATCCATCTTATTCAAAATAAGAAACTTGAAGATAACTACATTGATTTTTGACTCTATATACATACTTTAAATAATAGAATTATTGTTAAATCCAGACTAATCATAGTTTTTTTTTGAAAACAAAATCCTACATTTGGCAAATAAAAATAATAAGCCTTTTCTTATATGCCGGCGTTAGAAAAAATCATCTTTTATAATAATCGTGAGTTGGAACACTCCAGATTTCATGAAACAAGAAAATATGGTTACATGTATCAGGCTTTCGAAAATGAAAAACTTATTAAAGAATTACATTACGAGGTCGAAATTGATTGTGAAATCAGTGACACTAACAATGACTTTATTTTCGAAATAAACACATCGCCAAAATAAAAAACAACTACAAACCTAAAAACAAATAACAACACTATGCAAAGAGAAAAAAGTAAAGCAGCAAAAGTACTTCTAATAATTAGTATCGTTTTTTTAGCAATAACTTTATGTGTCACTTATTACAGATATGCTAAAATTCAAAGAGCAATTTTTACTACTGGTAAAATTGTAGGCTTTACAGAAAAAATTGAAGAAAAGAAAGAAAAAAAGCGTACAAAAACAACAACTTTTTACTATCCTGAATTTGAATTTAAAGACAAAGCAGGAAAATTAATAAATGTAAAATCAAACGCCGGTAAAGGAAATTCTCCTGCCTATAATATTGGTGAAGAAATTGAAATTATGTATAGTCCTGATAATAGCAGTGATGCACAAATAAATGATTTTTCAAGTTTATGGCTGCCAACTTTCGTACTGGGTGCCTTTACATTAATTTTTTCATTTGTTACTTATGTCGTAAGAAAAAAACAATATTAAAGACATCTGATAAGAGGAAGATTATAAAGACGGAAAACTACTCTATAGAAACTTTATAAAATAGATAAATATTATTAGAAGAAGAACATTCTCAATATGATTCTAAAGGAAAACTTATAAAAATGGATTACAAAATTCCGCAACCTCCATGATCATTTTCTGTAGGTTTTTAATAAAAATTTTTAACATGTTCGAATCTCTTTTTACATATTTACCTATTGTATTTGTTTCTTTTATACTTTACCAACTTTTTTGCAAAGCTTGGGAGAAAAGAGAACTTGTTATAAGTATACTCAACCAACAAAAAAGTAAATATCATAAAAATGTAAATTTAGCAAAACCAACCAGCGAAATAAACATTATTCCAGTAATTATAAATCTAATTTGGGCGGCCTATAACCTCTATTTGTTTTTTACAGATTTTAGCGCCGAAACAACAATATTGGTAAATTTATGGGGTTCGTTTTTTCTTTTGCTCTTAAATTTTCCTTTATTTTTATACCATGACGAGAAGAAAAAAGAAAAAAAGATACCCATAATAATGTTTATATGTATATCGCTTTGTTGCTTTCCAATCTTACTTTATTATAATGGATTAGATTTCATCAACTTACTAATTGGGTGGGTCTACAATTATATAGTATTATTATTTTTTAGTGATACGAAAGCAATAAACTATACAAAAGGAAAAACGGTTTTTTTTATATTGTTCTGGTTAGTCATTCTAATAGCATCAATTGTTATCGTTGTTAATTTTGAGTTACCTTCAAAATACAATTATGGTTTTTTAGTTAACTGTTTCTATTTTTTAACCTATGCTTATTTTTGCTATTTCTCAAATAAATATGAAAATATAAAAACTGACTAAACACAAAAAATCCCAAACTCCAGTTTTAAATTGGAATTTGGGATTTATAATTTTTTGGAATTAAAAAAAACTTACGCTTTTTTAGCATTCAAAGCAGCGCTCATTTCCATAGAAATAGCAGAACGCTCTAATTTTAATTTTCCAGACATTGTTTCGATAACAACAGTAGTTTCTGCAAGTTCAACAACTTTACCGTGAAAACCACTTTTAGTAATTATTTTGTCACCTACTTTTAGGTTGCTTTCAAATTCTTTTTCGTTTTTTGCTCTTTTTTGCTGTGGTCTGATCATGAAGAAATAGATTACCACAAACATTAAAAGGAATGGTGCAAATTGACCTAATTGTCCCATAATTTAAATTTATTTTTGATTTATATTTAATATTCTTTTATTGGAATTTGTTATTTGATTTTTGGAATTTATTTAAAAATTACATCAACCCTCTACCTACCTTAATCATTTTTTTATTGGCAGTAAGTTCTTTTACCAGATTATCTAAAATTCCGTTGATAAAAATACTGCTTTTTGGTGTAGAATACTCTTTTGCAATTTCTAAATATTCGTTCAGCGTTACTTTTACCGGAATTGAAGGAAATTTCAAAAACTCGCAAATTGCCATTTTCAGGATAATGGTATCGATTTCTGCAATTCTTTCGCTATCCCAGTTTGGCGTTTTATCATCGTACTCTTTTGCAAGAACTGACTCATTTAAAACGGTACGTCTGAACAAATCTTTTGCAAAATCCCTATCTTCAACATCTTTATACAATTTCGGAACTCTGAAAGCATCCGGGTCTTCTGTTTTGATTGCTTTTAACTGTTTTACGATATGCGTATTTACAACCGGAATATCATCAACCCATGTCAATTTATCATCTTCCAGATACTCATATAATTTTTCATTCGGAACAATAACATTTTCGAACAAATCAATTACAAATTGTCTGTCTTCTTCAAACGTATTCACATTATTGCTCATGTAATTTTTATACAAATCACTCGCTTTAATATCATTTAAAAGTAAAATGATATAATCGTCATTTAAAGACCAGTTGTTGATTTTACGGGTTTCTAAAGCAATGCTAAGAGAATTACTTTCGGCAAGTAGCTGAAAAATTTTGTTTTTGATAAATTTTTCGTTCGGATTACGTTCTGCTGCAGTTGCAAGATGTTTTTTGCTTGAAAGATGCAAGAATACTGATTCTTTTTTGCAAATTTCAATCAATGAAGAAAGCATTATTAAATATAAATCCTGAATATTATCAATGCTGTAAAAAAGAAATTTTTCTTCTTTCTCCAGATTATCAGAACCACTTTGATGCATTGCATAAATGGATTGCATGACTTTAACGCGTAAGTGTCTTCTATTTACCACCTTGTAAGAACTTTTAAAAATTAGTCTGCAAAAATAAGAATTAAAGAGATTATATTAAAATTAATTCGTGAAAAAGTCGCAGCTTTTAGTCGCAGTTTGCAGTCACAGTCTCAGTTTTCAATAATATATTAGGAATTATATAAAAAGTATCAGTTTACAATTGTAGAATAGAGATAAAAAAAGTCCCAGTTTCCAGATAAAACTGAAAACTGAGACTGAGACTGTAAACTAAAAAAATTATTTCTTAGCTGCGTTTTCAATTCTTCTCGCATCGATACGATTCTGAGCAATTGTAAGTGCAGCTTTATGCGTTGTTAAACCATTTTGGGCTGCAAAATCGATAATTTCTAAAGTTGTGTTATAGATGTTTTCGGTTTTACTCATGATTTCAGCTTTTCCATAGTGTGCTAATTCTGCATACACATTGATAATTCCGCCAGCGTTGATTAAGAAATCCGGAGCGTATAAAATACCTCTTTCCTGTAATCTTGCACCGTGAATATTTTCATCTGCCAACTGATTGTTTGCAGCACCCGCAATCACTTTTGCCTTGATTTTTTCTATTGTAGCATCATTGATTGTTGCCCCCATTGCACATGGCGCATAAATATCAACGTCTGCGGTATACAAATCTTCGCCAGTATAAATAGCTGCGTTATATTTTTGAGCAACCTGATATAATTTTTCTTCATTGATATCAGTAATGGTAACCTGCGCTCCTTCTTTCGTTAAATATTCAACCAAAGTTTCACCCACGTGTCCGATTCCCTGAACCAAAACTTTTTTACCGTCTAAAACATCAGAACCAAACTGACTTTTAGCAGCGGCTTTCATTCCTAAATAAACTCCGTAAGCTGTAACAGGCGAAGGATTTCCAGATCCGCCTCTTTCTTCAGAGATTCCCGTAACATAAGGCGTTACATCTCTAACAGTGTCCATGTCTTTTGTTTCCATTCCAACATCTTCAGCTGTAATATATCTTCCGCTTAGAGAATGAACAAACTCACCAAACTTGCGCATTAACTCAGGCGTTTTCTGTGTTTTAGCATCACCAATAATAACCGCTTTACCTCCTCCAATATTAAGTCCGGTAATGGCAGATTTATAAGTCATCCCTCTTGAAAGACGCAAAACATCGTTTAGAGCTTCCCATTCAGTAGCATAATTCCACATTCTTGTACCTCCCAAAGCTGGTCCCATAACCGAATTATGAATACCAATAATTGCTTTTAAACCTGTATCTTTGTCATTGCAAAATACAATTTGTTCGTGATCGTTAAAAGATAACTGACCAAAAACAGGATCCATTTTTTGAAGTTCCTTTCCAGTTGCGAAAGTTGCATCCATAGCGCTAGTATTATTTAGTTAAAATTACGAATTCGTCAAAAAGACAACTCAAACATACATAAAAAATACACATGTGCTAATTTTTAAACTTTAAATTAATAATTTTACAATATAATTGTTTTGATTAAAGTGCAAATTATTATACTTTTAATTCATAATAATTCAAAATTTTAAATCAATACAACATCACATTTCTTAAAAAAATGAAAGAATTAAGCTATTTAAACAAATATTTCATTAAGTACAAATACAGTTTTTCTTTTGGAATTTTAATCACTATAATCGCACAAATATTTTTCTTGTTTACTCCAAAACTGGTTAGCCAGTCTTTTGACACTATCGAAAAATTCTTAAAACTGTCAGATGCCGACCGACAATCTTCGATAATTATTGGATATTATAGACAAGATTTAATCCATAACGTATTGCTAATTATAGGAAGTGCGATTGTCGCGGGTTTTCTAACCTTTTTAATGAGACAGACCTTAATTGTAATGTCACGACATATTGAATTTGATTTAAAAAATGAAGTTTTTAGCCAATATCAAAACCTTTCTCAAAACTTCTACAAACAAAACCGAACAGGAGATTTAATGAACCGTATTAGCGAAGACGTTTCAAAAGTTCGCATGTACGTAGGACCAGCAGTTATGTATACAATCAATACCGTGATTCGCTTTGCAATTGTAATTCTATATATGTACAATGTCTCTCCACTATTGACTTTATACACAATTCTTCCTTTACCAATTCTATCATATTGTATTTTTAAACTAAGTTCAGAAATCAATAAACGCAGTACCACTTTCCAGCAATATTTATCGAAAGTTTCCAGTTTTACACAGGAAATATTTTCCGGAATTCGGGTAATAAAAGCATATTCATTAGAAAATCAGCATCAAAAGAATATGATTGATCTTTCAGATGAAAGCAAAAAGAAAAGTTTAGATCTGGCCAAAGTTCAATCGCTGTTTGGTCCTTTGATGATTGCCCTTATCGGAATCAGCAATCTGGTCGTAATCTATTTTGGAGGTGTTATGTACATTAATGGAAGCATCCCAAATATAGGAACGATTGCCGAATTTATTCTGTATGTCAATATGCTGACCTGGCCGGTTGCTTCTTTAGGATGGGTTTCATCAATGGTTCAGGAGGCAGAAGCTTCTCAAAAACGCTTAAATGAATTTTTAAAAATTGAGCCTGAAATCAAAAATAACAATCCTGATCCATCAGAAATACAGGGTTCAATTGCTTTTGAAAATGTAAGTTTCACCTATCAGGACACTAATATAGAAGCTTTAAAAAATGTAACATTCTCTGTCAAAAACGGAGAAACACTTGCTATTTTGGGAAAAACAGGATCCGGAAAATCAACTATCTTATCCTTAATTTCACGTTTGTATGATGTTACCGAAGGAAAAATTACAATTGATGGCAATGAAATCAGTACTTTGAATCTAAATGATTTGAGAAACAATATCGGAATTGTGCCTCAGGATGCTTTTTTATTTTCGGACACCATTAAAAACAATATCAAATTCGGCAACCAGAATGCAACTGATGAAGAAGTGACTGAAGCCGCAAAAAATGCTGTCGTACACGATAACATTATAGCTTTCAACAAACAATACGATACCGTTTTGGGAGAACGGGGCATCACGCTTTCGGGCGGACAAAAACAACGCGTTTCTATTGCCAGAGCCATCATTAAAAATCCTGCTATTTTACTTTTTGACGATTGTTTATCTGCTGTTGACACTGAAACCGAAGAAACGATTTTAAATAATTTATTTGAAATCTGTAAAAACAAAACGACTATAATTGTCAGTCATAGGGTATCATCTGCAAAAAATGCAGACAAAATTATTATTCTGGAAGATGGCCGAATAATACAACAAGGTTCTCATAATCAATTAATAAATCAGGAAGGCTATTATTCAGCGTTATATTTAAAACAACTTTCGGAAAAAGAATTACTTTAAATGTTGCGTAATAGATAATTTTTTATGATTTTTGATTACTATTAATTCCAAAATGATAGAACGTATTATGAGAGAAAATGACATGTTAGAAAAAGAAGAGATTTTTTCTAAAGTATTACGCGCAGGAAGAAGAACTTATTTCTTTGATGTGAGAGCAACAAAAGCTGACGATTATTACATCACAATTACCGAAAGCAAAAAATTTACTGAAGAGGATGGTTCTTTTCATTTTAAAAAACACAAAATTTACTTATACAAAGAAGATTTTAGTGCATTTGCCGAAATACTGGAAGAAATGACTTCTTATGTATTAAACCACAAAGGTGAAGAAGTAATATCTGAAAGACACCAAAAAGATTTCAAAAAAGAATACAGTTCTGACAAATCTGAAGGGCAAAGATCAAGTTTTACAGATATCGATTTTGACGATATTTAAAATAATATAACTTCCCAAAAGTACAAGTCCAATATGTCCCGCATTTTGGACTTTTTTTATATATTTAAATTCTATTATTTTATCGAAATAATAATTACCAAAAAATAAAATCCACGGCAATGGACATACAACTTTTAATTTTACCCGGACTCGGGAATTCTGGAGAAAAACACTGGCAGACCTTTTGGCATGAAAAATTCAAAAATTCAATTCGTATAGTTCAGGACAATTGGGACGAACCACTTCGCAAAGACTGGATTACACGCCTTGACGAAGCTATTTCTAAACTTGAAGAGCCTACCATTTTAGTAGCACACAGTCTTGCTGTTTCATTAGTATTGCATTGGGCAGAAACCAATTCGAACAAAAATATTATTGGCGCACTACTCGTTGCTCCCGCAGATGTAGACTCCCCTGAACATACGCCTGAAATTATCCGGAATTTTTCACCAATGCCTCTTTATACCTTACCTTTTCCATCCATTGTAGTGGCAAGCGAAAATGATCCTTATGCTTCATTCGAAAGAAAAAAATATTTTGCTGAAAAATGGGGAAGCGATTTTGTAAATGTAGGTCTGCAAGGACACATCAACTCTGATTCTGACTTAAAGTACTGGGAAGAAGGGCAGTTGATTTTGCAGAAATTGATTGAGAAAATTTTTTAGCTTTGAGTTTTCAGTCTCTCGAAGAAATTGAATCTCAATTGTCATCGTGAGCGAAGTCGAAGGCTCGTTTACAACAAAAGGGCTTCGACTTCGCTCAGCCTGACAATCGAGTAACTGAGACTGAGACTGAAAACTAACCTATTCTTAATCCATTTTCTATTTTAAAATCAGGAGCCAGTAAAATTACATCTCCCTCCTCGCCTACAGCTCCAAGAACAAGACATTCGCTCATAAATTTGCCTATTTGTTTTTTAGGAAAATTTACAACCGCTACAATTTGTCTGTTAATCAGATCTTGTTTTTGATAACGTTTGGTAATCTGAGCCGATGATTTTCGGATGCCTATTTCAGCACCAAAATCAATCGTTAACTGATAAGCCGGTTTTCTTGCCTCAGGAAAATCATTTGCCTCAATAATTGTCCCGACACGCATATCGGTTCTTTCAAATTCACTCCAGGTTAAATCCATAATTTGCTGTTTATTTACAAACCTATAAATTTTGTAACTATTGCTCCTAATTCTATAACCACTTTTTTTAGACTGCGTTTAATTTTACTTATCATTCTTTGAACTTAATTGTAAAAAAATATAAAATGGAAAATAGTATCCTGAATGCCAGCCCGTCTCTAAGAGATTCTGATTTTGACATACAACTTCAAAACACTGATAAATACATAGAAACAGCCAAAAACGTAAAGCTCTATGTTAGGGATTACGGAAAAGGAAAACCTGTTATTCTAATTCATGGCTGGCCACTTTCAAACGAAATGTGGGAATATCAAATTGAGTTTTTAGTTCAGAACAACTTCAGGGTTATCGCCTACGACCGTCGCGGTTTTGGAAAATCCTCCCAACCCTGGGATGGTTATGATTACGATACATTGACAGATGATTTGCACGAAATCATAGAACAGCTTCAATTGGAAAATGTTACACTGGTTGGTTTTTCAATGGGCGGTGGAGAAGTGGTTCGTTATTTTAGTCGTCATGGCGGAAAAGGCGTTACAAAAGCAGCTTTAATTTCGTCAATAATTCCTTTTTTATTGAAAACAGATGACAATCCGGAAGGCCGTCCAAGAGAAAAAGGCGAAGCAACTGCAGAAGCAATCAGAGAGGACAGAATAGGCTTTCTTGAAAATTTTGGCAAAACGTTTTTTGGTGTTAACATTATTAATAAGCCTCTGAGCACACCTTTGTTAGAACATTTCAGAATGTTATGTTCAGTTGCTTCACCACGGGCCACACTTAAATGTGCAGAATCTTTATCTAATACAGATTTTAGGGATGAACTTCATACAATCACAGTTCCGACATTAATCATTCATGGCAGTGATGATAAAAATGTACCAATTGAAGTTAGCTCTCAAAAAACGGCAGCTGCCATAGCAAACAATACTTTTATCGTTTATGAAGGGGCACCACACGGATTATTCTACACAGAAAGAGAGCGTTTAAACGAAGATTTACTTCAATTTCTAAATGCATAAAATTTCAATTTATATCCAAAGACTTTATTCACTAAGAATAATTTCTTTGGATATTTTTATTCGTCTTCTCTTTCTTTTACTGAATTTATGAGCTATTTTTGAATAACTAATTCAAGCAAAAATGGCAAGAACTCCTTCAAATATGATTCCGCTTGGGACCATTGCTCCCGAATTTTCTTTAAAAGACACTAATTCAAACCATATTTACTCTTTTAAAGATTTAAAAGGATCAAAAGGAACTCTTGTTATTTTTATGTGCAACCACTGCCCGTTTGTACTTCATGTGATCAATGAAATTGTAATGATTGCAAACGACTACAGGGTTCAGGGACTTGGTGTAATTGCCATTTCAAGCAATGATATCGAAAAATATCCAGAAGATTCGCCTGAAAAGATGACTGAATTTGCTCTAAAAAACAAAATTGATTTTCCTTATTTATTTGATGAGACTCAGGAAATTGCCAAAGCGTATGATGCAGCCTGTACGCCAGATTTTTATTTGTTCGACAATCAGAACCGTTTGTTTTATCGAGGTCAATTAGACGATTCAAGACCTGGAAACGGAATCCCATTAAACGGAAGTGATTTACGAAGTGCTATTGATGCCTTAATTTACAATCGCTCATTGAATGAAATTCAAAAACCAAGTATCGGCTGTAATATAAAATGGAAGGAGCCAGTTTAAACTGAAAGTTCAGCTCTGTGACTCAATCCCGTTGTTTTTATATCCCTTCTAAAAAAAAACTATTCAATAAAAATCACTGAATAGTTTCTTATCTTTTTTAAATACAAATTACTACAATTGTGAATGAATGTAATTTGTTATCGAAGCCATTTTAACATCGTCCAGCTTGGCTTTTTTCTGCATACTTATCAAAATTGGTTTCCACTCTTCCTGAGTAAATTTTTTCGGCTCATATAATTTATGACATCTTGCACAGCTATTCTCGTATAAGTTTTTGCCTTCAGCAAGTTCCGGAGTTAATTCGGTTGGTTTTGCAGCTTCAGTAACGGCAGGTGCAGCCGGTTCAGCAGGGGCAGCAGGCGCTTTTTTTGTACCACAGGAAACTAAAAGTAAGGTTACAGCAGTTAATGCTAAAATTTTTGATTTCATTCTTAGGTTTTGTTTTTATTTTGAGTAAATAATTCAAGTTGCTAGTTAATTGATTTGTTTAATTGGAGTCCAAACACAAACAGAGTTAACTTTATTAGAAAACCTTCAAGTGTAACTGCATGTATTGTTCTAGGAAACATTTTCTTGATGT
>NZ_JBBYHS010000018.1:0-106656 GCF_038290035.1 Flavobacterium calami
TATAGCAGCGGAGAGGCTCTAAAGTATATTGACGATAATAAGATAGATGCCTGGATGCCTAATTTTGGGCAGTATAAGCCCGAGCGCGAAGGCTTTATTTATAACAAAGAAAAGAATCAATACGAGTGTATAAAAGAAGGAGGACACAAAGCTGTATTGGTTTTTAAAGGTGAGAAAATCGACAGCAAAAATTATCGCAAAAACCAGTATAGAAGCAGTGAATCGGACTGTAAAAAATGTCCTTTACGAGAAGAATGCTGCGGTAAGGTCACCAAATTCAAAAAGCTGGACGACAGTATCCATAAAGAACTCTACGATAAAATGCATAAAAAGCTTACCCAAAATCCCCATTATGCCAGGCGGATGGCTCGGGTGCGAAGCAAAACGGTAGAACCGGTTTTGGGAACTCTGATAAACTTTACCAACATGAAAAGGCTCAACAGCCGTGGAATCCAACAAGCCAATAAACATGTTTTGATGGCATCCCTGACTTACAACCTCAAGAAATATCTGCGTTTCATAGCGCGAAAGCCTAAATCCCAAGCCGGAATTGTATCCCCACTACAAGGAAAGGCGCAGGCTTTTTCAAAAAGCCTCTTGTTGGGCTTAAAACAGACTGTTTTTAGTCTTCTTTTTTTTGAAAACAAAACTTTACTAAAAAAATAAACCTCCTTTAAATCGCTTTAAAAGAGGTCTCTTTTTATGTTTTTTTTTATAAAGTTTATTTTTTAAGGAGGGTTGTGCAACAGCTACATGTGTAAGCGGTAGTGCTTTTTCTCGGCATATTCTAAATCTAATTCAAAAACCGATCTCTATATTTTGTAGGTGTAACGCCTACTTCTTTTTTAAAAAGTCTTGTAAAGTAGGGCGGATTTTCAAAACCTAATTCATAGGCTGTTTCTGCTACGGTTTTGTCGGTACTCATTAAAATATTTTTTGCTTCCATAACTAATGAAATGTGAATATGTTCCAGTGCTGTTTTGCCTGTTTCCTGTTTTAATAAATCGCTTAAATATTTTGGTGACAAGGCTAATTTCGTAGCCATATATTTTACAGATGGCAAGCCGTTTTTTTGGAGACCTCCGTTTTCAAAATATTGTTTCAGTATGTCGGTAAATTTCGTGATTATGGTGCCTGATAAAACAGACCTATTCAAGAATTGCCGTTTGTAAAACCGTTGAGCATATTTTAAAATGGAATCTATATGAGTAATTACAATATCTTTGCTGAACTCATCCTGATTATTGTAATATTCCAACTCTATCTTATTGAATAAATCCCATATAATATCTTCTTCCTTTGGTGACAGATGCAAAGCTTCGTTCACTTCGTAATCAAAATATCCATATTTATTTATTTCTGAATGAAGGTTATGGTTTAATAAAAAATCTTCGTGGATATAGAGTAGAAACCCTTTTTCGCTGGTTTCTACATTATTCATCATTATTTTCTGATGTGGCTTTAGAAATGCCAAAGACCCATTTTCGTGGTCATACTTTGTCCTGCCATATTGAAAGGTTCCTGTTTTTAATTTTGTTAAGGCTATCGTATAAAACGCCATCGTAAATTCTCTCTCAATAAAAGCACACTTTTCTGACTTCTCAAAAGTTAGTATGCCCAGAAGCGGATTTTCAGGTGGTGGAAATCCGTTTGATTTACAGAGTTCACTTATCGTTTTGTAATGTTTCATAAGCCCTATTTCTTAGTGAATTTATTTAATTTCATTCGTTCTTCCAAAAAAATCAAAGGTATTTAGCTACCAATTAATTTAATGAATTTTCTATGCAATACAGCTTTAATGTATCGAATAATCATAAACTAATACAATTGATACAAAAGTAGGTTACATTTTTGCAAATTGGTTTATCTTTATTTTTAAAACAGAAAGCTAGTCCGTCACCTGAAAAAATCCCGTTGCAACCTGAATGAATTCCTGAAGTTTTTTAGGTACTGCAAGTTCATCTGCTTTAGACAAACTTAAAGCTTCATCTGCTTTTTCTTCATTAGATGCAAGCTCCACCCAATTTGGATTAATTATAAGCCCGTGACCAACAGCCACCAATGACAATCCTGTTTTTAGTGCCTCTATTGCATCATTATACTGTTTGATGCCTCCAGCAGCAATAACAGGAACTCTTTGATTGACGTAATTGAGTATTAAATTTAAAATTGTAGCATCTTCATTTTCATTATCTGTTGGTTTTTGTGAAAGCAGATCAGCAAGTGAAATGTGCAGGTAGTCAATTCCGCAGTCGATTAGTTTATCAATCAATGGAAAAGTATCTTTCACTCTATAACTTTCAGGTTCTTCTGGTGAGATTCTGAAACCTATCATAAAAGGTCTGTCGGCATACTTTTCAATTACATTTTGAATTTCTTTAATCACTTCTACAGCAAAGTTCATTCGTTTTTCGGCGGATCCGCCCCAATAGTCGGTTCTTTTATTGTAATAGGGCGAAAAGAAATTTTGCAATAGAAATCCATGAGCTCCATGCAATTCTATTCCGTCAAAGCCTGCCTTTATTGCTCTGTGAGTCGTTTCACCAAAAGCCTTTATCATTTCTAAAATTTCATCATGTGTAAGTTCACGTGATACGGTTCCTCCTGCATAAAACATCGATGGTGCTAATGCTACAGGACTTGCACTTACCGGAATACCATCAGGAATAAGATCCAAAACCGCTTTATTTCCAGCATGATAAATTTGAAGTATTGCAGGTGATCCTCCTTTTTTTGCAGCATTTGCTAGTTTTTTAAGGCTCGGCAAAAACGAGTCATCGTAAGAGGCATATTCATTGTTAAAGCCTATTCCGTTTGCCATTACTCTGGTGCAGCCCGTTATTACCAATCCAACGTTTCCACTTCGAGCTTGGTAATGCTTTATTTCATCGTCTGATATGGTATAATCATCATTGCTAGCCCAGGTTGTCATTGGTGCCATTGCAATCCTGTTTTTAGTTTCAATTCCGTTTTTAAATGTAAAAGTTTGGAATAATTGTTTTGTATCTGTTGTCTTGCTCATTATTTATTTTTTTATATTGTTAAATGATGATGCAAAGGTGGGGAGTTAAATAATTCTATTAGTTATACAAAAGTCTTAATTTGTGATACAAATTACGTTCTATTTATGAGTACGAGAGTACCTGTTAGCAGTAGCCTTTTCTTCTTGCATATCTTTTTATTTTTTTAAATTCAATATCTTTAAATTCGCTTGTTCGAGTACAAATATCTGTAGATAAAAATTTAGGGACTTTCGTCTTAAATAACTCTTCCTCATAATTTGAATAGATTATATAACTTTTCCCAATTTCAAATTCTACTCCACAATCTCCATTTCCTAAACCAGTATAAATTTTTATGGTATCTGTTTTTATATCTCCTTTTAGTTTCTCTGTCACCAAAACTGTATAAATTACTTTTTTTAATATCATGTTCGGAAAATTCGAATCGGTGTAAATTTCACGAGAAATGATTTTACCTGTAAATAAAACATCTACATGATTAATTGCTTTTTTCATTTTAGATTTTCCAATACAGGTGCAGGCATTGGAAAAGCTAGTCATAGACAAAAAAGAAATAATGAATAAGAGTTGTTTCATATTTTTTCTTAAGTACACTGGTAATTAGTGGTTTGGTAATAAATTAAGCCCATTCTTCGGATTTGCCACCCGAGCGATAGCGAACAGGCGAAGCAAATCATCCCAAATACAAAACCATTTTTCCATTAAGCCAATTGCCCAAATCCGTTGTAGTTGTTATGCAACGTTTTTATTTAACTGTTTTCTTATGAAATGAATAGCTAAAAAAGCAATGAAGGCTACGATTGCCCATTTTGAAGCATCTCCAGATTTATTCATATGTTCTTGATATTCTCCACCATAAGGACCTGAGTGTTTTATGGTATTAAGAACAAATAACATTTTTTTTAAATTTGACTTGTCATTTTTAGGGTCATCAAAAAGTTGAATATTTAGCCAACCTTTTTCTCCCAAGCTTTTGCCTTCAAATAAGGTTTTTCCAAATGCATCATATTTAGCAAGTGAATAGTTTTGATTTTCTTCAATTATTAATGTGTCACATTTGTAATCTTCTGCTGTTATTTTATTTAGCATTTTTAGCACACTTTCTGATCTCTCTTCTCCAGCGCCTGGATTCTCATAATATTGATATGCAATTATTGGTGATTTTTCAATATTACTAGAGTCAATAAAGATTTTTCCATTTTCATAAAATGCATCGTAATTCATCTCAGCATTTTCTTTTTTTACTTGGGAATATTCAGTTGGAACTTGAAAAGTTAAATCTCGTAAATCTATTTTAGTTTGCGAAAACAAACTAACTGTTGAGATTAAAATTAGGAAAAAAGGGTTTTTCATATGATGTGTTTCGTAAAATGTTGCATAACGTCTTGGCACTACCAGCGGGTTTGGGACTAAATTAAGCTCTTTTTTCGGATTTGCAAAATCATCCCAAATACAAAACCATTTTCCCATTAAGCCAAATGCCCAAATCCGTTGTAGCTGTTATGCGTTGTTTTTATTTTCCTTTTCAACTACATAATAGCTAATAAAAACGTCTTCTTCTTGTAATTGTGATTCTCTATTTACTTCTTCAAATTTTACTTTTTCAATATACTCTGGTTCAATTTTAATTTCGAATGTTTCTTTTCTGTTAAAATCTCTTGCTAATAATTCCCATTCAACAATAATTCTGTCGGAATCTGTATCTGGGAGTAGTGAAATTTCAAAATATCTATTATCTTTTTGAATTAAAGGTTTATTTTCTATTGGTCTGTAAGTTATTGTTTTGTTTTCATCATCAACGTAATCGGTAAGCGATAATCTTGGAAATAAAGGAGAACCGGTATCTAGTCTTGCAACTCCACTTATAAATTTTAATATTAATCGCCAATCTTCAATAACTACAGAACCAGTATTTTCCATAACTAATTCAAAATCGCACCAAGATTTATTAACTGTATTTGAATGAAATAATGAAAATGGTTTGAGTTCAAGAAAATCTAATTTATTCCCTAAACTAAATTTTTCAATTAAAAGTTCAGAGTTAGTTTTATCCGTTAAAGTATATTTGGTTATATTTTTTTCGAAAATCGGATTTAATATAAGGTTTTCTTCGAATTTATTAAAAGAGATTTTAAAATCAAATTTGTCTTTTTGATTGATTCCGTGTAGATACCAATTATAAGTATCTTTATTTTCTTCAATTAAATCAACAATATCTTCCCAACAATATAACAAAATTTCAAAAGAACCATTTGCTTGATTTTCAACATCTTTTAATCGTACAAATTCTTCTATTTTTGCATCTTTATTTGTTGTAGATGCAATAATGTAAACAGCAAGTTCAGGTTGAAACTTTTTCGCCTTTTCTATTTCTTTGAGTATTTCTTTTTCAGATAATTTGGCATTTGAATAATCATCTTTTCCTTTCGCTTGAATTCCCCAATATTTGGTTTCTCCTTTTGGAATTCCATAAACATCAACCCCAGCTTGTTCTTGACCTAATCTGCCATTTTTTTTAATTTTATTAGGAATTGAGAAAATCTCTCCCCAAAGTTTTTTACAAAGTGATTCAAAGTCTTGCCAATTCTCTGGTTTTCCGATGGTTTTTTTCATTTAATAATTTTGTCGTTTTCTGGTAAAATAACGCATAACGTTCTGGCACTACAGCGGGTTTGGGACTAAATTAAGCCCTATTTTCGGATTTGCCAAATCATCCCAAATACAAAACCATCTTTCCATTAAGCTCAATGCCCAAATCCGTTGTAGTGGCTGTTAGCGGATGGACTTACTCTCATTTCTAGTAGATTTTGGTCAATAAAATTATTCCGTAAATCCAAAAATTATATAAAATTGTGTATGTAAATCCGTAAAATATACTTCTTTCAATATTCCCACTACATTCTGAAGACTTTTTAAATATCAATCTTAATGCTCTGAAAAAAATCCAATATAACATTCCCAAGAACACTAATATTGATATCCAAATTATTGCTCCAAGTGCAAAAAACAGATAGCTAATAATAATCGTCGCTAAAATCCACAAAATTATACTCATTATTATTCCACCGATTCCTTCTCCAATTTCTGGCATAGAATGTCCGAAACCACCGTCAGCATTCATCTCTTTTAAAAAGTTTAGTTTTTTAGAGTCAAATTTATCCGTTAATTTCCCTAAGCTATCTTTAAGTTTAGTTCCGTTATATAAACTAATTGTAATAAAAAGAAAAAAAGCGATTGAAAGAATTGAGGTTGAAATTAAGGAATTTTCTATAACTGTTTTGTGTTTTCCAATTCCATAAAACCAAACACTTAAGATTGTAATTACAATACTAATTAATGATATAGTAAATATTTTTTTTGAATCAATTAATCTTCTTCTGTTTGGTATTTTCATTTTTACCGCGATTTTTTTAGTCTATCCGCTAACTAGTTTATATACGAAACAAACAGTCACAGATCTATCCGAATTCAGGTGTATATGCGAATGTTTGCTTCGTAATTATCTTCTCAAAGATATTTATTTTTTTGCTGTAAATAATGAAGTAAGAATTTAACATATAAAATCACCTGCCAAACCTGTAATAATCCAAGTCGGGATTTTCTTTATTATTGATAGAATCTAGTATCGAATTCATAGCCATTACGCTAAAAGTAATTCCGTTTCCGCCGAATCCCAGGACATAATGTTCGTTTCTGTCGGGATCCGGTTTTCCAAAGTAGGGAAGCCCGTCTTGGGTTTCTCCAAAAGTACCAGCCCAAGAATAATCGGTTTTGAAATTAATTTTCGGGAACTTTTTTTGGAATCTGGTTAAAAGAAACCGTTCTTTTTTGGGCAATAATCTATCTCTTTTCTGGGGATCTCTAAAATCTTCATCGCCGCCGCCCATAATAATCCGGTTGTCCTGTGTTGTCCTGAAATAGACGTAAGGTTTTGAAGTATCCCAAAAAATAGCTTTTTTAAAATCATTTGACAGTTCAGGAATACTTTCAGAGGTAATTACATAAGTGCTTTTAAGATCGACAATTTTCTCAGTAAGTGTTTCCGTGCTTTCGTAACCGCTGCAATGTATAATATGGTCGGCAGAAATAGTATATTTATTTTCGGTATGAGCAATCAGTTTTTCGTTTAGTTTTTTAGTTGAAATAATGTTCGTACGGTCAAAAATCTGCATTCCGCTTTTTTGGCAATACACAAACAAATCCTGAGCAAGACGATACGGATCCATAACGGCTGCTGTTGCAGATTCTATAGCGGCCAAAGCGTTCAATCCGAATTTCTCGAGATCCCATTTTTCCAGCCATTTCACATCAAAACCATGCTTTTTTCGTGTAGCGTATTCATTTTTTAAAAACAGGACATCTTTTTTCAAGGAACAGAAATAAATACTTTTTTTGAATTCAAACTGACAGTCACTTTTTATATCATCCACGATTTTTCGCAAATCAAAAATGGCTTTTTTTCCGTTTTTGTAACTGTCAACAGCACATTTTGAACCTCTTATTTTGATAAGGTCATGCAATGAAACATCGATTTCATATTGGAGCAGGGCAGTGCTCGCAGCCGTACTCCCATTAGAGATATCACGACGGTCAACCAAAACGACTTTTTTTCCTTCATTAATAAGTTTATAGGCAATCAAAGCTCCGGTAATTCCACCGCCTATAATTAAAATCTCCGTTTCAATATTGGATGCTATAGATGGATAACTGTTTTCCATAGCATGTTTTAAGGGCCAGAAGCTTTCTGTTGAGCGTAGTTTCATTTTGATAGGTTATTTGAAATTCGTCATAATCTTAAGATCTGTTTCATAAAAATTACTTTGTCTTAACTTTTTCTTTTCGAATTACTTTGTTACTTTTTTCGTTATACACTGCATCCAGTATTTCTTTTCCGGTTTTGCTGAACACTTTTATTTTTGGTGCTTCATGAGTGCCTGTTATCGTAATTGGAAAACCAATAATTCCAAAAGGAGGAAGCCCGAGGCGCATTCTCAGGTCTAAAAGACCATCGAAACTTGTTGTTCCTTTGAGCGTAGGTTTGAAACTGGCAACACTAAAAGTAAAAGGGGTAATATGAATAAGATTGTTATCAATGGAAGATTTAATTTGGATGCCTTCCATGTCGGGATTATTCAAACCGTCCTGACCCGTTTTTTGGCTTATTCCGTCAAATAATTTAAGACCTTTTACTTTTACATCGCGTAAATTCAAAGTTCCTCCACCTTCAAGTGATTCATAAATCGGACTCATATTTCCGTCCAGATCTCCTTTTATTTTATAATCTATTGAGATGATTCCATGAGCTTTTTCGGCCACAGTTACCATATCATGAAACATCGGAATTTCGTTGTAAGCTCTTTGTACACTAAAGTTTTTTGCACGAAAATGAGCATCAAAACGGGCTGCCGTTGGCGATTCATCTTTATAAGAAGCGTCTATCAGTAATGCACAGTCAATAATATTGATAACCGCATTTTGCAAATAAAAATTACCTTTAGAAATACATGTTTTTCCTTTGAGATCGTTAAAAACAAGTCCATTATATTCAACTTTGTCAGCATTGGCTGTAAGACTTACATTTAGATTTTTAGGAACAATGACTACTCCGCTCATTTTCGGATGGTCTTCTTTTGCATACTCAACTTCCAGATTCCGGTCTTTATTTTCACCTTTTTCTAATGCCATAAATTCATCGACATTGATCAGTTTTGATTTTAAATTGAAGTTCCCGCTTAAAGTGCCACGGGATTCAAGGAAATAATTGATAGTGTTTAACAGATAACCGTTTATATCAAAATCTGATTTTCCATAAGAAGCATAGAATTTCTCAAACCACATTTTTTCATTCTGAAACCTGAAATTTCCCTGTTTAATTAAAAAAGGTTTCGGAAAAAGTTCTGACGTGGCTTTGATATTTCTTAGCAGAATCGTTCCGCGATTATCCAATTTGTCATATTGCCCGGTGGTAGCATAACTTTGTTTTCCCTGAAGAGAAAGATCGGCTTTAGCATAACCTGTAACATCCATTCCTTTTCTGGAAAACACTTTGTAAATGTTACCTACATTAAGTTCTCCTTTTATTTTGGCATTATAAGCCAGATCATTAAAGTCAGAAAGAGCCGCTTTTACATACACAGGATTTCCTTCGAATACAAAAGAAGCAGGAGCAACTGCGATAATCAGGTCTTTGTAGGTGCCGGCTTTGTTAAGCACATTGGCTGCAAAAGTAATCTTTGTGATTGGGTTTGGATAGGAATCTGTTTTGAGCCAGCCATTATCTAATGAAATTCCGCCTCTGGTTTTAGGAAATAATTTTTTAGAAGTACTAAAAAGCCCATTTGCGTCTATATCGGTTATTAAGGTTCCTTTTAAATCTATTGTGTTTAAACCCAGCGCAGCATCAAGTGTAGCAAGATCAAGTGCGCCTTTTATCTTTGCATTGACATTCATTTCTGTGAATCCTTTGCTTTGCAAAAATGCAGTGAAATAATCATTATGCCCTACGTTGAAACTGAGCTTGCTTAAATTGACCCTTAATTTTTCGACATCAAGTGAAGGCATGATGGTATTAAGGTTCATTTGAAAATTGGTCAGCGGAACAGGAGCATCTTTATAATTTACAGAGCCTTCGTTAATTTTTATGTTGAAAGCAAGATCCGGTTTTTGTTTTTTGGCCACATTATAATTTCCTTTAAAAGTAAAAAGCAAATCACTTCGTCCGGACAGCTGTGTATTTTCAAGCCAGGTTAAATATTCAGGAGGCATTACCGAAAAGAGGTCTTTTAAAGTTGTGTTTTCAGAAGCAGCCTTGATATTTATTTTATATCCGTCTCTTAAAATGGTAAATAAACCGGTGAATTTTAAAGGCAATTTATTGATTTTCAATTCGTTTTTTTGAAGAATAAAAGACAGCGCATGTGTATTGATTCTGGTAATTAAATCGGCATGTACTTCTTTTTTTCTCAAATAAGCCGTTCGGTTGTAGTAGAAACTGACATTATCAATTTGTGCATCTGTGTTCAGGTCGAAAATATCTTCGCTTAAATTTCCTTTTCCCACATAATTGAAGCCTTTTGCATCTATCAGAATTTTGGCAGAACGGTCATTGTATTTAATGTTACAGTTTTTAAAATCAATGCGCTCTAAACGAATTGCAGTTCCTTCATCTGGAGCATTTTTATTGTTTTTGTCTTTTTCCGAAAGTTCTTCAGGAGCAATGTAAATATTGTAATTGGCTTGTCCTTTTTGATTCACCATTACATTTATATCAGCGTTTGAAACGTATAATTTGTTAATTTTTACTTCATTATCAAACAATAATCTTTTAATATTAATTCCGAATGCCACCTGTTTGGCTTTTAACAAAGTATCATTTTTAAACGGAGCAGAACCAGTTAGCGATAAATCATCAAGCGAAACGGTCAGGGAAGGGAAGTGGGTAAAAAACGAAAACCTGGATTTTGAAAATTCTATTTTGCTGTCTAATCTTTGGTTTGCAATTTTTTTGACCTCAGAAGCTACTGTTCCGGGAAAAAAAAGCGGAATTAAATAAAGCAGCAATAAAACAGAGGCTATGACTATTCCTGAAATTTTTAACGTCTTTAAAACAATATTTTTGAAATTGTAATTCATTTCGTATCACTATAGTTACGGTTTCTTTTTGGTATCTTCTGCTTTTTTGGCTTCTTCATCAGCTTTTTTCTTTTCTTCCTTAGCTTTTTCTTCTTTTTCTTCTTTTTCTTTTTCAAGTTTTTCCTGCTGTTCTTCCTTTTTTTCTTTTGCTTCTTCAAGCTTTTCTTCCTTCTCTTTTTCTTTTTTCTTAAAATAACCTCTCAAAAGAAAGTTGCTTTTGGCAGCTTCCATGTTTTCGCTGAAACCTTTAGTCCCTTTTTCCAGATTATTAAGCGTTTTGTCCATTGCGTTTGCCATGCCTGGATCACGCATTAATTTTGCCAAGGCTCCATTGCCGTTGTTCATGCTATGGCTGAAAACGGCCAGTTCTTCAGAAATTATACTTACGTTATCCATGCTTTTTTTGACACTTTTCATAATGTCGTTCATTTCAATTCCGTTAACCGACGCAATCTGTCCGTTATTTTCGATTATTTTTTGTGATTTCACACCAGGCGTAATAGTAAGTACTTTATCGCCCATTAGTCCGTCAGAGCCAATACTGGCTTTTGCATCGGTTTTAATAAATTCACGGATCTCGTCTTTAATGACCATTCCTACAATTACTGTAGAGTCGTTTGCCAGCTGAATTTCGTCTACAGTACCAATGTTGATTCCTGAAAAGCGCACGTTATTGCCAACCTCTAAACCGCTTACGGTTTTAAAACTCGATGTGATTCGAAATGTTGAGCCAAAAAGATTTTTTTGTTTTCCGATAAAATATACTGCCAGTACAAAAAGCAGTAGCCCTATAGTGACAAACATTCCTAATTTCCAGGTGTATCCAGATTGCTTTTTCATGATTTTTGATTTTGATTTTTATTCAAAGAATGAGCGTACCCATTCGTCTTCACTTTTTTCTAATTCTTCGTAAGTTCCTTCTGCGTGTATTATGCCTTCTTTTAGAACTATAATGCGGTCAGCGGTTAGCTTTGCACAAGCCATGTCATGCGTGATAATAATTGCAGTGGTTTTTTGCTTGTGTTTGATGTCTAAAATTAATTCGCTGATTTCCCTTGATGTAATGGTGTCTAAACCTGTTGTAGGTTCATCATACAAAATGATTTCGGGTTTTAGAATTAAGGTTCGCGCCAGACCAATTCTTTTGCGCATTCCTCCGGATAATTCGGAAGGCATTTTATCGACAGCATCCACAAGACCTACATTGTCCAGAGCTTCAAGTACTTCTTTCTCTACTTCTTTACTGGTTAAGTCCGGTTTATGTTTCCTTAGCGTAAAAGCCAGATTTTCCCTCACCGTCATCGAGTCGTACAAGGCACCGCTCTGAAATAAAAAACCTATACGGACTCTCATTTCGTTCAGTTCTTTTTTTTGAAGTTCCAGTACATTTTCGTCAAAAACATATATTTCGCCTTTATCCGGAGAAATAAGTCCGACAATGCATTTTATAGTAACTGATTTTCCGGAACCTGAACGTCCCAAAATCACTAAATCTTCTCCTTTGTTTACCGTAAAATTTACTCCTTTTAAAATATGGTTCTTCTTGCCAAAAGTTTTATGCAAATCTTTGATTTCAATGATTGCCTTTTTTTTGCTGGCTTTAACTTCTGCTGTATTTTCTGTTTCCTTTTTCATCTTAAAAAAATAAATCGGTTATCTGAACGGCCAGCATATCAATAATAAAAATGGAAAGGGAAGCTGTTACAACGGCTGAGTTTGCAGCTTTACCAACGCTTTCGGTTCCATTAGAAGCGTTAAAACCTTTATAACAACCGATCATTCCAATGAAAAAACCAAAGAAAAAGGTTTTTATAGTGGCCGGAATTATATCCAGGAATTCCAGTGACTGAAAAATTTTAGTGATATATCTGTAAAAGCTGACATGACCATGTATATTTATCCCCACATAACCACCAAAGATTCCAATAGCATCGGCAAAAAATACCAATATAGGCACCATTAAGGTACACGCCAGAATTCGGGTAACTACCAAATAATTATATGGATTAATGGCTGAAACTTCCATGGCATCAATTTGTTCGGTCACTTTCATAGAACCCAGTTCAGCTCCAATTCCTGAGGATATTTTTCCCGCACAAATCAAAGCGGTAATTACAGGGGCAATTTCTCTGATAAGCGATAAGGCCACCATTCCCGGAAGCCATGATTCTGCACCAAATTTTACCAGTGTAGGTCTTGACTGCAAGGTGAGTACCAGCCCCATTATAAAGCCAGTTATGGCAACCAATGGCAGGGATTTGTAACCAATAACATAACATTGTTTCAAAAACTGTCTGGTCTCATAAGGAGGTACAAAAACCTCTTTAAAAAACCGGCCAGCAAACTTGGTTGCATTCCCTACATCTTCGAAAGTATTTTTTAAGCTGAGAATCAAAATATTTAGTTTTTAGGTTGAAGTGTTTAAAAAAAAACAGTTTTTTTAACAGTTTGCGCTGCTTTTTTAATAATGATGAAAGTTACCCCTATACTTGTTAAAATTCTTTACACAACTTTTCATCAACCTTATATAATTTTCATTAACACATAATAATTAACACAAATTGACGTTGCCTAAAAATTTGAAGAAAAAAAAATCCCTTCTTGCTGAAGGGATTGATTTGAATAATTAAAATCTTTATGAGTTGATAATCATATCAGCTTTTGTTTTTACCAGATCGATTACTTTGCATTCGGCTTCCTTAAAATTTTCCATGATTAATCTGGCGGTCAGATAACAAACTGTAGATTCTGCTCCCTGATTCAGGTTTACATTTTCTTTTTCAAGACCATCGTATCCGCCTCCGCTTACAGGATTGTACATAATCTGGTTTAAATGATTTTTTCCTAAAAACCAGTTAAATGCAGTTTTCATATGATCTTTGTATAATGGATTCTTAAACGCATTATAAAAACCGTTTAAAGTCTGAATAATGTATGAAACATCAATTGGCTGTTCTCCATACTCCTGTGGCTGTTCATTTTTATGATACCATCCTTTGTTTGAAATCACTTTGAAACCTTTTTTGGTATACATTTTTGAAAGAAGGAAATCAAGCGATTCTAAAGCTATTTTTTTGTAAATAGGTTTGTTGGTTACCAGATAAGCATACAGCATAGATTCTGGAAGAATACCATTTCCGTAAGTCAGATAGTTTTCAAACCATTTCCAGTCTTTGGTGGCGTGAATTTCATAATTTGAAACCAGTTTTGCATTTAGTTTGTTGATAATTGCAGAAACATACAAATTAGGAATAACAGAATTATAAAGGTAGAGTCCTTTTGTAGCAAATCCGATAGATCGTGGTGACTGAATTGTTTCTGCCCAGGGCAAGCTTTTCAGAAAACACTCAGAAGCTTTATGAACAATGTTTTCAGGTAAAATATCTTTTAAGGCTACCACACTTCCCAACGCCCAAATTCCTCTCGCGTTTGAATCTTCAAGGTTTACTTCAGCATTTTGTTCAATATGTTCCCTGTTGTGTTCATCTACATAGTTGATAAAACTTCCATCGGGTTTTTGGCAGCGTTCAATAAAATCTACATAAATTAGAATATATGGTAAGTCATCCTTGTCGCCGGTCAATTTATAATGCATTCCAAGTGCTACCAGCGCTCGTGCATTATCGTCTAATGTGTAACCGGTAGATAAATCAGGAATTGATATTTTACAGAACTGAACAATACCCAGTTCAGTTGTCATTTTTTTGATATGCGCCAATTGAACTTCAGGATAATCAAATTCAATTGCAGTTTCATTTTCAATTAGGGTTTTGTAGGTATTCATGTGAGTAATAGCTACGTTTTCCCATGATGATGCACGTGTTTTAGCGAAAGCATTTTTGCCCATTTCTTCTCTCAAATGGTCGTCAGAAAGCAGTTTTAATGTTGCCTGTGCAAACTGATCTACATTTCCAATATCAACCAAAATTCCGCAGTCTGAAGTCAGAACTTCTACCGTATGTGGAATTTTGGATGCTACGAGCGGACATGCACAGCTCATGGCATAAGAAAAAGTACCGCTTACAGCCTGATTAGGATCTTTTGAAGTAAAGAGATAAATGTCGGCAGCTTGCAGGTAATTTAAAAGTTCATTAGTATCTAAATATTTGTTTATAAAACGAACATTTTCATGTAAATTTAATTCATCCACAAGGGCTTCTAATTTTTCACGATATTGATCAACACCGTCAACAATCAGATTTGGATGTGTTCTGCCAATAATCAAATAAAGCACATTGGGTTCTTTTTCTACAATTTTAGCCAAAGCCTGCAGACCGGTTTCAATATTTTTTCCTTCTCCCAAAAGTCCGAAAGTAGCGAGAACCTTTTTGTCTTCAAAACCGAATTTTCTTTTTGCCTGTTCAGGGGTTTCATAAACTACAACGTGGGTTCCGTGTGGCACGCAGGTAATAATTTCTTTCTGAATGTCATAATCTCTGATCAGTATGTCACGAGACTGATTTGTCATTACAAAAACCGAATTGCTGTA
Source organism: Flavobacterium calami (assembly GCF_038290035.1). Taxonomy (NCBI): domain Bacteria; kingdom Pseudomonadati; phylum Bacteroidota; class Flavobacteriia; order Flavobacteriales; family Flavobacteriaceae; genus Flavobacterium; species Flavobacterium calami. Next base: position 15,145 of record NZ_JBBYHS010000018.1, read on the forward strand.
AGAAAGCAACAGTTTTACAAACGTTTTCAGTTCAGGATTAGGATTCTGGATTACACTGTGAAAAGTAAAAGTTACAGGTTTTTTTATCACATTTAAAAACTCTAACAAATGATCTCCATAATTACCGCCAAACAAACCAAATTCATGTTGGATATGAACAAGTTTTACCAAATTGTCATTATTGATTTCTTCGGCAACTCTTACATAATCATCCTTGTCAGTTGTGTTTAAAGTAAAGGCCTGTGTTGGATTTTCTTTTGGAGATTTAACCAAATCGCAAATTTCGCAGCTGATTGAATTTCCGTAGACATCCATAATTCCTTTTATGGTGTCCTGTGTATAAGTTGCAATACCACATTGTGTTGGCGGATAAGTTGACAGGAAAACTATTTTCGATTTAATTTTTTGTAGCGTCTTCATGGAGTTCTTTTTTAATTCGTTTAATAAATCGTTAAGGTTCAAAGAGGCCGCAGCGATTTTGTCATCTGCAGCGTCGTAATAAATATATAGTCGGTTTTCAAAAATGGCTGTTCCGGTCTGGAAAATCACATAATTTACATAACCATGTCTTCATAATATTCTGAAGGTTTTAGCATTGTTTTAATGTCTGACCAATATTCTTACTCATTATTGATATCTAATAAAACAGTACATTAATGATAATTTTTTCTGCGGTATGGTAGATTCTAAATGATAACATGATGATAACATGTTTTGTACCCAATTCCGCCTGTTTAAAATTTCATTTTTTAAAATTAGAATTTAGGCATACCTGAAATTAATCCAATCCGTTTAAAAATTAACTCTAATGATTATTTATGGGAATTATGTAATAAAGCTGTTTTGTAAAATAATTTTTATAAAACCATTTTTTAAAGTTAAAAAAAAAATTAATAGGATTAATGTTAAATATTTGATTATGTGATATTTGAGTAAATGTAAAATAGTTACCTGTGTTTTAGGAATATGTGTTTAAGCTGTTGAAAAACAGGGTATTATTTATTAAAAAAGCAAAATGACTACAAAATATCAAGAGAAACTAATGCAGCTTTTACTTACTAAGCCTCAGCAAGCGATAGAAAAACTCGATTTGGTTTACGTAAGTGACAAATCCATGCTAATCGAAAGATGTAAGGAAGGAGAGGTTTTTGTTTATAGAAAAAATGGAAGATGTATTAAACAAAAATCAGAACTTAAACGTATCAACAGTCTGGTGCTTCCGCCGGCCTGGGAAAATGTCAGGATTTCTGAACTGACCAACGGACATCTTCAGGCTGTGGGTCTTGATGATAAAAAAAGAAAGCAATACAGGTATCATCCTAAATGGAATTTAATTAGAAACCAGACCAAGTTTTATAAAATAGCCGATTTTGGAAGAAAACTGCCTTTTATAAGAAAGCAGGTCGATGCCGATTTAGAAAAAAAAGAATGGTCGAAAAATAAAGTTGTAGCCCTTGTAATCCGTTTAATGGAGGAAACTCATATTAGGATCGGGAATGAAAAGTATGCCAAAGACAATAAATCATACGGGCTTTCTACTTTGCGAAAACGACATATTAACATCAATAAAAATGCGATACGGTTTGAATTCATCGGAAAAAAAGGAAAACAGCATTCAATAACAATTCGTAACAAGCAACTGATTAAATTAGTGAGCAAATGTGAAGAAATTCCGGGTTGGGAAGTGTTTAAATATTATGATGAAAATGGAGAAAGAAAAATTCTCGACAGTCACATGGTCAACGTGTACCTGCACGAAATATCAGGTGAATATTTTAGTGCCAAAGATTTTAGAACCTGGTCAGCCTCGGTTATTTTTTTTGAAACCTTAATGGAAATTGGAATTACTGAAGATGAAAAAGAAATTAAAAAAAACATCCTTACTGCTTATGATGTAACGGCTGAAGCTTTGGGAAATACACGAAATGTCTGCAAGAATTATTACGTTCACCCGCTGTTAATATCAACTTATGAGGACGGAACAATAAAGGAATATTTTGATAAGGTCAAAAAAAGCCGTAGCAATAAACAGTATTTCTCCCGTACAGAAACTGCATTTTTAGAATTAATCAACCATTATCAGCCTCTTTCTATCTAAAAGAGTAGAATTTTTTGGCAATAAAAGCGATCGGAAAACCAATGCAGGTAATGATTATTAAAATGGAAATAAGCAAAGGAAAATCTAAATGTTTGTTCGGAAGCTGAGGAAATGCAATGGGCAGAACAATCAAATTCATAATACTCCATGCAAAAAGACCATATATAGCCCCGGACAGAAAAGCATTTTTTTTAAGAAATGGAAAATTCGGGTAGATGGTAAAATAAAACCACGCAAAGGTAAAAGCTATAAAATAATGCAAACCCAATCCATAGAAGACCATTTCGGGGCCGCCGGTATAAGCTTCCTTTTTAAAAATACCGCTGGCAATAGACCGAAGGATTTTTGTGGGATGAAGTTTGGTTAAAATGAAAGAATAAAAAGTAATTGCTGCCACAAGGTCCATTGTTCCTGCTACTAATCCGGCCAAAAAAACGGCTCCGCCTTTTGCTTTCATATAAATATCTTTTTAGGGATTGATGAGCTAATTTACAATTTATTTAGATATTTAAAAATGTTATTTAGTTGATTTGTATGACGTTGCGTGTGAATTAGTCCAAAATTGATCCATTCAAAAATGGTAAAGTTTTCAAAACCCGGAATCTGAAAATCGAGACATGTCAGCGTTAAATCATAAGTTTCAGAAGCTTTTAATAAATCAGATTCTATTGTAAGGATTTGTATAGTCAGGGAGTTTTTGGAATATTCTTTTGCTTCGGGTTTCAAAAAAGCGGGAGAATCCATTTTAGTATTAAAATCCAAAAAAATCCGTTCAAGTTCAGGTACATGCGCATCGTATTTACGAATTGTCTTTTGGGTATTTCCGGCAAATAATTCAGGATAACCTGAACACGCAAGAATAATATGCTGGATGACCTGTGCGGCTGTCCAGCTGTTTTTATAAGGAATTGTATTTAATTCTTCCTGCGTAAATGAAGAAACTGTTTCATTCCATTTTTTGAATGTTTCAATGATATTATTTTGTACAGTTTCTTTCATTTTTTCTAAAGATTATGTTCTCATTCGAGTATTGAGGTGATCCACCAGACATTTCCAAAAGGATCAAGTACGCCGCAGGCTGTGCGGAAATTTTTTGTAGCAATATCCATTACCTTTTTTGCGCCGTGCTCCAGGGCTTTTTGATATGTTTCCTCAGCATTCGGTACATAGACAAATAAATGGGCTGTTTGTTTTCTCCAGTCATTATTTACATCAGATATCATGATGGTATTGCCATTGATTATAATTTCGCCATGCATAACCGATTTGTTATCACGCAAAATTTCTCTGCTTCCTTTTTCAGCGCCGAAAACTTTTTGTGTGAAATCCATAAATTCTGAAGTATTTTCTAAAATTAAATAAGGTATTATGCTTTGATGATTGACCGGTAAATTCATTTTGTAAGATTTTAAGGATTGATAAGTATCTCAAATTTACAAATAAAATGTTTATTATTTTGAATTACAGTTGTTTATGTTTTTCGGTTTCAAGGAAGCACTTCGCAATGATACCCATACGATTTGAGAATTTCTATTATGGTATGGTTGCAAATAGACAAAGCATACACCCGCAGAATTTTATCACAGTCTTCAAGATCAAAATTGATAGTACTGTTTGGAAAATGCTCAAGAAGTTTCTTTACAATCATTTGAGACTGTTCTGCTTCCTGAACATTTGTTTTAAAAACTTCTATCACTTTTTTATAAGTTTACGAACCGATGTTTTTGTATCGTTCTATTTTGTGATAATAGATGTATGAAAGTGCCAGAATGACTAAAATAATCAGAGGAAAAAATCCATCAAATGTAACTCCGTCAACGGCGAAATGGCTAATTGAAGCAAATATAAAATCGAAGCCAAAACCTGCATAAGCCCATTCTTTCACATTCTTTGGAACTTGCGGAATAACTAATGCCAGAACTCCTAATATTTTGAAAACAACGAGCGCATTTCCAAAATATTCAGGATAGCCCAAATGTCTGATTCCTTCTTTAGCCAATTCAGTTTGTGATGTCAATGCGGGCATAACACCTTCAAACAAAAAAATAAGAATAGTGGTTGTCCAGAAAATGATTTTTGCTTTTTTCATAAAATAGTTTTTAATGATTAGTTAATGTATTACAAAGCTACAATTCTAATTTTCTGATAAAACGGACATTTCTGACTATTTTAGGGGCATTTGAGACAAGATTAAATTTGCTAGTTGGTTAATTGTTTATAGAAATTAGAAATTTTTGCTTTAGATATTGGAATTTAAAGCATAGTTCGTAATCAAAAACAAATCCTTAAAGCCTAATCTGGTGTAAATGTTTTTTCCTAAGGCAGAAGCTTGTAACTGTGCATATTCAGTATCAGCATCAATAGCTTTGTTTATGGCAAACTTCATAATTTCTTCGGCAAAACCTCTTTTACGCATTTCCGGAATGACTCCAACTCCGTGAATTCCCATAATGTTTCCGGTTTGAAAAAGAGTAAGGGTTCCTATTGGTTTTTCATCAAAATGAACCAGATAAAATTTTACATTCTCATAGTTGTGCACCAGTGTTTCTTTACTAATTATATAATTAAATGACAAAGGATAAATGTCTGACCAGGTTTTGGCATCTTCCTCGTTTAACACTCTTTTGAAAGTAAGATTGCTTTGAAGCGAGAGTTTTTTATCTGGTTTTAAAGCCATTGCCACAAGTTGGTTTCGTATTTTAAAACCATTTTTTTCGAATATTTCATTAGAATCACTCCCAAAAACATCCCAATACGGTATCACTAAGCCTGGATTGTTTTTTATGATTTCGAGAATCTGAGGAAGATTTTCTTCTGTGATATCTTCCCGAAACCATAATCGGTTTGGCCAGCCGGAGTTTTTTATCTGGCTGTATTCAAAAGGAGCGTTTTGATGGTATGAAAGCAGAGGAGCCGCAACAGTTTTCCAAAGTGTAGTGAGATTATCAATATTATCTTTGATGAGGTTTATGTTTTTCATTTTTGGATATTAAATTTATTCTGTAGCAAAGATAAAATTGGCTTTTTTAAAAAACCTTTACATATGTTGATTTACAAATCTTTTCCCAGCCCTTTTCGGATTCGGCTTAATTGTGTTGGTGTAATACCCAAATGAGAAGCAATGTGTAATAACGGAATGCGGTCAGCAATGTCAGGATTTTTTTCAAGAAGCCTAACATATCTTTCAGTTGCGTTTTGCATTACGAGTGCTACTTCTCTTTGTTCTTTTTCGATAATCCAGTTTTTTTCTAAATGTGCGATATAGAAGTTTTTGAGATCGTCATTTTGCTGAATCAGCTCCATATATTTTTTATAATTGATGTTGATTAAAATGCAGTCTTCCAGAGCTTCGATGGTAAAATTGGAAGGAGTCTTGAGCATTAATGAAACTTTGGATCCCGCAAATACATTTTCGAGAAAAAGGTTTTTGTTATAAAAATTTCCCTGTTGGTCTGTAATGAATGCTCTGAGAATTCCTTTTGCAATAAAATGTAGATCTTTCGCAATTTCGCCATTTTGTAATAATGTTTCTCCTTTTTTTAACATCTGGAAATGAGTGATTTCCTTAATCAGCTTCCAGGATTTTTCAGAAATAGGGGAGTAACTTTCAAAGGTTAATTTTAGGTTGTTGAGGTATGTTTCGCTGTTGAAAGTCATTTTTACTATAGCTTTTATGGAAGATTAAAATTAGATAAGTTTTTTGTTTGATGCAAGCTGAATGATTGTTCTGCAAAAAGGGGAAGATGCAAAGTTTTTTTAAGTCTTTCCTGAGAATAAATTGCAATGTTTCTTATGAAAACCGGTGTCCTAGCCCGGATAGAAGTGAAAATCCTTTTGTGGCGGGGTTCGCCACAAAAGATTGTAACGGATAGCCGGATTAGCTCCTAAAAAAACGCCATGAAACTAAATGTCTCACAGCGTTTAAAAGTTTTATCAGAATCTATTATTCGTAACAGGTGTAATCTACTTTAATTGTTTTGGCTTCGTTGTCTTTTGTGAAATTAAAGGAATCAACCAAATTGAAATCGTCTAAATGAAATGTTCCCCATAGTTTGTAATTATCATTTTGATCGGCACGTTCTGCTTCAGAGTAATATTTTTCGAAAGTTGTGTCGTTCTTTTTCTCTATTTTGGATTTTCTGAATTGAAGAACTTCCTTGTCCTGATAGGAGGTATAGGTATGAATAAAAGGAAATTTGTTATTTGCACTGCCACAATTATGCGTCCATACAACATTATTGATGTAATACGAAATGCAGTTGTTTTCGAATTTTTCTTCTACAAAAGTATTCATGTATGAAAACTTGTCATCTGCCATAAGGGTATATGATTTTTGCAATAATTGTCCATTTTCAATCCAAAAAACTTTGGTTTCATCGGCATCTCCAACATTCTCCGTAACTATCATTTTATTATCATCATAGTTAATTGCAGCGGCTGTCTGATCTTCTTTTATGATTTTTGTAAGCATACCGTCTTTGTAGATGAATTCTTTTTTGCTTCTGTTTTTTCCTTCATCATCGTAGTAGGTTATGGCTGTTGGAAATCCTTCATTATTAAAAGAAACACTTTTTAGAGGGATTCGGACTCCTTTCTTTTTGAGAAAATAGGAGTCCAGCGTTTTTAATTTTGCAGTTCCCTGCTGAAAAACAGGTATATTGTCTGCTTCAATGTCAGAAAAAGGTAAGGAGTAACCGCTGAGTAGCGCTTTCATAACTTCTTTGGATTTTGAAGTAATTTTGTTTTTACCTAATAATGAAGCCACTTCTTTTTTATACTTTTTGGTATTCACAACGTAGGAGGACTCTTTTTTGGATTTTAACTGCTCCGCGACAAATTCGGTAGCCATTCTTGTTCCTTCCTTGACCTGAACTTTATCATCAATTTTTCCGCTCCAGTAAGCAAAGGCCTGAAAAGCCTGGCCGTCTCCCGTAATGTCCAGTGTTTGTTTGTTTTCGAAAAAGATGTAGGTGTATTTATTGATTTTGATAATTTCAAGGTTTTCTTTTGAGAAATTACGTTTTAATTCTGATTCCTCTGAAAAGTATTCGTTTGCGCTGTCATATGCGACCGTAGTAGAATACTTGTCTACATCAACGAGGAAAACATACTTTTTTCCCTTTTTTATTTGAAGGGTATCCGGCGTTATTTTTTCTTCCTCTACTGATATTGCTGCCATTGGAGCTTGCTGAATTGTTGTAGTTTTCGTTTTTGAAACTGTTTTTTTTTTGCTTTTTTTTTGTGAGTATCCCTGAAAAGATAGTGTGAGAATAATAAAGATGCTTAATAAATGTTTCATTTTTAATAAGTTGAATATTTTTTATTAATAATTTCTTACAAATATAATTATTATATGTGTAAAAAATAATCATTTTCTTATAATTTAAATTAATATTTATTAACCAATGAAAGATTTATCTCAGAAAAATTAGGTCAATATGTAACTCTCGCTTTACATTATATTAAAATCAAAAAACGCCATGAAACCCAAAGGTCTCACAGCGTTTTCATCTCAAAAAATAAATAATTAACGGGTACGGGTATTATTTCCAGCCTCCGCCCAGAGCGCGGTACAAGTCTGTATTAGCTGTAAGTTGTTGTCTTTTGATATCTGCAAGTTCCAGTTCGCTTTGCAATAAATTGGCCTGAGCGGTTAAAACTTCAAGATATTCTGCCATACCATTTTTGAATAAAAGGTTGGCATTTTTGATCGCTTGCTGTAATGTTTTTACTTTTTCTTTTAAGAAAGTTTCCTGCTGTTGTAATTTCTCTACTTTAACCAAAGCATCCGAAACTTCGCTTACGGCAACCAAAACTGATTGTCTAAAAGCTAAAACTGCTTTTTCTCTTTCCGCTACAGCGATATTATATTGCGTTTTAAGTCTTTTGTTGTTCAAAAGAGGTTGCGTTAATCCGCCTGCAACCGTTCCGAATAATGAAGCCGGAATGTTGAACCAATTGCTGGTTTCGAAAGAGTTTACACCGCCTTGGGCTGTGATTCTTAATGCTGGATATAAATCTGCTTTTGTGATTCCAACGTTTGCATTGGCTACTTTAAGAGCCAGTTCGGCACTTTTTACATCTGGTCTTCTGCTTACTAAGGCAGACGGAATTCCGATTGCGTTATTGTTTTTCACTTCAATAGCGCTCAAACGAATTGTTCTTTCTTTAGAATCAGGAAACGAACCTGTCAAAACACTCAAAGCATTTTCCTGAATCGCAATGTTTTGTTCCAATAACGGAATCAATTGTGCTGAGTTTAATTTCTGTGCTTCTGATTGTTGAATTGCTAAAGTGGTTACCTGACCCGCATCGTATTTTAATTTGATAATATTGGTTGTACTATCATTTAAACGAAGATTTTGTCTGGCAATATCCAATTGCGCATCCAACATTAGAAGATTATAATATCCTCTCGAAACATTAGCGACAATATTAGTCTGCAATGCTTTTTTTACTTCTTCAGACTGAAGATATCCTGCGTACGCCCCTTTCTTTTGGTTTTTGATCTTTCCCCAAATATCTGCTTCCCAGGAAAGTGAAGCTCCGGCAGAATAGTCGTCAATATGTTTTGCACCAATTGCCTGATTTAAGTTCAATCCCGTAAAACTATTGTCTGACGGATTGCTTGTGCTTGCGTTTACAAATAAATTAACCTGAGGTACATTTCCCCATTTTGACTGTGTAAAACGGTATTGTGCAATTTCAATGTTCTTTTCGGCAATCTGAAGGTCGTTGTTTCTCGCAACGGCGCTGTCAATTAATTTGATAATATCTTTTTCGGTAAAGAAGTTTTTCCACTCCACATCGGCAATACTGGTTGTATCACTCGAAGTTGATGCATTCCTGAAATTCTCAGGAAATGCATCTTTTGGAGTTTCAATATCCTTTGATACTTTACAGGATATTAAAGTCGTGATCAGAATGGCGAAGGTCACGATTTTGGTTATATGATTTTTCATTCTTTCTTTTATTAAATTTCTGTACAAGTATCTTTTTTAGTTTCAAGATCTCTTGAGATTCTGTACGATATATAAGCGATGCCAAATATGATGGCGACTAAAGCTGTGGTTATATAGTTTTCCATTTATTATTTTTCTTCGTTATGAATTACAGCGATTGGTTTTCCGCTCACTTTTTCTTGTAAATGCTGAAAGATGATGAATAAAACAGGAATGATAAACAAACCTAGAATTACTCCCGAAAGCATCCCTCCAGCTGCCCCAATACTGATGGAGTGGTTACCTTGTGCAGATGGGCCTTTGGCACTCATCATTGGCACTAAACCTACCACAAAAGCAAGAGAGGTCATGATAATTGGTCGCAAACGTAATTTGGCTGCATCGATTGAAGCTTTAACTAACGCCATTCCTGATTTTCTTTTCTGTACCGCAAATTCCACAATCAAAATGGCATTTTTAGCGAGCAATCCGATCAGCATGACAAGAGCAACTTGTACATAAATGTTGTTTTCAATTCCAGTTAAACCAATAGCAACAAATACTCCAAAAATACCTGCAGGGATTGATAAAATAACTGCTAGAGGAAGGATATAACTCTCATACTGTGCAGCAAGTAGGAAATAAATGAATATCAAACACAGTAAGAAAATTGTAGCCGATTGACCTCCTGACGAAATCTCCTCACGAGTTTGGCCCGAGAATTCAAACCCGTAACCTGCAGGTAATTGTTGTGCTGCTACTTCTTCAATTGCTTTAATGGCATCTCCAGAACTAAATCCAGGTTTCGGAATCGCATTAATAGAAATTGAGTTAAATAAATTGTATCGTGATGCGGTTTCTGAACCATAAATACGGGTTAGTTTTACTAAAGTATTTATTGGAACCATTTCGCCTGTTCTGTTTTTTACAAAAACTCTGTCAATTGCGGTTGGATCGGCTCTGTCTTCAATATCAGCCTGAACAACCACACGGTAATATTTACCAAATCTGTTGAAATCAGATGCCTGTGCGCTACCAAAATATGCCTGCATCGTTTGTAAAATGTCTTTTACATTAACGCCTAACTGATTTGCTTTTTCGTCGTTAACCTCTAATTGTAATTGCGGATAATCTGCTTTAAAACTTGTAAAAGCAACTGCAATTTCCGGACGTTTCATTAATTCACCGATAAAGTTTTGAGAAATTCCGCTGAATTTATCCAGTTTTCCTCCTGTTTTATCCTGAAGAACTAAATCTAAAGCCTCAACGTTACTAAATCCGGGAACAGTTGGGAAACTGAATACGAAGAAACTTCCGCCAGAAATAGCGCCCAGTTTACCACGAACCTGATTCATGATTTCGTCAATGTTTTTTACTTCGCCGCGTTCTTCGTTTGGTTTAAGCAATACGAAAACTACTGCCGAAGATGGACTGGTAGAGTTGGTCAATAAGTTGAATCCTGAAATCGCTGTTACAAATCTTGAAGCATCTAAACCTCTCAATGTATTTTCAGCATCGGTCATTACTTTTTGAGTTCCGTCTAATGATGTTCCAGATGGTGTATTTACTGCAATCGCAATAAATCCTTGATCTTCTGTTGGAATAAACCCTGCAGGAGTTGTTTTCACCATTACAACGGTTGCAACAACAACTAAAGCTAATCCGCCTAAACTCAACCATTTTCTTCTAATTAAGAATTTAAGTCCGCCAACGTAACGATTTGTCAGCGATTCAAAACTGCTGTTGAAAGCGGTAAAGAATTTTTCTTTAAATCCTTTTTTCTCATAAGGCGCATTGTGATCGTGAGCTCCGTGATTATCTTTTAGGAATAATGCTGCAAGCGCCGGACTCAATGTTAAGGCATTTACTGCCGAAATTACAATTGCAATTGCCATCGTAAAGGCAAACTGACGATAGAAAACTCCTGTTGAGCCTTCCATAAAACCAACCGGCAGGAATACAGCAGCCATTACCAGCGTAATCGAGATAATAGCACCCGTTATTTCGTGCATTGCTTCATGGGTTGCGATTTTTGGAGACAAACGTTTATGCTCCATTTTCGCATGCACCGCTTCGACTACCACAATGGCATCATCGACCACAATACCAATCGCCAGAATTAATGCGAAAAGCGTTAAAAGGTTGATCGAAAATCCGAATAACTGCATGAAGAAGAACGTTCCTAAAATTGCTACAGGTACAGCAATAGCCGGGATTAATGTTGATCTAAAATCTTGCAAGAAGATAAATACCACAATAAATACCAGTATAAAAGCTTCTAGTAATGTATGCTCAACCTGTTCGATAGACTGGTCAAGAGATACTTTTGTACTATAGAAAATATTGTGTTTGATACCTTTTGGAAAATCTTTAGAAGCTTTTTCCATCATTTTGTTAATGGCAATCTGAATATCATTTGAGTTTGATCCAGCTAACTGAATAACCCCAATTACAATTCCTTTTTTACCATTTAAACGCGTTAAACTGTTGTAAGAGTAAGCACCCAATTCAACTCTCGCTACATCTTTTAAACGAAGAACAGAACCATCTGCGTTTGAACGAATTGCAATGTTTTGATAATCTTCTGGTTTGGTAAGTTTTCCTTTGTATTTAATAACGTATTCAAAAACCTCTTTGCTTCGCTCTCCAAATTTACCTGGAGCAGCTTCCAAACTTTTGTCCTGAATAGCACCCATAACTTCGCTTGGAGTCACATTATGAGTTGCCATTTGTGTTGGATTCAACCATACACGCATAGAGTAATCTTTTACACCACCAAAAATACTGGCAGAACCCACACCAGGGATACGTTTTAGTTCCGGAATAATATTAATCTGTGCATAGTTGGCCACAAACGTCTGATCGTATTTAGTTTCATCATCGGTGTACATACCAATTGCCATGATGAAACTGTTTTGCTGTTTCGCCGTAACAATACCTTGCTGCACAACCTCGGCAGGAAGCTGGCTTGTCGCCTGAGCAACCCTGTTTTGAACGTTTACCGCAGCCTGATCGGCATCTGTACCCAGTTTAAAGAAAACTGTAATAGCCAAAGTTCCGTCGTTACTGGCTGTAGAACTCATGTAAGTCATGTTTTCTACACCATTTATAGATTCTTCGATAGAAGGTGCCACAGAACGTAAAACCGTTTCTGCGTTAGCTCCAGGATATACCGCCGTTACCAAAACCGATGGAGGCGCAATATCAGGAAACTGTTGTAAAGGCAGTTTAGTTAAACCCAATACTCCCAGAATTACCAATAAAATGGAAATTACGGTTGCCAGTACAGGTCTTTGTATAAATATTTTGAACATTATTTCTTTTGATTATTTTTTGTTAGTTACTTCGGCAACTTTAGCTGCTTTTTCAGGCTGGATCGCTTGTCCGTCCTGAAGTTTGTCAATACCGCTTAACACGATTTGGTCACCCGTTTTTACACCGTCTTTAATTAAATAGTTCGTACCGCTTTTACCCACAACTGTGATAGGTATTTTGGTTACTTTGTTGTCTTTGCCTACAGTAAAAACAAATATTTTATCCTGCATTTCAACTGTAGCCGATTGTGGCACTAAAATCGCATCGTCATGGTTTAATCCTAAACGGATTCTTCCTGTGTTTCCAGAACGTAACGTTCCGTTTGCATTTGGGAAAGTGGCTCTAATTGTGATAGCTCCTGTAGTTTTATCAAACTGACCGTCAACCATATCGATTTTTCCTGTTTTTGGATAAGCATTGTTATCAGCCAAAATCAAAGTAACCGGAGGTAATTTTTTGATTTTATCACCAAGAGAGCTTCCTTTATATTGCTCTTTAAAGTGGATAAAATCTGTTTCACCCAAAGAGAAATAAGCAAATACTTCATGAACATCAGATAAAGTGGTTAAAGCCTCAATATCAGAAGCAGAAACCAAACTTCCTTGTTTTTTAGGTAATCTTCCAATGTATCCGCTCACTGGAGCTGTTACGTTAGTATATCCTAAATTAATTTTTGCAGAACCTACCATTGCTTTTGCTTGTTCGATATTCGCAGCAGCAATTTTTTGAGAAGCTTTAGCCGTTTTCAATTGGTAATCAGAAACTACTTTGTTCTGAACTAACGGCGTCAGTTTATCCACTTCTAAATTAGCGTTGATTAAAGCTGCTTCTGCAGCGTGAAGACTTGCCAAAGCATTGTTTAACTGCTCACGGAAAGGGCGCTCATTGATTTTGAATAAAGTTTGTCCTTTGTTTACATAAGCACCTTCGTCAACAAAAATTCTGTCAAGATTTCCGCTTACTTGCGGGCGAATCTCAACATCTACAGTTCCTTGTATAGAAGCAGGATATTCAGCGTCAGTAGTGGTATTGGTACTTGTGATGGCCAAAACTGGTAAAACCGGTGGAGGAGGAGCAGTAGGCGCCTGATTTTTGTCGCCACAGCTGCTTAATACTAAGGCCAGAATAAAACTGGTTATAATTACATTTTTCATTTTCATAGTGGTTTTAATTGGTTGAACATTTTCTCGGATAAAATTCTTTGGTATTCTGGCATTCTCGGGATTCATATTTAATTAAATTAAATTATCTAACGTTGTTAAGTAAATGTGCGCAAATTTCTATACAGTTATACTTTTCCAATTCTACTCTAAATCAGTATTAAATTATCTAACGTTGTTAAGTAAAAGTCTAAAAAAAAAGCTTTTATTACCTTTATTAAATTTTCTAACAGTGTTAAGCGAAAGTTATAAAAAAAAGGATTTTACATTATCCCGTTTAAATCATTTTACACTGTTAAGTAAAATTGAAAATTTTTTTATTGTATAGATTTGATGATACCAGTAATAGCATCTTTCAAAATCTGAGCATTTATTGTTTCTAAAATATCACTTTTGTTAATGATGTTAATGGCGATTAAACCATGAATAACAGAAAAGAAAGTGAAGTACTTTTGCTTTATGATATCTTCACTAGGATTGCTGTCTTTCATAATTTCAGCAATAACACCAGTGAACAATTTATAAGGTGCTTCCTGAGCCGAACATCGCTGTGCACAGCAGGTCATCTGGACACCAAACATCAGTTGATAAAGTTCAGTATTAGTAAAAGCGAAATCCCAATAAGTCATCCACATGGCTTCTAACTGATCTTCGGGTTTTTCAAACTTGTCTTTTGCAGTCTGTAACTCTTTAGCCAGTTTTAAAAAACCTTTGCCTGTCAGTTCTTCTAATATTGCTTCCTTATTCGAGAAATATTCATAAATAATAGGAGCAGTATATTCAATTCTGTCGGCAATTTTACGCATACTCAAACCATTCCAGCCTTCCTCTTTTACGATATCATAAGCAGCGCCAAGGATATTGTTCCTTGTCTCTTCTTTTTGTCTTAAAATTCGATCTTTGCTAGCCATTGTATTTAAGTATTAAATCGTTTAACACTGTTAGGCAAATGTATGGCGGATTTTCGGATTTCAAAATATTTTTATCATAATATTTTCTTATCGTACGATAAACAATTTAAAAAACGTTCGCGATGCCTTGATTTAATTGAGATTTAAATTTTTTGAAATATTTTTTTGAAGCAGAACATTTTTCGTTTTCAGGACGTTTTGTCCCGCTCTACATTGTATTTTTTGTGGTGAACCCCACCACAAAAAGATGTCATTTCGATCGGGGCTAGGCGAGGAGATATCGTTTTTATAATTTTTTACGTCTAGTTTCATTCCGACGAAGGAGAAATCACACTCGCAAATCGACAAAGATTGACAAGAAGCTAAACTCATTCAAAATGAAAATTAAGAAATTCAAAAGTTTCATTAAAACTTCTTATCAATTCAATTTTTTTATCTCTTCGCCATTTCTTCAGTTCTTTTTCCCGGGCGATTGCTTCCTGTATCCAGGTGAATCTCTCATAGTAAACTAAAAACTGAATATTATATTTTGCTGCAAGACTGCTAACATTTAAATCTATATTTTCTTTATGTTTTGCAAGTCTTTGTCTTAAGTTGTTAGTAACACCAATATAAAAAAGAGGTTCGATGCTCATTTGTTATAATGTAAACGTAATAAGTATGATAGCCAATTTGCGGATTTAGCATTTTTTTGTACGAATATACATGTTTTTTTTAGTTTCTATGAGTGTAGTATGTCATTTCGAGGAACGAGAAATCACACACGAAATTCGACAAAGATTGGAGACTACCTTTATGAGTTTCAAATGGATGATAAAATTGTTTCAATACATCCAATATGTCATTTCGAGCGAAGGGAGAAATCACACGCGGGATTCGATAAAGATTAGAATCATACTTTGCGGATTTTCAAGTTGATGATAAGATTGTTTCAAAGCATCCAGTTTGTCATTTCGAGGAACGAGAAATCGAACACGGAATTCGACAAAGATTGGAGGCCATATTTTATAGAGCTTCTGAGAAATCACACTCGTTTATCGACACAGATTGGCGACTAACTTTGCGGAGTTTCTAGTGTGATTTCTCCCTTCGCTCGAAATGACAAACTAAACTTCATATCACAATTTCTAATAAAGACCAAAGCATTAAGACAAGTAAACTGCATTTTAGCTCTCGGCGTAATGCGACAACACGAAACCCTCCAAATAGGACTAACAAATTTTGAAGACAATTATTATTGGATCAATGAATTGGCGGAGATTTTCAATCCTTATTTGAGTGAGGAGTAAGGTTTGTAAAATGGAAAAACCTCGATCATTAAAAATCGAGGTTTTATTTTTAAATACAATCTGTTCGTTACTTTGCGGGCACGGATTACAAATCCGCGCTATCGGCTCTTTTTGTATATATAATTTTAAATTTAATATGGTTTTTTGTAATTCTAAATGTAGACCATCAACTATAATATTAAAATTTTCATCACCCATATCTTCTATTTCATAAATTCCTTCTGCAATTATTCGGTTATTAATTTCAGTTTGATATAAAGTTGCATACTTTCCGTAATGAAATCTAAATTCTATTCCATCTTCATATTGATACAGAGGAAAATCTTGCTAATAATTGGTGAGTTTCAGTTGACGTAGGTGTTTTTTGAAATACTTTTTTCAGAGAAGAGAATAAATAATTTTTATTTCCACCCTTCATATTACAGATTTCTTCAGTCAACTTTGATAAATCATAATTTAATGGAATATCATTTTTTAATTCATCTGTAAGACCTTCATGCAAAATTTCGGCGAGTTTTGCACCAGATGGATAACCAGCAGATATAGACATTCCAGCTCCGATAAACAACACAACTTCTTCATTTCTTATAAGTTCAAAAACTCTCTCTCTAGCCATATTTATTATAATTTAAAGATACTTGACCAATTTAATAATATTTCTAATATTGATCTTATATTTATAAAAAAACAGTCCCTCCAAAAAGAGAAACTGTCCTAAGGCAAATTTTAGATTTGCAATCCGAAGAATGCGTACAGTAATTAGTTTATGATGTCGCCTTAACCATTTTAGATTAGATGAATGTTGTAAATAGGTTTTGTAAGTTGAACCCAAAAAGCACTATATCAATTTTTTTCGTAACATTGTCAAAAAAAAATGAAAACATCAACTACCATAAAAACCGCAATTGCTGTATTGTTTTTTCAGCAAACCGTATTTTCTCAGGAAACTAAAAAAGAAGTCATTTCAAGCGAGCCAAAATATACTATTGAAAACTGTGTCAATCATTTTGAACTGGACAAAGCCACCAAAACAAAAGTTGGCTACCAATATTGGTTCGCCGATAAAAATTTCACTCAGGAAAACACACTCAAAATGAGTATCGTCGAGCCTGGTAAGTCAACTCACGCACCACACCATCATCCGGAGGAAGAATTCTTTTATATTCTGGAAGGTTCTGCTTCTTTTTATTTAGATGGTAAAACTGTAGTCGTTGGCCCCAATACAAGTTTATACTGCCCATCCAACGCAGAACACGGAATAAGCAATGCCGGAACTACTAATTTGAAATATTTGGTGATTAAGAAAGATTTGAGGTAGTTTTTTTTTGAATAATTTAATAAATTTTAAAACAGCAAGTTAGTTTATGAGAAATTTTTGTTTGATACTTTTTGTTATCCTTTCGTCGTTTGATTCAATAGCTCAAAAAGTAAATATTGAAATTATTACTAAGAATAATGATACTATAAAAGATTATAAAATAAATGCCGATTATTCATTTGATAATTCAATGATTCTTGACTTACAGAGTAAATTAAAAGTTTATGATTCAGCAGGTAAAAAAAAGGAGTTTCTTCCTAATGAACTGAAATCGTTTAGTTTTATGAATGCAGGTAAGCGAGTTGAATTTATTAGTATTGAAAATAATGTATTTGGATTACTCTTGTACTCAAATAAACTTAAATTGTTGAAAGCTATTCAGGCTGGATATTCAAAAGTGAATGTTTTCATCGTTATAAGGCCTAACAACGGAAAGATATCATATATGGAGGCAATGGGACTCAGCAGGCTTATTTCGAAAAAAGTTATTACGCGCGAAATCACTGATTGTCCGACAATATTGGAAAAGGTAGAAAATAAGGTTTTAAAAATTAGTGGTGTAGAAGGGGTAATTGAATTAATAAAAGCTTACGAATCAGATTGTTTCTAAAGCTTTATTTAGAGATATTAAATGCTATTTGTCAACGTTTTATCCAAAGACCAGTAACCGCTACCTTTGATAAACAGAAAAACACTTCCGAGCAGCATTGCCCAGTCTGTTCTGCTTTCGTGAAGCAATTCCCAAAAACCTTTTTCCAGATAGATTGTAAATTTGGTGGTAGCTAGTGCCACAAGCATAATTATAATCAATGGAATGCTTGCCAGTCGGGTTAACAAACCAAGAAGAATTAACGAGCCACAAATGATTTCAAATGTACCTGTCAGATTGCCTAAGAAATCAGGTGAGGGCAAACCGATTTTCTCAAAACGCCCGGTTCCACGAAGGGCTGGGAATAAAAATTTCTGGATTCCTTCAGATAAAAATACTACTCCGACAATCAGACGGATTAAAATTGTAGTTTTAGATGAATCGGTGGTTATTATTTGATTTCTCATAATTTGTTGGTTTGGGTTAAATGTAAGCAAACATCCCAATATTCAGATGATTAGGGAGTAGGAATTTAGAAAAAAAGAAGTTTTAAATCGGATAAATTAATCCATAAAAAAAACAGCCTCAATAAATTTCTTTAAATGAGGCTGTTTTTGAAAGTTATAAAGCTTTTTAGTTTTTAATAAATTTGATAGCATTGCCGCCATTCAATTTTAAGAAGTATGCTCCGTTAGTTAAACTTTGGATATTGATTTTTGTATTGTTATCTATTGTTCCGCTTTTTACTTCAGAACCAGAAACATTATATATTTTGTAATTTTCTGTTTTGGTTAATGCAGAAATCTGAATAAAATCGGATGAAGGGTTTGGGTATAATTGTAACCCATTATTTGTTCCGTTAAACTTATCTGTTGACAATGTTAATGTACTTCCTGTCCAGTTTGAAGATGTACCGGTTAAAGCAAAATTATAAAGTGTTCCATTGTTAGAACCCAGTTCATCAATCAGGTTAGTTTCTGATGTGTTGCTTCCATTGGCAGTTCCCTGATTGAATTTATAGTAAGAAGCTAAACCTGTCTGTGGCAAAGTCAGTCTGACAGATTTGTTGGAATCGATTTCAGTTGCTGTTCTGGCGGTATTCCAAATACGTACTTCGGCAATATCCACATTCAGGTATCTATTATCGATATATGCAGCACCTATATATATATTAGGATTTGAATTCAAAACCACAGAACTAGGAACGTTTAATTGATTATCCAAAACACCGTCAACATAAAGAGCAGCTCCAACATTAGCATCTCTAACCAAGGCAACATGATGCCAGTTTCCATCAAGAAGATTAATATTACCGTTTACGGTTTGATTAAGGCTTCCGTCCCAAAAACTTAATTTATTGTTTAGAACAGAGAAAGCAAAATCATTGGCATAACCTCCCACATCAGAATCCATGATTCCGGCTCCTTGATAAGCTACAGACCCTGTAGGTGAATTGCTCAATAGTTTAATGTTGGCTTCTAATGTAAATGATTTTGTTGTGACATTTTTAATCACAACAAAATCATTTACACCGTCAAAATTTAGAGCGTTAGTTGACTGTGCATTTAGGGTTGTAGACAGCAACATAAGAAAGGATACTAAAATGTAATTTTGTTTCATAGATTTAGGCTTTTAATATTTAATAGAATTGATATAATTTACTTTTTGAACGCTTTTTTTAATTTTCAAACATAAAAATCCTTACAGATTATTCAGGTTTTTGACCATCGGATCTGGATTATGACAAGGATAAATGAATTATGAATAACGTATTTTTACCGAGCGAAAATACGACTTAAAATAGTATATAATCAAGAAAATAACTGCGAAATCAGAAATATTTTTGCGTTTTGGGTACTGATTTTAAGATTATTCTTAGGTTTTTATCTTTTTAATAATAAAAGCTATAAGAGAAGTATTTGTCAATTTTGATTTAAGGATTGTAATACGTTTTACAACTATCCTTTTTTAAATTTTTTGAGTATTTCTATGATTTCACGAACCAAATCTTTTTTGATGGTTAATGAATTAATTAAGTTGGGAAATTTTACTATTTAAAAAAGCTGGGCTTACAAAATAACGTGAACGATAAATGGTGCAAACTTCAAAAAAATGCAATTGTTTTTGAATTATGATTATATCTTTTACTATATTATTCGTATTTGAATTATGTTTTTAATTAAAGTCGAAAATATTTAAAGTTATTTTATATTCATTTAAATTAACGGTATTTGAAGCTTAATGCAGACTAATGACTTTTGTGATTTTCCATTCGTTGTTTTCTTTTTTCCAAATAATGGTAAACCTGCCAATTTTTGAAACACTGTTTGGTTCTTCTTTATTTTGAAATTTATGAAAGCCGATTTCTACAGCACCGTAATCTTTTATAGGATAAACTTCGATACTGCCTTTTACGAGTTCTCGGGTTACTTTTCCGCAGACATTTTTTTCGGTTGCTGAAACGATTTCGTTCTTAGAATTCATAAAACCGCCTTTATCATGAAAAAATTCTATATTTTCAGAAAAAAACGAACTGTATTTTTCAAGATTTACGTCGCAGGTATTATAAGCACCAAAAAAAGCACTGTCAAGACCGACAATAGTTTCGTATAAAGCGGGATCGTCTGGTATATAATTCTCTGTGATTCTGTATTTGGTTTTGGTCGAACAGCTTAAAAATGCTAACGCTGTGAAAATAAAAAGGATAGAGACTGCTGGTTTCATATCATAAGTTTGAATTACACAAACGAAGTTATGAAAAAAAGGTAAATTTATTACTAATGGTACATTGACTAAAATTGATTAAAAATGAATTATTTATATTTTAGTGTCATCATAAACCGAGTTGAAACCTTAACGTTTCATAAGCCTTCGACTCCGTTCAGGATGACACTTATAATATAGTAATATCACAAAACAGCAGTTTTTCTTTTTTTAATGATTTCCAAAAAAGCTAAGCATACTTTCCAAAGCATTTTCTGAATGCATTCGTTCACCATTTTCAAGAGATTCCCGGGCTATTTCTGAAGCTCTTAAAAGCATATTCTTTTCGTAAGCAGTAATAGCTTCATACATCGTTTTATCTGATGCTAAAAGTTCACTCAGTTCCAAAGCATCACGCATGGCCATGTTTACGCCTTCGCCTGCAAATGGGGGCATTACGTGTGCTGCATCTCCAAGCATTGTTACATTTGGCAGAGCTTTCCAGCTTTGGTCCAATGGCATGCAATAAATAGGGCGGGGGATAAATGGTATTGTTGCTCCTTCAAACAATTCGTGCCAGATTGTGCTCCATTCCGGATACTCTTCTTTAAACCAGTTTAATAATTGCGATTTATCAGAGTAATCCAAACCACTCTGTTCGGCCCATTTTTCATCTGTTTTGAAACTTGCGTAGAAACCAATTTCATCATCACCTTTTTGACCCATTAAAAGGTCTTTATTCTTTCCGAAAGCCATTATTTTTCCGCCACGAAGTAAAGAATTCATTTTTGGTGCTGTTGCCGACGCATTATAAATAGTGCCTTCAAGCATTGTAATTCCCGAGTAAAACGCTTTGATGTCTGTAATGTAAGGGCGTATTTTTGAATTAGCTCCGTCAGCTGCAACAACCAGATCTGCATATTCTGAATTTCCGTTTTTGAAATGAATCAGCCAGCCTTCTTTTTGTGGTTCCATCGAAGCAAAATGGCTGTCCCAAATAACTGTTTCGGACTGTAATGAATCTAATAATATTTTGCGTAAAGCGCCTCTGCTTATTTCCGGACGAAAATATTCATATCCAAAATTTTCTTCGGTTTTTGTATCGTGATCGCTGAACAAAACTTCTCCCTTTTCGTTCATAATTTGCATTCGGTCTGCACCGGGCATGTAGTTTTTTTTGAATTCATTCAGTAACCCCGCTTTGTTAATGGCTGCAAGTCCGGAATCTTCGTGCAGATCGAGCGGGGAACCCTGAACACGTGCATCTTTGTTGATGTCTCTTTCAAATACTTTTACACTTAATCCTTTTAATTCAAGAAGTCTGGCCAGTGTCAATCCGCCTGGACCTCCTCCGATAATGGCAATTTTTTTATTTTCTAAAAGCATAATTTTAAATTTTATGCCGCAAAATTATTTCTTGTGATAGACTAAAAATTGTAAAAAACGGTCATTTTGATTTTTGAATAATTCTTTGGGAGAAACACCAGAAAGTTTTTTGATTTCCTTTATAAAATGGGATTGATCTGTAAAATTAAGCTGTGGGGAAAGTTTGCCGTCTTTAATATGATGAAGAGAAGCCTGAAAACGCAGAATATTACAATAGGTTTTTAGTGAGATTCCCAATTGTTGATTAAAATAACGATTGATTTGTCTTTCGCTCCACGAAACTTTTTCAGATAATTCTTTGATGTTTATTTCGCCATCAGCAGCAAAAATTAATTCAAAGAGTTTGTGTTTTCGCAAATCAGTTTCTTTAGGCAAAAGTGATTTGATTTTTCGGGAAGCTTTTTGACTGAATTCCTCAAAATTATCAAGGTCGTTTATATTAAAACCCCAAAAATCATTTGGCAGTTCTTTTCCGCTGTCAACCAATTGAGCAATCGATTCATGAAAAATATATTCTAAAGCAAGCGGATTGAAACTAACAGCAAAAAACATTTCAATATTTGTTTTGGGCATTGTCTTCGGCTTGGTTTCAAGTCCCATCAACATAATCTGGAACTGATTATCAGTTGTTTTACATAACAGTAAATCAATTTTTCCGTTTGGAATAATGACACCTTCCTGAAATCCTGACAGATTTTGCAGAGAAGAAAAACAATACACAAAATCTGCAAGCTCAGAATCAGGCTGGATAAGATTATATACAAGTGGATTGTTCATTTTTGAGCTGTTTTGAATAAATGAAGACTGGATTTTGTTTACTTAATTTCAAATTGCTTCACCATCCAGTGATTGGAATGATTTTTAACCAAATCATTTTTAATGTCAGGATTTTGTGTGTTCAGATATTTATAAACCTTAAGCGGAACAGAATCTGGATAGACTGTTAAACCATTATTTATAGTCTTTAAGGCTTCAGCAGACTCATTATTTGAGTTGAATGCCTCGGTTTTATAAATGTACACGATTGCCGGAACTTTGTTATAGACCGTTTTAAATTCAGTTTCCAAATCATTCATTAAATCAACCTGAAATTTTGCATTTGACATTTTTCCAACTGCAGCGGTTTGTGTTATATGGTCCTGATAAATCATGAACATTACCAGCAGATGGTAATTGCTGGCTTTTGGATTTTGATATAGTTTTTCAAATTTTGTTGAAACTTCAGGATTCAGCTCACCCAAATCCGATTGTAAAACCTGGTTATAAAACTCCTGAAGCAAATCAAAAACAGCTTTGTCCTGAGAGTCAGTTTTAGTTTCTTTTTTTAATTGGGCGATGTATTTTTTATAATCTACAGGTTCTTGTGCTGTTATATTTATTGAAATAAAAAATAAAATGATAAGGCTTAGTTTTTTCATTGGATAATTTTGGGCGGGAATGTTTTTTAAAATTTGGTATTAATATTTTTTACAACGATGTATTTGGACATTTTTTCAGATAGCCAGGCAGTAAATTTGCTTTTGTTTTTAAATCCGAAAATATGGATGTCTGGAACAATTTGTTCAAAATGAGCATTTCTGTCCAAACCATATTCTCCTGGAAATAAAATTAAAGTCTAATTATTTGATGTGTCAATGCCTACTTATTTGCTTTCACTGTATAATAGTCATCAAAACGAGTATAGATATGTGTTTCTTCTAGCACTCCTTTATCATATATTTCCACTTTTGTCCTGTCTCCTGTTTTTCGGTCATAAAAGATTATTTCAGTCAGTCTTTTTTTGCGGTCAAATAATTCAGTTTTATGATTCCTGCCATCTTCCATATAATGAATCGATTTCAAGTTTCCGTTACTTTTATAAGAATAACTTTTTACGTTATAGAAATCTCCTCTTTTATAAGTTTGACCTTCGTAGATATATTCATTAGTATATTTTCCTTCAGTAACTAACTGCTGCTTATTGTTGTAAATAAAATAATAAGCCTCATTTATGGGATTTATTAATTCATAAAATGTTTGCAGTTCGGGATAGCTGCAAGGGCGGGTTATCATTTCTTCTTTTCTTTTAAAAACAGCTGTATCATTTTGTGAAACCCATAAAGTATCTGTTTCTGAGGTATTTGTTTTGTGTTTTATTTTTGAAATAATACTATTTTCTTTTTCAGAAGAATGCTTTTTAGTTGTAAAATTACAGCTGATTGCACTAAAAAATAATAATAAAATAAAGGGAATTATTTTCATTATACTCATTTTTTTAAGATGACATTTCAATAGAAAGGTTATAATTATCAGAATTATTTTTAAGACCGTTTGTACTCCATATTGTACATATCAAAACCAGGAGCCCAATAATCTTTTTTAATTTCGAAAAGTTCAAAGCCTTGTTTTTCATAAAATTTATAAGCTACTTGTGAGGTTCTGACAGTAATCCTCTGAATAGTTTCAATTGAATTAAGTTTGTCGATTCTGTGCTTAAGCAGTTTTGTTCCTAAAGATTTCCCCTGATAATCCGGGTGAAATATATCCCAGCTAATTTTTCCAATGGTTTTGTTATCGGCAAAGTTGATTCCGCCACAGCCTACAATTTTTTCGTCATAAAGTAAAACGTAATAAAGTTCTCTTTCGGTCTCTAAATAGCTTTTCAGGTCTTCCTCTTCCTCTTCGGCAAAGAATTCTGGTATATTTAGTTTTATTAAATTTATAACCTCATCTTTATCGTTGGTTTCGTATTCTCTTATTGTAATTAAGCTTGTCATTTTACTATGTTTTATTTTATCGGAATCAAAGATGTAACTCTCTTGTTAGCTGCATTTTTTTATTTGCGTCTTTCAAATAGCCATTTTGGAATTTCCTCGGTTATTAAAAACGGAATGACAATGTTATTATGATTTAGATTGCTTAAAGTTGTAAAAATCAAATTTTTGTTTGAAGATAATTTATTAAACAATTCAACACTTCCGATATAAGGATTCTCGTCATCTTTTTCCCCATGAATCAGCCATATATTTTTTCTGCTTAATTTTTTAAGACTTGAAAAATCAGGAACAGCAGCAACAGAAACGGTTGCAGCAAATTTTTCTGGCGCAATATTTAACAAATTTTGTGCAGTAGAACCACCCATAGAATAACCAACTAAATAAATCCTGTTTTTATCAATGTCCGGATATTCTTTTTCAACATTTTGAATTAATTCCAGTAAAGCAAAAACATCCTGCGAAGGTTTTGAAATTTGAACACCATCACTGTTTTTTTCATAATTTGAAGAGCGAGTGTTGAATTGCGGAGCCATTACGTAACATTGATATTTAGTGTAAATTTCTGGTCTCAGCCAAATTTTTGCAAAAGGTTCAAGTTGATTTTCATTATCATTTCCAATTCGGCTGGAGTTGTGAAAAGTAATTACTAAAGGATATTTTTTATTAATACTATCTTTTTTTGGCGTTAGAAGCCTGTAAGGAATTTGTGTATTTTCTTTAGTAAATATTTTTTTTAGAAAGGCATCCGTATTTAGACTATTTACTATTTTTCGATTATTTACGAAAGTTAAACTATCAACAGTTGTATCCCGGAACTCTTTTTTCTGTGCAAAAGTCCAATTTGCAGTTAAAAGTCCAAAAAGTAACATTAGAATTTGTTGTAAATTTATTTTAGACATAAAGCTTTTATAGAATTGGGACTAATTAGTTTATAGTGATAACGAAATTATTATTACAAATAGAAAAGACAATATATTTTACATCAGTGTATAATTTTTGATATAGGTTTTCCAATCTACTCCAAAAGGAATTTTTATGAAGTTGCCTTCTGGTGAAATCAATATTTTGGTTGGATATCCGGATACTTCAAATGCATCATTGGTTTGCTTGTCAATCTCGCTTACCGGAAATGTGTATTTATTATCGTTCATGAAGGCCAATAAATTTTGAGAGCCATAGGAAAAGCTATAAATCCTTAATTTTGAATCCTTATTACTGCTGTTTGTTGTAAAAAGAGATTGCAATTCTGGTAATTCTTTTCTACATGGACCACACCAGGTTCCCCAGACATCAATATAAATCCAGTTCTTTGGTTTCTCTGTTAAGTTTAGTTCTTCATTTTCATATTTTATTTTAACCTTAGGAACAGGGTTGCCCATTTTATGAACATAAGCTGTCCAGTAATCAGAAAAAGACAAATCAGAGTTTGATTTCTCGTAAAATTCACGCAATGACTTTAGGTTCACATCAGATGGATTCCCAAATGTGATATTACTTAATAAGACTAATGCTTCAGCATTTCGATTGTTCTCAACCAGATATTTTTGATATTTTGACTGAAATCCAAATTCTCTTGTATTACCGGTTAAAAGAGCAGCATCATAAAAATAAGCACTTTTTCGAAGCCTGTCATTTTGGTCGGGACTGTAATCTGAAGCTTTTTTCAAGTATTCTTCTTTAGGATCAATACGATATAAATAATTGTAACTGTAGGCTAATAAATATCTGTGCCAGGCTCTTTTTTCTTCATCCGATCTCTCTGTCTTGATTTTAACTATATAAGGATATGATTCTAAATTGGTTATATTTTTGTTTAATATTTTTGCTATGCCTTTATTATCGATAGCCTTCTTTTGTTCTAATTCCTGTAATATCAAAAGAGTATATCTTTCGGTTCTCGAATCATAATTTGTACTGTCTTTTAGAATACCATTAAGATCCTTTAAAATCCCCTTAAAATCATTTTCGTTAGTTGCCTCCATCGATTTACTCCACAGATAAATTGGAGCTACGATCGTATTAATTTTATTGTTGTTCTTTAAAATTAATTGTTCCAGATATTGTTGCGCATATAATCTTGGAGCATTCTGTATTTGTTGGGAAAGTGTATTGTGAATCCTGTCAATAAACATTTGAGGAGATAAGTGATATAGTTCAACAGAAGATTCAACTGCCGTTTTTGTTTCGCCATTTCGCCATAAATCACTAAGAGAATTGGTTAAAGTAAATGCTTTTTCAGGAATTTGTCCCGCACATAGGCTCAAAAAAGAAAGACCGATGGCGAATGTCATCAATAATTTGTTCATAAGGGTTTGGTTTTGTAGTTAGCGGTAATGAATAGGACTAATAGAAATAGCTAATCAGAAATAGCCTGAATCTGATAATTGACTTATTTATACTTCTCAAATATAGAAAATAATAGTTGTAAACCTACAAATAAACAAATTTAAAGTCTTGTGAACTTTTGTCAGGATGAGACAGTATTGGGTTCATGGTCGTAACTCCCGCACTAATGAGGGAGACTTTTGAGAGATTTAGGATTTATAACAGCATTAAAAAAATTGCGCAAAGTCAACCTAATTGTTTATGAAAACAGGATAAAGAGTTTGAAACGCGGCTTTTCAGATAAATTGCCTATAAATTAGGTTTATAAGAAACTTTTGTTTAAATATCCGCGTTACAAACGCTACAATTTATCTTTTAATTTATGCAGGCACTCGTTGCAAACGAGCGCCAGAGGGAACTTTTATTCAATACCAGGGCAATATCCCATATAATTTACTTCATATAAAATAACTCTTCTTTTTTTCTCAGTCAAATCAAGAATATAAAACACTTTATTTTGTGTTAAAATTTCACAATTTATTTTTTCATTATCGTATTGGTTTATCAAATCAGGTGATATTATTTTATCTTTATTTTTTTTCAAAAATCTTTTATTAACTATTTTTCTTTCTGATCTAACGTTAATATCTTTTTTTTCCCAACCTTTAAATTCTAAATGAAAAAACGAAAGATAAATACTATCTAATGTGAAAGCGAAAGATTTTTCTTTAAAATCAGTTGGGATTATGCGAGTTTGAATATCATTTTTTTTTTCATTTGCTTTTCCATGATAAGGAATATAAATAGTATCTAGTTTTTTTAAGTACTCAAAATCCTGACCAAAAACATTTGTTGAAATAATAAATAAAATGATTAAATAAATAACATTTTTCATCTTAATTTTTTTTATCAAGCCAAGTACGGCCATATTTAACATATAATTCCAATTTGTTTAAAGCATCAGAACCTACTTGAAAATCCGTTTTGTATGAAGTTGCTTCACTTAAGCCTTCTAAGCTTATAGATTCGAAATAATGTTGCCAATTCCAAGGTTCAGATGTTGATTGGTCTTTTTTTGTATAAACAGTTAACGATTCCACCTCTATTCTCCCTGCAGGATAGGTTAGAAAATCTCTTGATTCGGTTAATATTTTTGTAATAGTTGGAATCATATTATTGTACATAAAATCATGTTGCTCTTTACCAACAGGATATTTTTTATTAAGAAGACTTGCAATATCAGTAGGTCCCACAATAGGATTATTGGCTATTGTATATAAGTAAGCATGAATAAATTCGTGCAAAACAGTTTTTGCATTTTCAATCTTTGTTTGTTTCATGCTGCTATTGTTGAGTATTTTTTTATTGATTTTAATCAAAATATAAGGTAAATTAGGATCGTAAGTTGTGTTGGCATTTATTTCTTTAGTTGGGTTATCAGAGTCATAAACAGCATCTGCAAGCTCAAATTTTACATTAAATCTTTTACTATTGCCAAACATAGAAACAAATAGATTCTTAAATTCAGGAGCCAGAGTGAGATAACATGCGGGAGCGGGGGCTAGATAATAAATTTAGTTTTTATTATGATATAGTAATATTAGAATCTTTTTTGAGGTATAAAAAATTCTGGTTTTCAAAAGCCCGCACGAAAGGATTCGTGCGGGAGCAGTAAGAGATTCCATTTATTACTCATAAACTGGGCAATGATATATTAAATAAACTTTGTATAATACAATTTTTTCTTTTTTACTTTCATGTAAATCGATGATATAAAGTGTTTTATGGCCTGATAATAGGTCGCAGGCAATATATTGATTTTCAAATTTTTTTAAAAAATTAAAATCAATTGTACTTTTTTTATATTTTTTTAAAAATGCTTTATCTTCAATTCTAGGAAGAAATGAATTTCCGTTTTCTGAAAGTGGATTTTTATAATCCGGTTTTTCAAAAAGAAGATATTCTTTTTCTTTCTTTTTCAAGTAGAAGCGATAATCTCTATAATTACTTGTATAGATATTTTTTTTTAAGTTCTTTTTTTTCGTAAACGAAATATAAATCGTATCAAGTTTTTTTATGTAATCAATATCTTGGCAAAATCCAAAATTTGAAATGAGAAATAGAATAATTAACTTTTTCATATTTTATTATCTTTTAATTATTATTTATCCAATTCATTATGCCCATATTCTATATATTTGCTTAAGAGATTCCACTGATCAGAATTTTTAGGAAAATCTACTTTAAAACAATTAGCTTCGTTCAATCCATTTAAACTAAGATATTTATAATATTCATTCCAAATCCAAGATGTTGAAGTTAATGGATTTGTTGTTGGATGCATAGTTACTTCATTTTCTAAAACATTTCTACCTCTTTGAGTTGTCACCAGATCTCTAATTTCTCCAAGTATTTTCTGCATAGTAGGAATCATATCATTGTACATAAAATCATGCTGTTTGTTACCAACCGGATATTTTTTATTAAGAAGACTTGCAATATCTGTAGGACCCACAATAGGATTATTGGCTATTGTATATAAATAAGCATGAATAAATTCGTGCAAAACAGTTTTTGCATTTTCAATCTTTGTTTGTTTCATGCTGCTATTGTTGAGTATTTTTTTATTGATTTTAATCAAAATATAAGGTAAATTAGGATCGTAAGTTGTGTTGGCATTTATTTCTTTAGTTGGGTTATCAGAGTCATAAACAGCATCTGCAAGCTCAAATTTAACGTTATGCCTGTAATTACCACTAAACAAATCGCCAAACATAGAAACAAATAAATTCTTAAATTCAGGAGATTTTAGTAGTGCATCGTAAATTTCGTTAAACTTTTGTCCTTCTGGTGTATCATTTGTTATTGCAGATCGGTCAATATTATACGGAGAAAAATAAGAAGCCCTTACATCAAAAAGTAAATTAGGATTTAGACTCATTTGATTCAAGATTTGCAAAGGGAACGATTTTGATTCAAGATTTAGTTCTGTGCCTAATTTAATGATTTCAAAAGCATTTCGATTTGCGTTTGTTACAGTAGGGTTGCTATTTACATAATTTAGTAATGCAGTTGCGACGTGGTCTTTGCCATGCAGCCATTGCCATTGTTCAACAGTCATAGGTAATTTTATACGCAACATCCTAAGTGCTTCGGGTTCTGCATTAAGCGTTATAAAACCTACAGGACGCAGGTCATCGCAAGGAGTTCCTTTTTGTGTATGATTGGGGCGTTCAGAAGGTGGGTAATAGTGCGTGCCGCAATTACCGCAGGAACAGCAGCCTAAATCAGTAGTACTGCCGCCGGTGGTATCTCCTGATTCATTCGGCGGGTAGTAAGTCCATGTAACCGGACCATAAGAATAGCCATTATCAATATAAGGATTATCACTGCCACTACCACCGCCTGGGTAAGCGCCAGCTGTACCGGATAAATCAATAAATGAAGAAGCTGAAGGAACAGGATCCCCGTTTGGATAAATCAATTGAAGGCAGGGATCTTTTGAGGTTGTCTTGCCGGTGAGTGATGTTTTATTAAAAAAAGCACTGGCTCTGTATAAGTCAACTCTTCCTTTAAAATATTTAAAAGAATACAGGTTGTTTTTGTACGCCTCAAAGTTCTCAGGATTGCAGGTGTATTTTTCAACAAAAATATTTTGCGTTTTGTCCGGTAAAATATTTACGATAAGATTATAAGTGATGTTAGCAGGAGTATCACTAAACGAAAACCGGATACTGTAGTTTTTATTAGAAAGTGTATCCACAACTTCAATTATATTGTTTGTTTCAAAAACTGCTTCAGTACTTCCACCAGCTGATTTGTTGGTTTTAAATTTACCGGTTTTAATATTGCCAAAATTTTGATTTATAATAGCATCAACTTCAGGTATGTCGTTTAATGAGACAGTTTTGGCTTCAAATGGTGCTTTCTTTTGTAAAGCATTTTCATAAAGTTCATTCTGACAGCCGGAAATGGTCAATAATGCTAAAAATAGTAAAAAACGGATGTATTTCATAATAGTAAGATTTGGTTTGTAAAAATAAATAAAACAGGTGTAATGTGGAAAAATATTACAAATAAAAAAACTCCATAAAAAAAGTGCCATAAAACCTAAGTCTTACAGCACTTTCGAACAAATCAATAATTAATTAAAGCGTACAGGTTATTCGTTTACAACATCGCCTTCTTTTATTTCTTCGCTGGCGATTTTTACCAATTTGTCTTTCGGGTTCAGGTCTCCGAATATTTCGATTTTATCCTCGATTTCCCTTCCTTTTTTTACGTCTACTCTTGTCGCTTTGTGATTGACTACTTTAATGACAAACATCCCTTCGGCAGAACTCACCAAAGCCGATTTTGGCACTACAAATGTGCTGTCTTTTGCGTTAAGCGGCAATAGCACTTCGGCTACCATTCCGGGTAATAAATTTCCTTTGGTGTTGTGAACGTCCATTTCGACTCTTTCAGAACGTAATTTCAAATCCAAAGCGCCGGACATTCTGGTGATTGTGGCTTTAAAAGTTTCCGGCAATGATTTTACATTAAAACTCATTTCGTCGCCATTGTGTAAATACCCGGTGTACAATTCGGGAACAGAAACCGCCAGACGCAATTTGTTTTGCTGCTGAATCGTCAATAATGGCGAACTTGAAGTGGGACCAACAAAAGTTCCTAAATTCACGTTTCTTGCCGCTACGACACCATCAAACGGAGCACGAATTTCAAGATAACTTCTCATGATTTTTACCTCTTTATGAGCTGCAATCGCTGCCTGATATTGTGCGTAATCCGAATTTTTCTTTCCACTTGCCATTTCCAGATCATTTTTAGAAATCGTTCCTTCGACCTTGCTCGTTTCGTACAAACGGTTATAGGTGCTTTTACTGGTGGCGTAAATTGCTTCCATGGATTTCAGTCTTGATTCGGCTGCAGCCAGTTGAGAACTGATTTCCGGTGCTTCCAAAACAATCAAAAGCTGTCCTTTGGTTACTTTTGAGCCAATATCTACTTTGAGCGTTTTTACGAAACTGCTCACTTTGGCATACAAATCTACCTGTTGGAAACCTGTTAATTCGGCCGGTAAACGCAATTCGGTAGTTAGTTTTTCTTTTTCCAGAAGAAAGGTTTCCGTTTTCGGTTCGATTGCTGCCGTAACAACTTCTTCCTTTTTAGAATTACAGCTGTTCAGGAAAAATAGTGCTGCAAAAAACAGCGCGGTTGGTTGGAGTATTTTAGTCTTCATTTTATGATTTTATATAAAATATGATATAATGTCTTATTGAATAAACAGGCGGAAAGGATAAAAGTCTGTAGAGTACTTGCACGACCAATTGGCTTTGGGCTTTGGGCCTTGGGCTTTATGACTTTCGACTTTCGACTTTGGACTTTCAAACTTTATGACTTATTTAACGATGAAATATAATGAATGCTTTCTTCGTCTTCAGGATCGAGGGAAACAGATTGTGTCGTGGTATGTTCCTGTGCCCAGGCGAAAATCAACGGTAAAATTAATAATACTGCAAAGGTCGAAAACAATAATCCCCCAATTACGGCTCTTCCCAACGGAGAAACCTGATCGCCTCCTTCGCCATGACCAATTGCCATTGGCAGCATTCCGGCAATCATCGCCACCGAAGTCATGATAATCGGACGAAGACGCAGTGCCGCCGCTTCACGGGCCGACTCTAAAGCGTTTCCGTTTATTTTTCGTAACTGTTCGGCATTGGTAACCAGTAAAACGGCGTTTGCAATCGAAACCCCAACCGACATGATGATTCCCATGTACGATTGTAAATTCAGCGTTGAACCTGTAATGGTCAGCATCAAAAGTGCCCCCAAAACTACCGCCGGAACTGTGGTTAAAATAACCAGCGAAACTTTGAACGACTGGAAATTAGCGGCCAACATTAAGAAGATTACAAAGATGGCAACCAATAATCCTACTTGTAAACTACTTAATGTTTCCTCCAATACTTTACTCAGTCCAATTGGCGTGACAAATAAGCCACGTGGTAATTCGCCTAATGAACTGATTGTTGCATTAACATCTTTCGCTGCCGTCCCCAAATCGGTTTGATTGATGTTTGCTGTAACCGTAATGTATGGCATTGCCCCTAAATTGTCATTTTCACCGCTCACAAAGCCGGGTGTAATTTTTGCAACGTCACTCAAAACAGGACGAAGCGAGTTTTTTAATACCGGAATTTCGCCGATATCGGTTTTGCTTTTCATTTGGTTTAACGGAACCTGAACCTGAACGTTTACAGATAAGCCGGTTCGTTCGTCAATCCACGTATTTTTTTCGGTATATCGCGATGATGATGTCGAAGCAATCAGCGAACGCGAAATGTCATTCATGTCCACGCCGAGTTCGGCAGCACGGGTTCTGTCAATATCGATGTTCATCGCCGGATAATGAATCGGCTGACCGATCTGTACATCACGGAAATACTCTATTTTCTGTAATTTTTCAACGATTTGATTGGCATAGGTTTCATTTCGTTTTTTGTCTTTTCCTGCAATTCGGATTTCGATTGGAGTAGGAGAGCCCTGACTCAAAACCTTATCCGTTAATTCGATAGGTTCAAAAGTCAGTTTTACATCAGGCAGCACCTTTTTGATTCTCGCCCTGAACTCATCTTTAAATTCATCCATATCAGCATGGTAATCCTTTAAACTCACCTGAAAAACAGCTTCATGCGAGCCTGCCATGAACAAATAAATCGGGTTAATAGAAAACAACGATGGGTGCTGCCCTACATATACAGAAGATATTCCGATGTGTTCATTGCCGACCATTTTCTTCAGTTCTTTCAGTACCAAAATGGCTTTTTCTTCGGTACGTTCCAAACGGGTTCCGTCGGGAGCGCGCATTCTCAATTGAAACTGACTCGAATTTACTTTCGGAAAAACATCTTTTCCGATGAACGAAATAAATACAATAGCAAGTGTCGTAGCCAGAACCAAATACGTCAAAGCTGCTGCTTTTTTGTAAGGGAACAATCGTTCCAGTGTTCGCATAAAACGCATTCTGAAACGCTCGAAAGCACTGATTTTTCCGTTTCCATCCGTATCTGTTCTTTCCACATAATCCTTTTTCTGAGTAATCAGTTGTTTCTCTGATTCCGGTGTTAATCCGCAGGCGTTAAATTCGGCTTCATCGTCTGTAATTTCAGGTGTATGATCGTGTTTCGGATGCGCTTTCATTAACCAGTTTGCCATTACTGGTACAAAAGTCTGAGACAATAGAAACGAAATAACCATCGAGAATCCAATCGCCAAAGCCAATGGCAGGAACAAAGCTCCCGGAATTCCGACCATTGTAAAGGCTGGTGCAAAAACCGCCAAAATACAAAGCAGAATCAATAATTTAGGCAAAGCAATTTCCTGACAGGCGTCCCAAATCGCGAGTGCTTTTGGTTTGCCCATATCGAGATGCTGGTGAATATTTTCTATCGTTACGGTACTTTCATCCACCAGAATTCCAATCGCCAGCGCCAGTCCGCTTAAAGACATTAAATTGATGGTCTGTCCGAATAATTTCAGGAATAAAACGCCCGAAATAATCGAAATTGGAATCGTTAAAATTACAATCAAAGCTGCACGACGGTCGCCAAGGAAAAGTAAAACCATCAAACCTGTTAAAACCGCTCCGATGATTCCCTCGGTAATCAAACTTTTAACCGAGTTGATTACATAAACCGACTGGTCAAATTCGTATGATAATTGTACGTCTTCAGGAAGTGTGCTCTGGATTTTAGGCAATTCAGCTTTTAATTTCTGAACCACATCCCAGGTCGAAGCGTCTCCGGCTTTTGCAATACTGATATAAACCGAACGTTTTCCGTTTACCAAAGCGTATCCGTTGGTCACATCGGCACCATCTTTTACAGTGGCAACGTCACCTAATTTAAGATTCTGAACTCCACCTTTAAACAACGGAATCTGTTCAAAATCCTTAATTTCCTTAATCGTATTATTGGTAGGCGAAATGTAATTGATATCGCCAATTCTCACGTTTCCTGATGGTGCTGTCTGGTTGTTGATACGAATGGCTTCTACAATCTGATCGGGCGTCATATTGTGTGAACGAAGCAAATCGGGATCTACGTTAACCTCTACTGTTCTTGGGCTTCCGCCAAAGGGAGCCGGAGATAATAAACCCGGAATTGAGGTAAACGACGCACGTACATACACGTTCGCCAAATCCTGCAATTCGTTGTTCGAACGTATTTTACTGCTCAAAACCAATTGCCCAATCGGGAGTGACGAAGCGTCAAAACGAATGATAAACGGAGGCTGCGTCCCCGGAGGAAATGCCGCCTGAATTCGGTTCGAAAGTGAACTCAGTTCGGCGGCAGCCTGAGCCATGTTGGTGTTTTCATAATAGGTTAATTTCATAATCATTAACCCCTGAATATTTTTGGTTTCAACCGATTTTACCCCATTGGCAAAAGGAAGAATGTTCACGTAATTTTTAGCAAAATAAGCCTCCATCTGATCCGGAGTATAGCCTCCAAACGGATGAGCAATATAAATTACAGGCAAATTCATTTTCGGAAGAATATCTACCTTGATGTCTTTGATGGCACCAATTCCGAAGAAAAATAAACCGGCCACCAATACTAATATGGAGATGGGTTTGCGGAGTGCAAAACGTATTAAATTCATTAGGTGCTATAATTAAAATTCATTTATAAATAAGTCAAAATTGCCTGTTGCGGCTACTTTTAGCAAATACGATTGCCATACATTATTATTGACGATATCACGATCGATTTCGGCACGATTCAGTGTGTAAATTGTCTGGGTCAGATCGGTCAGGTCTGTTAATCCATTTTTGTATAATGTCGATTTTTGCAGATATGCTCTTTGTGCCGCATTTACCTGAATTGGCGCCTCGGCGTAATTCTCCAACGTGATTTTTATTTTATCATCCGCAAAATTAAGCTGTGACTTCAATTCCCTGTCGGCCTGATTGTATTCTTCCTGTAAAGCCTGAGAAACAAATTTTTGGGAACTTACCTGTTTGCTCATTCGGAAAGGTGTGGTCAGATTCCATGTAATTCCAACTCCAATCAAATAATTGGTACGATCCGGATTTACGCCATCCCAGTAATTTCGGTTAAAAGCGGTCTGATCTGTAGCGTAAGACGAATCAAATCCTGAAGCCCGGGTTTGTAAAACACCAAACGCACTCATCGTAGGATAATAAAAACGTTTGTACAATTTGACCTGCTGGTTGCTGTAATCTATTCTCGTTTTATACAATTGCAATAACGGGTGAAGACTGTCTGTGGAAGCACTACTTTTGATAAGCTCTTTTGGAATCTGCGTAACAAAAAGGGTATCAGTAACAAAATCCTGAGGTGCAACGCCCATTAAATCGACCAGTTTGTTATTTTGCTCCTTAACGAAATTCCGGGCAAGGTTTAGTGCCATTTTAGCTTTTGAAACTTCTGCTGTAGCCAAAGTAGAATCCACTCCGGCGAGTAATCCGTTTTTAACTCGTGCAACTGCTGTCTTTTTAAATACTTCGGCACGGTTTAAATTCTTTTGCTGTGAAATCAGTAATCTTTGGCTTGCCAGTAAATTGAGATAAGCGGCTGAGATTTTAATTTCCAATTGGAATTTCTCCTGGTTCAGATCTTTTTCTTTGG
The DNA here is from genome assembly GCF_038290035.1 of Flavobacterium calami. Taxonomy (NCBI): domain Bacteria; kingdom Pseudomonadati; phylum Bacteroidota; class Flavobacteriia; order Flavobacteriales; family Flavobacteriaceae; genus Flavobacterium; species Flavobacterium calami. The sequence goes on from NZ_JBBYHS010000018.1 coordinate 51,595, forward strand.
CTTGAACATCAATTTTAGACAGGTTGATTTTTTCTTTGGCTTTTCCGAAAGTGAAAAAATCCCAGTTCATATTCACTAAATAAAGTGCACCAAAAGCGGAGTTCCAGTTTTGTTCCGGAAGCGGCAATCCTGACGAAGCAACGCCCAGACCTCCAAAACCATATAATGGCCCGTTTTGTCCGTTTACGGTTCCGTAGTCCTGTTGCGCTGATAAATTAAGGTTGGGCAGGTAATCACGTCGTGATTGTTTAAGGCTCTCCTGCGAAGCATTGATGTAGTTGTTTTTTGCTCTGACTGAACCGTAATTTTCAAGCCCGGTTTTTATTGCATCTTTTAAAGACAGGGTCTGAGAATGACTGTTTAGGGCAAAAATCAGGAAAAATAATAAGGTAATTTTTTTGAAATACATAAACCCAAGTGTGAAATTATGCCTCAAATTTATTTCTGAAATCAGAATAAAAACCTTTATAAATGATGTACTTCACTAATAAATGACGAATTGAATTTGTCATTTTTTGGAAAAAATAATTAAATATTTGTTCGTACTTTGTAAACTATTTAAGTGCAGAAGATGAATAAAAAGCTAAGTAACATGATGGAAAACAAGTGGTGGCAGGAGATTGCCGTCGTTCTTTTTTCATTCACGGTTTATACCCTAAAAAATGACTGGATGCTTTTCAGTTCCTTCACTTCAATTTTAATGGGTATTTTTTTCTACTGTATTTTATACATGCATGCCCAGTTCAACAGGTTTTTTATACTTCCGATTTTATTCAAAAGCAAAAGACCGGTAACCTATGTTTTTTTAACACTTTTAGGGGTCTTTCTTTTTTCAATTGTTTTATATCAGATTACGACTTTAAGCATGTATGCGAACTGTCGTTTGTATCAAAATTCACATCAGCGCAGCTATATCTATCAGCTGGCTAGTGTTTTGGGGACTTTGGTTTGTATTTTGAGTCCGATTATAGTTTTTAAATTTTACAGAATCAATAAAAAACAGACAGACGAAACACTGCTTTTCAACCAAATGCAGCTGAATTCACTGAAAGGACAGCTGAACCCACATTTTTTATTCAACACTTTTAATACGCTTTACGGAATCAGTCTGGAATTTCCTGAAAGAACGCCTGATCTGATTATGAAAGTATCACAGCTGATGCGTTACCAGTTAGAAAGCAACAACAAGCAATCTGTTTCTCTGGAAGATGAATTGGAGTTTATAAACAGTTACATCCAACTCGAAAAAGAACGTGTCGGGTATCGCTGTGATATTACATACGATTGTAAAATTGACAACGAAAACGCCTATAAAGTATCACCAATGCTGCTAATTGCCTTTATAGAAAATGCGTTCAAGCACGGAACCTGTGCGATAGAAAAATGTTATGTACGTATTATTATTACAGTCGAAAACGGACTGCTGCATCTGCATGTAGTCAACTCTATTCCGAAGAAAACGGATGTGGTTTCTACTAAAATTGGTTTAAAAAATACGATTGAAAGACTGAATCTGATTTATGGAAAAGAGTATAAATTAGATATTCAGGAGGATAAAAATACGTATATCGCAGATTTGAAAATACAACTGAAAAAGTTTGTATAATGAAGGAAACTAAAAAATGCATTATCGTTGATGATGAGCCGGCAGCACATTATGTTTTGGCCAATTACATCAAACAGAATCCACAGCTTGAACTTGTTTTTCAGGGCTATAATGGCGTTGAAGCGATGGATTATCTCCGCGAAAACAAAGTTGATCTGATGTTTCTGGATATCAATATGCCGGAGATTTCAGGAATGGAATTGCTCAAGATTATTCCAACGCATCCCAAAACGATTTTAACCACCGCTTATTCTGAATTTGCACTCGAAAGTTATGACTACGGCGTGATTGATTATTTGTTGAAACCCATTTATTTTCCAAGGTTTTTAAAAGCTATTGATCGTTTTTTTGCAACAGAAAATGTAAAAACCAGAGAAGAAGAAATCGTTAATTCTGTTAGCGTAAAAGTCGATGGTTATTTTATGGATATCGAATTAGACCAGCTTTTGTTCGCACAAAGTTTTGGTAATTACGTAAAACTGCACACTTCAAAAAGAACTTATCTGGCTTCAATTACTACTACAGAGTTAGAAAAATGCCTTCCTGAAAAGAACTTCATGCGTATCCATAAATCATATATCGTAGCATTGGATAAAGTGGATGAAAGCGAAAAAGATTTTGTGGTGATAAAAAATGAAAAACTTCCGGTTGGAATTACCTACCGAAGAGAATTGACAGACAGACTCAAAAATAAAGACAATATATAAAAATTCAGAAATAAGTGCTTACTAATTCAGTTATTTCAAAAAGAAGCCTGACAGGATTAATTTTCTGCAGGCTTTTTTGATTCTGATTTTATTTCAGATTAGTTAACGGCTAACTTTTCTTTCCAAACAGAAAGGTTTACTCCTTTAAAAATTAGCCACAAGCTTAAGGCTAATTCTGCGATAAGGCAAGGCAGCAATAATACAATGCTAGAAAGTTGCGGAAAAAGAATTAACGCAAAACTGTTTAGAAGATAACAAAATCCGGCGATTGACATCAGCATTCCGAATACTTTAGGGAAATATCCGGATTTGTAAATTAAATACCCTTCGATAAGACATACAAAACCAAAAAAGATCAATCCAACCCCGAAGCCAAAGTCGTGCAATTTTATAGAAAGATAAGATAATGTATGCAATTGATCCGGACTAAAGGATTTTAAATAACCAGCATCTCCCAAAAAGAAAAGCGCTGCCAGTAGATTTAATTTGTTGGCAACTAAAACAGCAGTCTGAATCAGATTAAAAGACAAATTAAGGAGGGCGAGTTTTTTGCTTACAGGCCTAAGCAAATAATAAAGAATTATCATGACGGGCAGATCACAAATCTGCATAATCAAATCTGCGGTAATGCCAATTTTCCATAAAAAATCAGAATGTATAATGTTGTTTGCAGTAGCGGTTGCATCTCCATAAACAACTAGTTTATTTCGGACAAAGGTTTCAGCAAAAGCACCGGCTATGATGATGAGTAAATAAAATAACCCTGCGATTCGGGCATAAAGTTGTGGAGAATTTTCAAATTTTGTATTGTCTTTCATAGGCGATGATTTGGTTTGAAAATTAGACGGGCAGTACATTAAAAAGTTACTTGTTTTATCAATTAAAAATCATATTATTTTTAATGCAAACTGAAAATTTCAAGGAAACTTCATTTTAAATTCATTTATAAGTAGTAAATTTAGTATAGTTTTTTGAACTTGTTAAATTTTTAATGATAGAAAAAATGAAAAAAATATCTGTAATTTTAGCTTTGTTCGGCTTTAGTTTTTTACTTGCTCAGGAAGGTACGAATATGAAAAAAACAGTAACTCCTCCTGAAGTGGTAAAAGTTGCTTTTGAAAAAGAATACCCCGGAAAAATACCGGTCTGGTCTGAAGAATATGTTGGCGATGATAATGATGAACTTCGCTATGAGGCGAAATATAATGTAAACAAGACAACAAAAGCACTGGCGGTTTATGATAATTTAGGAAATATGAAAGCGTATGAGCTACAGATTCCGTTAAGTAAACTGCCGGTAAAAGCACAGACTTACCTGAAGAAAAATTATCCGTCAAAAGCAATAAAAGAAATTGCGGTAGTAGTGGATGATAAAAACAAAACGACTTATGAGGTTGGAGTCGAAAAAGATTCAAAGTTTTACGATCTCATTTTTGATAAAAGCGGAGGATTCGATGTCAGTATCGAAAAAAATTAAAATTTGCTTACTTACTAATTCAGATATTGAAACGACAAACCCGATAGTTTTGGCTTATCGGGTTTTGTTTTTGGATTAATTTTTTTAGGTATAATTAATTTTAACACATAGAAGCATAGTTTTTGTAAACGTAAAAGACATTTCACTTATTTAAAAAACGCATAGCTATGTGTTGAGAAATGAGTTTCTCTTTTTAACCTTTTCAAAAAAGAAAAACCTATGTTTCTATGTGTTGAAAAATAGATTGAATTTCTAAAATATTATAAAAATATTCCTCCAGAAACCTCAATGCGCTGCCCATTTACCCAGCGGGATTCTTCAGAACATAAAAAGGCAACTACACCGCCAATATCATCCGGTAAACCAACTCTTCCTAAAGCCGTTAAACCGGCAATCATTTTGTTTATTTCATCATTGTCACGAACAGCCCCGCCTCCAAAATCGGTTTCAATTGCACCCGGAGCCACAATGTTAACTCTTATTTTTCTTTCACCTAGTTCTTTCGCCTGGTATTGTGTCAAAGTTTCAATAGCGCCTTTCATCGAAGCGTAAGCTGCGTAACCCGGGAATGAAAATCTGGCCAGACCACTTGAAATATTTACAATTCCGCCACCATCGTTTAGTATGGGCAATGCTTTTTGGGTTAAAAAGAAAGGGCCTTTAAAATGAATATTAGTAAGCTGGTCAAATTCGGCCTCAGTGGTTTCTGCAAATGAATTATGAATTCCGATTCCGGCATTGTTTACCAAAAAGTCGAATTTATCTGTTTTGAAAATATTTTTTAAAGAGTTAGAAACTTCTTCTAAAAAAGAATCAAAAGTACTGGACTCCGCAACGTTTAACTGAATTGCGTCTGCTCTCTGGCCTAAGTTTTCAATTTCTTTTACTACCTCTTCAGCTTCGTCTTTTTTGCTGTGGTAGGTAATAATTACATCAATTCCTTTTTTTGCAATTGCAATAGCCATATTTTTTCCTAAGCCTCTGCTTCCGCCTGTAACTAAGGCGATTTTTGTATTTACTGCCATTTTATTTTTGATTAAATTAATAAACCAAAGGTAGGAGTGAAGCATTGTTCGGAATTTGTAAATATCAAACCGATGTTTGCGAAATTCAAATATCAATGACAATGGCAATGGCAATGACAATAACAATAACAATTTCAAAAATCAATTTCAATGTCAATAACAATTTCGATAACAATTTCAATTCAAAAATTAATATCAATTTCAACTCAAACTCAAACTCAAACTGGGAACTTTGAACTTTAAACCTGAAACTTTAAACCTGAAACCTGAAACTTGAAACTTGAAACTTTTAAATTAACCTCTAAAAGCTATAGGCGTAAATGAAGTTTGTTTTTTAAAGAAGTTCGAAAAATGTGCCAGTTCTTCAAAACCAAGCGAATAGGCAATTTCAGAAATATTCCAGTTGGTTTGTCTTAAAAGAATTTTGGCTTCGCTGGTTAATCTGCTGCTGATTAATTCGGTTGTGGTTTTTCCGCTATTTTCCTTTAAAACCTTGTTTAAATGATTGACGTGAACTGAGAGCCTTTCTGCGAAATCTTTGGCAGTTCTTAATTCTAAACGCTGATGAGGTGATTCAATCGGGAATTGTCTTTCTAATAATTCGGCAAATAAAGATGAAACCCTGGCTGCCGAATTGTGTTTGGAGTACAAAGCTGTGACGGGTTGTAATTTTTGTCCAAAGTGAATTAATTCAGCCACATAATTCCGAATTAAATCATATTTGTAGACATAATCAGAGTTGATTTCTTTTTGTATTTTGCTGAAAATGAATTCAACTTCAGTAATTTGTTCGTCTGAAAGCTGAAAGACAGGAAAACCGTCCGGTGCAAAAATGGGAAGTTCGTTTAAAACAATTCCGCTCTTATTTAGGAATTCATCTGTAAATACACAAAATTGTCCTGTTTGATTTGTATCCTGCGGAATGTAATTATAAGGAATTTTTGGTGTAGCAAATAAAAGAGCCTGTTTGTCAATTTCAATTATTTTATCCGCATATTCAGCTCTGTTTCTGCCTTTAATAAGGCTTATTTTGTAATACGCTCTTCGGTCATAAGGCATAGTACACTTTCCCAAAAGCTCTTTAATATTAAAAACATTAAACTGGCAGATCTCTTTTTGAATGCAGTTATCTAACAGCGAATTGGATTCGCTATTGGTTAATTCTGCAATTTCTTTATAAAATAGTTCGAGGGATTTCATATTTGGTTTATTTGTAAAATTCAAATATACGGAACTAATTATGAATTATAAATTGTTAGTTGTGAATTGTAAAAGGTGAGATGTGAGTTGTAAAATGTAAAATTAATTGCTGCTTACTTTCTAACCTCTAACATTTTACAAAATTAAAACAAACTTCCCTGAACAAATTCAGGCTGTGTATTTCCGTTAAATGTAAAAGTATCAATTACAAAAAACTGTTTTTTGACAGGATCAAGCTCCCGTAAAACAATTTCTTTACACAAAAAATCAATCTCAATAGTTGTAAAAAGCTGTGAAGCTATTTTAAGGTTTTCGGGTGTAAGTTTTCTGCCAATTGACAAATGCGGATCGTCACTTTTTTTGAGTTTTAAAGATTTCAGAGTTTCCTGAATCTTTTTCATGACCGCTTTTAGTTTGTTTTTTGAATCTTCATTAGGCGCAATAAAAAAGGCGCCGCTGTTTTCATAAGAAGAAAAATGGTCCAGATAAACAGGAAAAGGCGTAAAAGTGTCGCAGATTTTAAAAAGCTTTTGTTTAAAAGTATCGATTTGTAAATCATCAATCGTGAATTCGCATATCGTAATATGAGCGGTAGAATTGCAGCTATTGTACCAGTTGATTTTACTTTTCAGATATTCCTTCATTGTTTTTACTGAATCAATAACATCCTGCGAAGGATAAATTGCAACCGAATACTTTTTTTCCATTTTTTAAAGTTCCCCTTTTTTAAACAATCGGTCATAAATTTCAGACTGAAGCAATCCGCTGCCGCCACCAAAATGTTCTATGATTTCAACTCCCGGATGGGCTTTTAAACAAAATGCTGCAAATTCTTTTTCAACATGATCTTCAATCGCTGAACTTAACAAAACAAAATCGACCTTATGCTGTAAAAAATGATCCTTAGCCAATTCTTCATCATTAAACCCAACTGCATTCCAATTTTCATTAGCATTTACCAGCCGAAGCAAAATTTCAAGTATAGGCTGGTTTTTACCCAATATTAAAAAGTCATATTTTTTCATGATGAGATTTTTTACATTACAAAAATAGTTTTTATAAGTCAAAATGATCTTAATCCAGGTTAAGAATGACATTCGATAGAGATAAAAAAATAATGTTTTGAGTTAATCTAATTCCTGTTAAAAATCGAAATTTGATATAGCAAACAAAATCAGTATTAACTAAAAAATCAATATTATGCTACGTTGGACAGTCATTTTTATTATTCTAGCTATAGTAGCCGGAATATTCGGTTTTGGTGGTATAGCTGCCGGAGCTGCAAGTATTGCGAAAGTCTTATTCTTTATATTTATCGTATTATTCCTTTTGTCTTTAATCAGCGGCAGAAGAAAAATTTAGAACGGTATTTTCGAAATAAAGCAAAAAGCGGCACATTTATTTTGGTAAATGTGTCGTTTTCAATTAAAATAAAAATAGAATCATGGGAACAAAAAGCGGTGCTTATCAGGATGTTTACATTAAAAGAGAAGATATAATGGTAAGCTTAAAAAATGACGTGACAGATTTTTGCGAAAAATATATAAAACCTGTTCATCCTGAAAACTGGGACTGGTCGGTTCGCGATTTTGAAAATCCTGAAAATGACCCTACTATCGACGAGGCGAGGGTAATTGCCAGACTTGTTTTTAAAGATTTAAGTGAGGAAAAAAAGACCGATGTCGATCTTTCTACCATGAACAACGTCGAATCGATAAAAGCCTATTTAAATCCGGATAGCAAGTATGAAGCCTTTAATATGGAAGAATTTGCTTTCGCTCTAAAAGTTGAACTGGAACACGGAAAAATTAAGGATGTCAATGTGACCAACAACCATCCTTTTTTAACAGCCATGATTGCGCTCGCACACATGACAGAAAGCCTGACCTATTACAAAAGATTGAAAGTCATGGAAGCTGAAGGTGAAATTTATGAAATCATGCGTAAAATAGAAAGTTCAGACAGTTTTGAAAAAGACAAATGGAAGAAGGAACTGATTAAAGCTCAAGAAGAACTTACAGAAGCAAGAGCAGGTCTGGCGGAACGTCTTGAAAAAATGGATGATATTCCGGCTCTGGAAAAAATTGGGGATTAAGAGTTTTATACTTTCATAAAAAAAACCGTTATCAATTTTGAAACGGTTTTTTTGTGCTTTAATATGAGGGAAATCTAAAATTTTCTCGGATCGTTATCAGGATAAATTTCTTTATTATCTTCTTCCTGAATATCATCTTCTTTGTATTCATAATCTTCTTCTTCCTCAATTTCTTCTTCTTCATCATCCTGATCAATATCTTCTAAATCTTCTTCGGTTTCATTAAAGGTATTTTCGAATGAATCAGAAGGATTGTCAAATTCGTCATTAACGGTTTTTTCATCTCCGTCAATATCAATTTCGCTTAATTCGTCATCGTCTTCAAGGTCTCTGTCGCTATGAAAATCATCGTTTAAATCATCCAGGTCATCTTCATCATTTGTGATTTTTTCCTGGTCAGGATTGGGTTTATTGGGATCGTAGCCGTTTCTAACTGTAAATCCCTGTTCGGCAATTTCTCTGTTGGTTTGTTTTTGTTCATTGTTTTGATACAGTTCCTCATTCATAAGGACATTTTTATCTGTATTATTTGGATCTATAGTGCTCATAATGGTAGTTTTTAATGTTCTTAATTATTTAGGTCATGATTAGTCATTTCGTTGCTCTAACTCGTCATAGTCTAAGTTTTCATCGTTTTGAATACCTTCTTCTTCCGTTTCCGTTTTTTCAGGTTTGTAATAATTATCGTCTTCCTGATGTTTTTTTACATATTCTTCTTCGCTTATGCTTCCATCATTAGGAATATTTTCATTTCTTAAGATATTATCCTTTTTCAGCAGTTTGTCTATCGCTTTTTCGATTAAAACAGCAGCATCCGGATCCAGAAATCCTCCCTGAAATTTTTGTTGAAAGTAAAGCTGTGCATTTTCGTAATCGTTGTATTTGTTTGTATGATATGTGATATGCGTTTTCATGGTATATGCTTTAATAAATTGATATTACAAATCTATCCATCATTCCAAAGAAACGTCTTACAGGATTTGCCGATCTCCTTTCATAATATACAGGTGTTCATCTTGAAACTTTGAAATCAAATGATATAAGTAAAAGGCTGGTTAACAGTCTAATTTTGAAAATATTAATAACTTAAAATAGTATAGCTATGAAAACTACAGATAGTAAAAAAAAGGCTGCTCCTAAACAAAGCACCAAAAAAAGTACAGAGATAAAACCAAAAAAAGATGCCGCAAGTGGTCTGACAGAATTATTTGAAGATGGTCTTAAAGATATTTACTGGGCAGAGAAAGCTTTAACCAAAGCGCTTCCGTTAATGGCAAAAAATGCAACTTCAGCCGATTTAATTGAAGCTTTAAATTCTCATTTGACAGAAACAGAAGAACACGTAAGCCGTCTGGAAAAAGTTTTTGAACTAATTGGTAAAAAAGCTTCAGCAAAAAAATGTGATGCCATGGAAGGACTGATCGAAGAAGGAAAAGGAATTCTTGAGGAAACAGAAAGCGGAGTAGTACGTGATGCCGGAATCATCGCAGCAAGCCAAAAAATCGAACATTACGAAATTGCAACTTACGGAACCCTCAGACAATTTGCAGAAACATTAGGTCTGGCAGAAGCAGCAAGCATATTAGAATTAACGCTTGATGAAGAAAAAGGAGCCGATAAAAAACTTACCGAAGTTGCTGTAAATGCAGTAAATCTTGAAGCCGCAGAAGCAGATTAATTTTTAAGGAAAATCTAAAAGCACAGTTTCGGCTGTGCTTTTTTTGTTTAATCAAATCATGTAATTATGCCAGAAGGTCCTTCTATAGTGATATTAAAAGAAGAAGTTCAGCAATTTTCGGGACATAAAGTACTGGAGGTATCCGGAAACAGCAGTATTGAGATCAGCAGACTACAAAATAAGATAATCCGTGGATTTAAAACCTGGGGGAAACATTTTTTAATTTGTTTTGATGATTTTACAATCAAAATCCACATGCTGATGTTTGGTACGTACAGAATAAACGAACGGAAAGAAACAACGCCAAGGCTAAGTTTGATTTTTGCAAACGGTGAACTTCATTTTTACACCTGTTCTATTAAAATTTTAGAAGGAGACATCAATCTTTATTACAACTGGGAAGAAGACGTGATGAATGAAAACTGGAATCCGAAAAAGGCAAAACAAAGCATGGATAAAATTCCAGACAAATTGATTTGCGATGCTTTGCTGGAACAAAATATATTTTCGGGAGTGGGAAACATCATAAAAAATGAAGTTTTATACAGATGTAAAATTCATCCGGAATCTCTGGTTGGTAAAATTCGGAAGAAGGATATTCAAAGTCTTATTGATGAAAGCGTTACTTATAGTTTTCAGTTTCTGGAATGGAAGAAAAATGATGAATTAAAACAACACTGGCTTGCCCATACCAAAAATATGTGTGTTCGTTGTGATCTTTCTATTATAAAAAAATATACAGGCGTCAAAAAAAGAAGAAGTTTTTTTTGTACGAACTGTCAAAAATTATATCAATGAGAAAAGAAGTTTTAATAGGCTGCTCCAGCTTTAACAACCGCTACTGGAAAGGTATTTTTTACCCTGAAAACCTGCCTTCCTCTAAATGGTTTGAATTTTATAGCCAGCACTTCGAAACCTATGAATTCAATGGCAGTTTTTATAAATTCCCAACCGTGCGGATACTGGAAAACTGGTATAATAAAGCGCCTGAAAATTTTATTTTTTCAATAAAAGTACCAAAAGAAATAACGCACATTCGAAAATTTAACGACTGCAAAAATCTGATCCAGGATTTTTATGATATATGCAAAACTGGTTTAAAAGAGAAATTGGGATGTGTCCTTTTTCAGTTTCCGCCAGGTTATCATTTCACACTTGAAAATCTGCAAAAGATTGTAGCGAATCTCGATCCTGAATTTAAAAATGTCATTGAGTTTCGGCATGAAAGCTGGTGGATTCCGGAGGTTTGGAATATTTTTTCAGAAAATAATATTACATTTTGCAGCGTGAGTCATCCGCAGCTGCCAAAAACCATTTTCGCAGATTTCCCGCTAATCTTTATCAGACTTCACGGAACCCCAAAAATGTTTTATTCATCCTATTCAAATGAAGAACTCATCTTTATAAAAGACAAAATTATGAACAAAACGGCTTTTGTCTATTTTAATAATACAGCAAGTGAAGCAGGTATTCTGAATGCTTTGGAGTTTCAAAATGAATATAAAAAACAATGGCAATCTTAACTTAGACTGCCATTTGATCTACAGTTTTAAGCTGCCTTCAATTCCGTCATCCATAGTTTTTCCTGTAACAAATGCTACTGTCATTTTAGCAATTGCGACCATTTTGCCATGCTTGTTATTCCAGTAATAACCGTCTTCAGGAGCTACTTTTATGATACTCAGGTTAGGGTCATCCTCACCACCAGTCATCCAGATTTTAATGATTGGATTCCATAATTCTTTAATTCTTTTTCTATCATAAGAGACAGAAGCATTTCCATGAAGTAAAAGAAACTTATCGTGTGGCTGTGCAAAAATGAGTTCGACTTTTGAATTTTCCATAATTTCAGCATTCTTATTGCTGTTTTTATCGGATAAGAAAAAAATATTTCCGTATTCATCAATCTCCTGAAATGACATTGGTCGTGATTGTAATTTTCCGTCTTTATATGTACACAACATGCAGGTTTTAATATCTTCAGCTAAATCTTTTATTTTTTCAGTCGCTGAAACGTTTTTAAGGTCTTTATGATCTCCCATGACTTTTATTTTTTTAAATTAAATTTTGAATATATATAAAAATAAAGGTCACAATTTTCGGTTTTTAATGTTTATATAATTCATTTTTAGGATTATGATATTTCTATTTAAAAACTTCAAAAATTAGGAATTTATTGATAATTCTGTTTATTTGTCTATCTTTGATATAGATTTATTAACTCCATAAATCCCGCTATGAGTGATATAACGATATTCTACACTGACGATGACGAGGATGATTTGAGTATTTTTTCAGATGCTGTTGAATCACTACAAAAAAAGGTAAACCTTCAGACTTATACAGGAGGTCAAAAATTATTAAATGCAATTTATAATCCGCCGCCAAAACCTCATATTGTTTTTCTGGATCTGAATATGCCCGGAAAGAATGGTTTTGATGTTTTAGCGGAACTGCGTGACAATGAAGAAAAAATACAGATTCCTATAATTGTTTTTTCTACTTCAAATGAACCGGGAATTATTGAAAAATGCAGGTTATTGGGAGCCAGCTGCTTTATGACAAAGCCTGTTTTAATGAGGGATATCATAAAATCAATTGATTACGCTCTTGAAACTGACTGGCGAAATTTTGTTCCTACAGTTCATAACTTCGTTTATAAATCATAAACTGAATTTTTAAAATTCAGGAAGATAAATGTCAAAAGTAGCTCCTTTATCTTTTTCTCCTTCAGCGGTAATTATTCCTTTGTGGTTGTCTACAATTTTTTTTACGATGGCAAGTCCAATTCCGGTGCCTGCATATTCACTTTCGGTATTCAGACGCTGAAAAACTTCAAAAATACGGGTTTTATATTGCGGTTCAAAACCAATCCCGTTGTCTGATATTTGGAGATGGTAATACATTTTATCAGGAAAATCAACGTGTAAATTTATTTTTTCACCTATAATTCTTTCTGCTTTAATTTCGATGATTGGCACAGTATCTTTTTTAGAAAATTTAAGGGCATTTCCAATAAGGTTATGCAGTAATTGCCTGAATTGAAAAGGAATAATTATAGCTTCACCTAAGGGTTGCAAAATTACCTGAGCATTTTTTTCTTTAATCCGTTCAGAAAAATCAATTGTAACTTCTTCGGCAATTTCATTTAGATCTGATTTTATAAATATTCTTTCAGCAGAATTTGTTCGGGAATAGGTCAGGAGATCCTGTATCAGGGTTTGCATCCTTTTGGCAGAAACTTCAATTCGGCCTAAATATGTTTTGGCTTTTGTCGAAATATTATCTTCATCCAAATCAGACAAACGGCTTGCAAAAGTCTGAATTTTTCGAAGTGGTTCCTGCAAATCATGGCTAGAAATATAAGCGAAAGACTGCAGCTCAATATTCATATTTATCAAATCCCTGTTTTTGATTTCTAATTGTGCTGTACGCTCGGAAACTTCTTTTTCGAGTTTGTCGGTAAAGTTTTTCTGATCCTGAATGTCGGTGCTTGTTCCAACCCACATCTGAGTGTTTCCGAGCTCGTCTTTTTGGGCTACAGCACGGCTTAGCTGCCATCTGTATTCACCATCATGACGCCTGAAACGATGTTCGAAAAAAAAGTCATTTCCGGTTTTAACAGCATTCATCCAGTTGTTGATATTTTCTTTCCTATCTTCAGGATGCACGATTTGAAGCCATCCTTGTTCTTCGATATCTCTTTTTGATAATCCGGTATAGGTGAAAACAGACTGATTATAGTAATTCAGATTCCCCAAAGGGTCGCTGGTCCAGATATGCTGTGGCATAGAATCTGCCAAAAGCCTGAATTTCTCCTCACTTTTCATTAAAATCTGATGACTGTTTTTTTCGTCGGTAATATCTAAAACAGTTCCGAGCATTTTTATGGCGATTTTGTTTTCATCAAAAAAGATTTTACCATGCACCCTTATCCAGCAGATTTCATCATCCTGTTTTATAATTCTGCATTCATATTTGTAAATACCGGTTTGGAGAGCGAGCCCAAATGCTTTTTCTAAAATTGGCAAATCATCCTTATGTATTTGACTTTTAATTTTTTGACGTGTTATGTTGCTTCCTTTTTCCTGTCCGAAAATTTGAGGTAAATTTTCAGAATAAATAATGGCATCGCTTAAAAAATCTAAATCCCAGGTGGCAATTTCGGCAATTTCTATAGCCAGTCTCGTTCTTTGTTCTGCGATTTCCAGTTTTTTACGGGCTTCAACCTTATTTGTTACGTCATAAACGCTAACCATTACGCCATTTACTTCACCATTTTTTTCAAAAAGGGGAGTATATTGATAATCCAGATAAAACTTTTCCAGTTTGTCTTTTTGCTGAACATACGCAATGGCTTCATTTTCACGAATTGTTATTCCTTTTGAAACAACATCATTTAATAATTCGGGATATTTTTGGTTTAACAATTCAGGAAATACTTCCAGAATGGGTTTGCCAATAGTTTCCTGTGGGTTTCTTTGCCAGATCTTTTTCATCATAGCATCGTTTGCCATTTCGATTACATGATTTTTCCCTCTGAAAATAGTCATCGCTATCGGGGATTCCATTACAAATTTCCGGAAAGCCTTTTCGTTTTCTGTTAAAAGATGGCGGGCCTTTACGGCATCTGTAACTTCATAACTAACAACAATAACGCCGGTAACCTGATTGTTTTCTTCTCTTAATGGATAGAAAACCAAATTAAAATAGCCCGGTTCTTCTTTACCATATCGGTTTAAAATTACAGAAAGTTCATCTGTGTAATAAGGGATTCCTTCCTGAAAAACTTTTGAAAGTAAAGGATAAACGGTTTGCTTGGCTTCAGGTACTGCTTCAAAAACAGGTTTTCCCAGAATTTCATCTTCTGTTTTATCAATAATTTGAAGGTAAGTAGCATTTGCTGTTTCAACCACTAAATCGGCTCCTTTTAAAATTGCAATTCCAACGGGAACCTGCTTTATAGTATCCCTGAATTTCTTTTCGCTTTCTTCAACCTTATTTCGCGAAATTACCTGCATGGTAACATCGTTTGCAATGGCTACAATTCCGGAAATACTACCATCGGGTTCTTTCAAAGCTTCGTAAACGACATTTATAAAAGTATTTTCTATTTTACCGTTTCTTGTTAACCGTACGGGAAGCTCATAGTCTTTAAAAGTTTCGCCGGTAGTATATACATTTTCTAAAATAGCTTCAAGTCCCTGATCTCTAACCTCTGGAAGTGCATCAAAAACAGGTTTGTTAATTACCAGATCTTCTTCTTTTTCCCAAATTTCGAGCATACGTTTATTGGCTATTTCTATAATATGTTCTTTACCCCTAAAAATACACATAGCATTGGGTGTGTGAAGAATATTATTAAGATAGCGTTTGTTACTGTCTTCTAATTTTTTGACCAGATTGACCTTGTCTGTGGTTTCATTACAAATAACCAAAACACCGGCCGGTTTTCCAGACTCATTATTTACAGGACTATAACTAAATGTCCAGTAAACATCTTCCATTTTTCCGTTACGGTAGATAGGCAGTAACTGATCTTCGTGCCAGGTAGATTCTCCTTCGATAAGAACCTGATCGATAAGCGGTTTTATAAAGTCCCAGGTTTCAGGCCAGGAATCAGCCCCTTTTTCTCCTAAAATAAAAGGATGTTTTCCATTGTTTCCAAGGCTTGGGCGATACGCATCATTATAAAAACAAATATGTTCAGGTCCCCAAAACAAAAACATTGGAAATTTTGAATTTAAAAGTAGTCCTAACGTTGTTTTTAAGCTTTGCGGCCATGAATCTATAGAGCCAATCAGAGTTTTGCTCCAGTCTTTTGACCGGGTTAATTCTCCCATTTCACCGCCTTTTGCTAAAAAATCCTTATTTGTTTGGGTCATTGCGAAAAATTGTATTTTTTTAAGTATTGAAGAGGAGTAAAATCCTGTTAGAGTCAATAAATGTAGTGATTTTATAAATATATTTTCAAAAGGAAAAGTAGTTTAACAGGCTTTTTTTTATTTTTTGTGGTAAATATTTTTATGGGATAATAAAAAAATCTTTTGAGTTAAAGTGCCGGATTTAAACGAAGGAAATTTGTTTATATAAAGGATTTTGGAAATTCTTTTAGTTTACTAAATAAAACCCAATTCTCATGAAAAAGGAACTTGCTAAAAACGAATTAGAATATATAGATGAATATCGAAAAAATGGATATTACCGTAGTTTTTTGTTTAAACAGGGCGCACTAGTGGAAACAGAATCAAAGTATCCGTATCAGCCGGACGAAATTTCTATCGTGGCGCATCACCGCTACGAAGGAATGAGTAATCCCGAAGACATGTCGATTTTGTATGTAATTAAAACTGCAGACAATAAAAAAGGGACTTATTTATTAGGATATGGACCGACCGCCGATTTGGAAGCTGCTGAATTCTTTAAAGACATACCTGAAAAAAATTATGCTCTGAATTCAGATATTCATAAGCTCGTTTAAATAAGGACTCACTTGAATGGTTACATAAGATAAGTTTAGGATTTTTTTATTTTGCTGAAAAAAACAGCTGTTTCATGAATTTGGAGCAGCTGTTTTTGGTTTTAAAATTTTTATGTAAAATATTAATTATGAAACTACTGCATGAAATTGTATAACAAAAAACATTTTGACTATAGCG
Source organism: Flavobacterium calami (assembly GCF_038290035.1). Lineage (NCBI taxonomy): Bacteria > Pseudomonadati > Bacteroidota > Flavobacteriia > Flavobacteriales > Flavobacteriaceae > Flavobacterium > Flavobacterium calami. The sequence goes on from NZ_JBBYHS010000018.1 coordinate 68,042, forward strand.
AAATTTGAATAGTTCAAAAAAGGAAATCAGATAGAGATTTATCAAATTTTAAAATTTTGAACAGTTTTTTTTAGGAACGTTTTAAAAGTTATCAGATGAAGAAACTTTACTTGAATACTGCCAGTATGAATACTATTTTTAATTATCTTAAAGATAGCCTTGACGGATCTTTGACTCTTGAAAGCAGTCAGTACAAACTAAAGACCAGAACTAAAAATGCAGACGGGGCCATAGATGGGATAACAGTAAGCTCTCATATTTCTTTTGTAGAGTTTGACATTGTATTTTATAAAGATACACAGCTAAGCCTTGAATCTGTTGCGGGTTCTAATGTATTGTTTGTTTATTGTTCTAAAGGGAATTTAGGACACAGTTTCGGAATTAACGGTGAAAGGAAAACAATAAAGGCGAATCAAAACGGAATCATAAGAAATACTTCTACTATTAATAGTGTTTTTTATTTCGAAGGTTTTAAACCTGTTCGCTTTTCAATTTTAAGTTATAATACTAAAGCAGAAAATAGTGGGCTTTTTTCTGCTATGAACAAGGTATTCTGTGGTAATAATGATAGTTACATAAAGGTTGGCAGACAAAATTTTGAAATAGCAAAAAAAATAAATGAATTTAATACTATTCCGCAAAGGGGAATTGTTAGAAATCTATTGAGAAACAGGATTTTGGAAGATATTTTAAAAATAGAACTTGACCAGCATACTTACGGATACCTCAAAGATTTACAACCGATTATGAGGCTGGCAAACAAACAGCTTGAGGAAATTAAAAAAGTTCGGGGTCATAATTTCTCTCAGATATTATCAGAAGTAGGTCACTCTGGCAGGAATCATTTTTTTAAAGTATTCAGAGAAAAATATCATCTGGTATTCAACAGGCATTTTAACCAAAAATTAGTTAGCTAACAGAGCATTATATATTGAAAAAAACAGCTTTTTAACAAGGCTGTTTTTTTATTCCTTTTCATAATTAAGAAGGAAATAAACCATTATTAGATTCAGTATTAATGAAATGCTGTTGGAGATAATAACTGGTATGTCATTTTTTAAAATACCGTAGACAACCCAAACCGCAACACCAAAAGTAAGTACGCCAAAAGTGAGCAGCGAAATTTGTTTTACCTTTTTTGTTTTCCACACCTTTATAATTTGCGGAATAACCGAAAGCGTAACACAAATTCCTGCTAAAAGACCAATCAGATCAATATAATTCATTTTTTTTCGATTTAATTATCCTCCTACAAGTTCCCCTCCGTTAATATGAATAAATTGCCCTGTAATATAACTGCTGTCTTCAGAAGCTAAAAAAACATAAGCTGGTCCAACCTCTGAAGGCTGTCCGGCTCTCCCCATCGGATTGTCTTTTCCAAAGTCTGAAACTTTATTAAACGTAGAAACAATCAAGGGTGTCCAGATTGGTCCTGGCGCAACTCCGTTAACTCTGATTTGTCTTTTTGCCAGCATTGTTGACAATGATCGGGTAAAACTCAAAATAGCTCCTTTGGTACTTGAGTAATCAAGCAGGTGCTCACTTCCCCGATAGGCGGTTACAGAACTTGTGTTGATGATACTGTCACCTTTACTTAAAAAAGGTAAAGCAGCTTTGGTGATATAAAAATAAGGATAAATATTGGTTTCAAATGTTTTTTGGAGCTGTGCAGTTGTAATTTTTTCCAGTTCTTTCTGAGGAAACTGAACAGCCGCATTATTAACGATTATATTTAATTTGCCAAATGTTTTGATACAGTTTTTAACGGAGTTTTTGCAAAATTTCTCCTCTTTTAAATCGCCACTAATCAAAAGACATTGCCGGCCTTCTTTCTCAATAAGCTCTTTTGTTTTTAAGGCATCCTTATCTTCTTTGAGGTAAACAATTGCAATATTGGCGCCTTCTCTGGCAAAGTGTACTGCAACGCTTCGGCCGATTCCGCTGTCACCGCCTGTTATAAGAGCTGTTTTACCCAGAAGCTTTCCGCTTCCGGTATAATTTTCCTTAATTATTTCAGGTTCAGGATTCATTAGGTATTCGTTGCCGGGGATGTCCTGTTTTTGTTCCGGAAATGTTGTCTTATTCATAGCTTTTCATTTTAAAAATATAACTAAAGTAAGATTCTCTTGTGGTAATGTTTAACGTGATTGAATCAAAAATTGTCGCAAAAAAGTTAAATTTTATAAGTTCACATGGGAATTATGTAACTTATTTGGTTTCATATAAAATAAGTGTTAAAATTTTTTTGGATACATTTGAGAGTTTTATAAAATTTAAATTCAAAAAAAACCAGTATTTACGCCCCTTTAATCATAACACCTTAGCCCACAAACAAATGGTATTAATTGTAGACGATATAAAGGCAAATATAATTGCCTTAAAAAAAACTTTAGAGCTACATAATATCGATGTAGATAGCGCAGAATCTGGTGAAGAAGCATTGAAGAAAATTTTACAGACGAATTATTGTCTTATTATCATGGATGTACAGATGCCCGGACTTGATGGTTTCGAAGTGGTAAAAATTCTGTCGGGGAACAAAAAAACAAAAGACATTCCGGTAATTTTTCTTTCTGCTCTGAATATCGAAAAAAAATACATTTTTAAAGGTTATGAAACCGGTGCTGTTGAATATATAACCAAACCAGTCGATACAGATCTGCTTATTTTAAAAGTAAAGACATTCCTTAAAATTTACGAACAGCAGAATCAGCTGAAAGAAATGAAAGACCTGCTTTCGAAAGAAATTAAAATCCGAAAAGAAGCACAGGACAATCTGGAGACAAAAATTTTAGAAAGGACAAAAGAACTCGTACTGAAAAACGAAGAACTGGAACTTAAAAATCATGAGCTGCAGCAATTTTCATGGGTAGTATCACATGACCTGAACGAGCCCATCAGAAAAATTCAGATTTTTATTAAAATCATCAAAGACCTTTATCTGGCAAAAGATGATAAAGCGGTTGATTATGTAAACCGAACAATTAAGTCTGCAGAACGGATGCAGACCCTGATTACAGATCTGCTTGCTTACTCTAGATTATCTTCAACTGTTCAGCCTGAAAAAACAGATTTAAATGTTGTGCTGCAGGAAGTGCTCTCAGATTTTGATTATCTGATTGAACGAAAAAATGCAACCATCAAAACAAATGAACTCCCAACGATTGACAGTATTCCAAGCCAGTTAAGACAGGTTTTTCAGAATCTGATTGGAAATGCACTTAAGTTTTCAAATAATACAGATGAGCCTCTGATTGAAATTACCTCTGAAATAATTGATGCAAAAAGTTTTGACGCAAAACCTTCATCCAATGGAAAGTATTGCAGGATTATCGTAAAAGATAACGGAATCGGTTTTGATGAAATTTATCTGGACAGGATTTTTGTTATTTTTCAGAGTCTTAATGACCGACAAAGCTACGAAGGAACCGGAATCGGACTCGCAATTGCAAAAAAAATAATCGAAAAACATAACGGGTTAATTACCGCCAAGAGTCAAATAGGCAAAGGGGCAAGCTTTATCATAGTTTTGCCTTTGCAATATCAGGAAATAAATAATGCACATGAAACAAAACAACTTTAAAAGGAATTTATTAATTAGTTCGTTAGTTTCGTTATTGATACTAATGATAAGCTCAACGGCTTCATTTTTGAGCATCAGAAGCCTGCTGAACAGCAACTACTGGGTAAACCACACTCAGGAAGTAATTTATAACCTGAATGAAGGTGTATCTATAATCACAGATGCCCAAACAAGCATGCGTGGCTATTTAATAAGTGGTAATGAACAATTTCTGGATCAGTATAACGATGCAGAAAAAAAATCGAATGTTATTTTTGGTAAACTGCAGGAACTTACTATTGACAATCCTTCACAGCAAAAAAACTTAAAAGAGTTGAAATCCCTTACGGATGTTTTTTATAAATATTTGCATAATCAGGTAGTTAAAAAGCGTTTAGGGAAAGGAACTGTTACCTTCGATCTAAATGAAGGTAAAAAACTGATGGATAAGCTACGGGCTTATTTTAAAAGTATTGAAAATACAGAACAAATACTTTTAAAAGAGCGAAACGCAAATTCGCAGCGATATGGTAATTATAGTTTTATATTAATTATTTCAGCATTTGTTATTGCTTTTGTTATAACAGTTGTTTTCTTACTTCGTATCTTAAAAGATTATAATGAGCGCTCCTTTCTTCAGGAAGAATTAGAAAAAAAAGACAGAGAAACCGCAGAAAGAATTCAAGCAATAAGCACTATTGCCGGAAATATTTCAAAAGGGAATTATGAGATCAGGGTCGATGATACCAAATCTGACGCCTTGGGCAGTGTTGGAGAATCGCTAAACAGCATGGGAGCTTCCTTAAAATCATCTTTTGATTTGTTGTCTCAAAAAGAATGGATGCAAACCGGAATTGCACAACTAAACAATGTGATGATAGGAGACAAAGAACTCGAAAAACTATCGCAGGATGTTATTGAATTTTTATGTCAGTATACCAAAAGCAGTGCAGGGGTTATTTATGCAATTGAGGGTGATGAACTGTATGCAACTTCAGGATATAGTTATCTTCCAAATAAAAACAGGCAACATATCAAGAAGGGAGAGGGATTAGTTGGACAATGTGTGGTTTCAGGAAAAATACTGGAAATAAAATCTTTCTCAGAAAGTGATGTTCAGATTACTTATGCTTTAGGAGAAATAAAACCCAAACAGATTGTTGCGGTACCATTAATAGATACTAAAATTGAAGGTGCTTTTGAATTAGCAAGTGTAAATGAGTTTAGAGAAATTGATTTGGAATTTCTGCAAGCCGTTTCCAATAATATTGCGATCGCCATAAAATCTACCCAAAACAGAAAAAGGGTTCTGGAACTATTGGAAGAAACCCAGGCACAGTCAGAAGAATTAAGGATTCAGCATAGCGAACTCGAAGCTATGAATGCCGAACTGGAAACCCAGACTGAAAAACTGCAGGCATCCGAAGAAGAATTGAGAGTGCAGCAGGAAGAGTTAGAACAAACCAACGAAGAACTCTCTGAACGTAGTACTTTACTGGAAGAAAGAAATAATGAAATTCAGAAAAAATCTGAAGCACTGGAACTTTCTACGCGTTATAAATCTGAGTTTTTAGCGAATATGTCGCATGAATTAAGGACTCCTTTAAATTCTATTTTGTTGTTGAGCCGTTTGCTATCTGAAAACAATAACAAAGGCATGAGCGCTGAAGAAATCGAATTTGCAAAAGTTATTCAGAGTTCAGGTAACAGTTTACTAGGTTTGATTGATGAGATTCTTGATTTGTCTAAAATTGAGGCCGGTAAAATGGAACTGGAATTTTTAGATGTGACGACCAAAGAAATAACAGACAATTTATCTAGTTTATTTTCGGTAGTGGCAAAAGAGAAAAAAATAGACTTTAAAATTATTGCAAAAGATGCACCGGTAGTTATTAAAACTGATAAAATGCGTCTTGAGCAGATACTTAAAAATTTAATTTCAAACGCAATCAAATTTACCGAAAAGGGATCTGTAAGTTTAGAGATTAAGATCAATGAGGATGATGATAAAATAATTTGTTTTATTGTAAAAGATACCGGAATTGGAATTCCGCTGGATAAACAGCCTTTGATTTTTGAAGCTTTCCAGCAGGCAGATGGCTCCACCAAAAGAAAATATGGAGGAACAGGTTTAGGGTTGTCGATAAGCAGGGAACTGGCAAAATTACTTAGAGGAGAAATTATTTTGCACAGTAAAGTAAATGAAGGAAGTACTTTTACATTATGTCTTCCGGTTTTTGGTTCTGAAATTAAGAAAATAACAGTCGAAAAGACACCGCCTATTGAAATTGAACTTATTGAAAATGCTGAAGCCAAAAAGCAAAAGAACAAATACATCAGCACTATTATTCCTGATGAAATAGAGGATGACAGAAATTCGGTTTCTGAAAATGATAAAGTAATTCTAATTGTTGAAGACGATATCAGTTTTGCCAAATCTTTATTAACCTTTAGCAGGAAAAACGGTTATAAAGGAATTGTTGCAGTAAGGGGAGATTATGCACTAAATTTTGCTTTGATTTACAAACCGGTTGGTATTTTGCTAGATATTGAACTTCCCGTAAAAAGTGGCTGGGAAATTCTGGAAGAGCTAAAAAACAACTCACAAACAAAACATATTCCGGTGCATATTATGTCTTCTCATAAACTGAAGCAGGAAAGTTTATTAAAAGGAGCCGTTGATTTTCTGGATAAACCGGTAACGTTTGAAAAAATTCCGGAAATTTTTATGCGAATAGAACATATCATCAGTAAAGAAGCGCAAAAAGTCCTGATAATTGAAGATAATCCTAAGCATGCAAAAGCTCTGGCTTATTTTTTAGAAACTTATGATATTAATTCTGAAATCAAAAGTGAAGTTTCAGAAGGATTAAAAGCACTTAATAAGAGTAATGTAGATTGTGTAATCTTAGATATGGGAATACCGGACAAACAAGCCTACCAAATTCTTGATGGTGTAAAGAAAAGCCCAGGTCTGGAAAACCTCCCTGTTATTGTATTTACCGGAAAAAGCCTATCAATTAAAGAGGAAGTAAAAATTAAAAAGTATGCAGATTCCATAATTGTTAAAACAGCACATTCATATCAGAGAATGCTGGATGAGGTGTCACTTTTCCTGCATTTGGTTGAAGAAAACAAAGGCCCGGAAGCGAAAAAAGAAAATTACAAAAAACTAAATTTACTCAATAATATTCTGCAGGATAAGACAGTTTTGATTGTAGATGATGATGTTCGTAATATTTATTCGCTAACAAAAGCTCTGGAAGTATTTAAAATGAATGTTATTACGGCATTTGATGGCAAGGAAGCTATAAAAATACTGGAAGAAAACCCGGACACAGATATTGTTTTACTTGATATGATGATGCCTAATATGGATGGTTATGAAACAGCAGAAAAGATACGAAGCAATCCAAAATTCCTGACACTGCCATTGATTGCAGTAACAGCAAAAGCAATGACGGGAGATCGTGAAAAATGCATCAGTGCAGGTGCTTCAGATTATATCACTAAACCGGTTGATATTGATCAATTGCTTTCATTGCTTCGTGTGTGGCTATATGATAAAGTTTAATTAAACAAAGCAAAATGGACAAAAAAAGACTTTTAATTGTAGATGATGATTCCAGAAATATTTTTGCTTTGGAAAACACACTTCGAGCCAAATCATTCGATTGTGTATCGTGCTTGAGTGCAGAAGAAGCCATAAAAATTTTAAACGCTGATGCCAATATAGATGCTATTTTGATTGATATGATGATGCCCGAAATGGACGGGTATGAAGCAATTCCTTTAATTAAAAAAATTCCGTTATATAAATCAACTTTTATTATAGCGGTAACCGCTCAGGCTATGGCAGGAGATGAAGAAAAATGTCTGGCAGCAGGTGCAGATGGATATATTTCTAAACCGGTTAATGTCGATAAATTGCTTTTGTTACTGAGCAAAATATAAATGACTATGATTGAAGATATTGAATTAGAAACCCTAATTAATGAAGTATATGAATATTATGGTTTTGATTTTGGTAGTTATTCCAGAGCATCCCTAAAAAGACGTGTAAACAGAATATACCAGCTGGATGGATTTACCCATTTTGAGGAGTTTCTATCAAAAGTAAGATCTAATCCGGAGTATTATAAACACATGGTTGACGAAATTACGGTAAATGTTACCGAAATGTTTCGGGATCCTTCTTTTTATGCAGTCATCCGAAATCAGATTCTTCCGCTGTTGGGACCAAAACCTTTTATTCGTTTGTGGCATGCAGGATGTTCGACAGGTGAGGAAGTGTATTCTGTCGCTATTTTACTGAAAGAGGCCGGATTGCTGCATAAGTCTATAATTTATGCCACAGATATAAATGCAAAGGTTTTAGAAACGGCAAAAAAAGGTATTTTTCCATTGAGAATGATGAAAGAATACTCCGAAAATTATAGGGATTCCGGCGGGAAAGAAGATTTTTCAAACTACTATACAGCCAATTACGGTATTGCAAAATTTAATGATGAACTGTCTCAAAAAATGGTTTTTTCACAGCATAATTTAGTTTCAGATACTTCATTTAATGAATTTGATTTGATTTTTTGCCGTAATGTCCTGATCTATTTTGATAATGAATTGCAGAAAAGGGCAATCAGTTTATTTGATGATAGTCTTGCTGTTTTAGGCTTTTTGGCTTTGGGCACAAAAGAAACCATAAAGTATTCAATAGCTCCAGACAAATACAAACAATTAGATCGGGAAAAAATATGGAGAAAAATCAAATAATTCCGGATTTTAAAGTGGTAATCATAGGAGGATCAGCCGGAAGTTTAAATGTCCTCATGCAAATTTTACCACAATTGTCTCCAATAAAGTCTTTTGCCATCGTAATTGTCGTACATCGGAAAAGCACAGATGAGCAAACTTTTGAAGAACTAATTGAAATCAAATCAGCTGTTAAAGTAAAACAAGTCGAAGACAAAGTTCCTTTTTTGCCGGGATTTATTTATATCGCTCCTTCTAATTATCATTTATTATTTGAAAAAAATAACACATTATCGCTTGATATTTCTGAAAAGGTCAATTACAGCAGGCCAAGTATTGATGTTTCTTTCGAATCAGCTGCTGAGGTTTACAAAGATAAATTGGTCGGAATCTTATTATCAGGATCGAATGCAGACGGTACAGAAGGATTAAAAGCAATTCAAAAAGAAGGAGGAACTGTAATTATTCAGAATCCCGAATCTGCCGAAATGTCTTTTATGCCCAATCATGCTATTCAAAATACAAGACCCGATTATGTTCTAAATATTAAGGAAATTCTTCAGTATATTCTTTTAATGGATAACTAAGTTTAATTATTTTAGTAGTTTAAAAAATAAACTATAATCATTGGGTAAATAAAATAGATTAAAAGTAAAATTGTAGTTAAAAAGTAGTTTGCAATTTAACCTGACATTTATTTTAATTTCATCCAAATGATTTAACTATAAAAATATTGACTTAATGAATTCACCTGTTTATGTTTTGGGTACCGGACTTTCGCACAACGGATCTGCAGTTTTATTAAAAGACGGACGTGTTTGTGTAGGCATCGAAAAAGAAAGGTTAAACCGGGTCAAACATGATGGAGGAAATGATAATCTGGCAATTCAGTATTGTCTGGATGCTGAAGGAATTCAGTTAAAGGATATTTCGCTTGTAGTACAATGTGCCAATTTCGATATTCCCGATCGTAATCAATATAAAGGCAAAAGACTTTTTACAGAAGCACCGGATTTGAAAATTGTTGATATTTCGCATCATTTGGCGCATGCCTACAGTGCCGTAGGAACCTGTTCGTTTTCTGAATGTGCGGTAATGGTGATTGATGGCTGCGGAAGTCCGCTAGACCAGTTTCTCAAACTACATCCCGAACAAAAAACATACATAAACCTGGAGATACTGAATGAAGTTCAGATGGTTTGCGAAAAAGACAGTTTTTACCATTTTGACGGGCAAAAATTAATTCCTTTGATTAAGGATTTCAGTAAAATGGCCGAAAAATCAGGTGGTTTATTTTCGCTTCCTACTACACAGCATTCTATCGGAGGATTCTATGCTTCCGTAAGCCATTATGTTTTTGGAGATATGGATGATGTGGGTAAATTAATGGGACTGGCACCATTTGGAAAATCAGGTGTTTATGATTTTGAAGCTTTTAAATTTAAATCGGGTAATCTGTTTGTAAATGAAGACTGGAAAAACCAATTTACGAATCCGTCAAAAGGATATGAATATTTCAAAAATAACTTTGATTATTACGCCAATGTAGCAAAATGGGCTCAGGAACAGGTTGAAAAAGCTGTTTTAAAATGCATTCAAAACCGATTAGAAAAATTTCCGCATAAAAATTTGTGTTATTCAGGCGGCGTAGCACTCAATGCTGTGGCAAATGCAAAACTTCAGGACAGCAAAATAGTCGAAAATATTTATTTTGAACCTGCCGCAGCAGATAATGGACTGGCACTTGGCTGTGCATTTTACGGCTGGCTGGAATATTTAAAAATGCCAAAAGTGCCCCATGACGGAAGTACTTGTTTTGGTAAAACATATACTAATGCCGAAATTGAAGCTGCATATAATAAAGAGGAAAACAGAAAATACAATTCTAAAAAGTTTTCGAATGTAAATGATCTGGCAGATTATTGCGCAGAAAAATTAAATCAGGGAAAAACGATTGCCTGGTTCCAGTCTGGATCAGAATTTGGTCCGCGTTCCTTGGGACGAAGAAGTATTTTGGCACATCCCGGAATTGAGGGAATGAAAGATCATATCAATCTGGACATTAAATTCAGAGAAGATTTTCGTCCTTTTGCTCCGGCAGTTTTAAAAGAAAAAGTGAATGAATATTTTTTACACGGAAGAAATAGTCCTTACATGATTTTGGTAGATAAAACAAAATCAGAGCATTTGGAAAAGCTTAAAAACGTCACACATCGGGATGATTCTGCACGTGTTCAGACAGTCGAAGAGAGTTGGAATTCAAAGTTTGCGAAATTGCTTACTGCATTTTATAAACAAAGCGGAATACCCGTTTTACTCAATACTAGTTTAAATAAAAAAGGAATGCCTATCGTTGAAACTCCCGAAGAGGCACTTGATTTATTTGAAATTACAGCTTTGGATATTTTAGTTATGGAGAACTATGTAATCGAAAAATAATGGTTATTCCAAATCTTTCAGAAGAGCATCTAAATTTGGCGGATTCATCCGTTTCAGTTCAGCAATTATAAGCTGTTTTTCTTTTTCGGAAACTTTTGCTGCAGGTCGGATAAATTCACTTTGACGGGCTTCTTTAAAAAACAAATCATCTGTCCAGTCATTTCGAAGTCCGTCAATAACCAGATGAATCCTGTCCTCAGTTCCTCGATTGGCTACAGAGTGGGTAAAATTGGCATCAATATACCAGCATTCGCCTTCGTTCATTATCAAACGATTTCCATCTAAAATAAATTCAACTTCGGTATTTGTAATGATGGGAATATGTAATCTGAAACAGCCATCTTCGTATCCCAGACAATTATCAGTATGTGGCTTAATTTCGGCACCAACATCTAGTTTCAATAAACGGGCAGCTGTTTTTTCAAATAAAAAGCTATCCAGAATTTCCTGAAAATAAGTGCATGAATCCATGATTTCGGTAGGAACCAGTTTTTCATTCCCTCTCGGAAGTGCAAAAATAGAATCTGACTTTCCGTTTTGTGACATTAAGGCAATAGAGGTCCATTTTCCTGTATAATCATTTGTGTTGTAGTGATTGGTCCAGCTTTTATCGATGATTTTACGAACGTCATTTTTAAGTTTTTCAGGATCAAAAAACATCGGAAACTTTATTGAGCGTACTAATTTATCCATAATTTAATCTCTTAGCCATTTTAACATTTTTGGAAAAGCTTCTTTACCTTCTTTTGCAGCATTTACTTTTCCTAAGGTAAGTCCTGTCCATTCCAGAAAAGGCAATCCAATATAATTTTCATTGGTAAAATTAGAAATCAGCCATTCCGACTCGTTTTTGTAACCGTTTGGATGAAATACAAATTCAACAGGTAATTCTAAATGTTTCGCAGCAGCAAAAGACCAAAGAATCGCACCCATTTCTTCGCCTTGAGAAGGCCAGTCAGCAGCCATTTGATCAGTACCTGCAAGTTTTCTTTCTGAAGAAGTTGTTACTGCCAAATGCCCTGCTTCATGAAGAATATCTCCGGGATATAATAATTTTTCAAAATCAATATAAAGACAGTTTGGACCTAAAGACAATCCTGGTAAAAAAGAAGTTTCCAGCTGCTTCTCAATAACTTCAATACCAATTTCGTTTAAAAATGAAAGGACTTTTTCTAATTCAGCAGTTTGATTTTTTACGGTCATGGTCAAATAAAATTATTTCGGAATTAAGTCAGTATACCAGAATCCGTAATCAAAAGCATCTGTTGCATTGGTGTCACAGGCCGTATTGCTGGATTCTGTTTTTGGTTTTTCATATTTTCGATATACGGTTTCACCAATTTCAAAGTTGATAGCTTCTGAGAAAATAGGCCCATCAAAAGTAAAAGTATGAAATTCACCATTCTCGCCGCAGACATCTACATTTTCAGGTAAATCATTAATAAAATCCTGATCTATGATTCGACTAACAAAACTTTTATCAAGATAACGTTCGTTTACACAAACCACGATTGTTTTAAACCCTAACCGAATGAATTCCTGAATCAAATCAGAAGTAGGGATTTTCCAGATTGGAAAAACAGCTTCAAAACCTATTTCGGCTAATTTGTCTTCACGGTATTTGCGTAAATCTTCCAAAAAAATATCTCCAAAAACAGAATGTGTGATGCCTTCTTTTTTCAATTCAGATAAGGTTTTAGTCATGACATTTTCATACACTTCCATAGTTGGCATTTCCGGAATCTGCATTATTTTTAGAGGTAAACCAAGGCTTTTAGCTTGTGTTTCAAGTAATTCTGTGCGTACACCGTGCATTGAAATTCGCTGATATTGCTGGTTAACGCTGGTTAGTAAATATTCAATTTTATAATCCGGATTTTGAAGGATTTTATATAAAGCAAGAGCAGAATCTTTTCCGCTGCTCCAGTTAAATAAGGCTTTTTTAGGTGTTGACACGTTCTCAAAATTTTCTAATGTAAACATACAAATTTCATTCGATTTGTTGATGAAACCTTTGTAACTTTGGATTTTGCCTTCAAATTTATTTCAATGAAATACTTCTTATTATTTTTCACCACTTTCGTTTTTGCACAACAAACCCAATTTGTCGATTTTAAATCGGTTTCGGGTCAATTAAAACTGAATGCCATTGAAAAATCGGTTTCAGGTTTGGTTGACTACCATTTTGAAGTATTAAAACCGATTGATACTATTAAGATTGATGCCAAAAACATGGAGTTTTCCAATGTAACAATCAATCAAAAAGAAGCTGTTTTTATCAATACAGGTAAGCAATTACAAATCGTAGGTCATTTTCAGGAAGGCGATAATCAGTTGACTTTTGAATATGCTGTAAAACCAAAACAAGCTTTATATTTTGTAAATATTGAAAATGCTGAGGTACAGATCTGGACACAGGGGCAGGGAAGATACACGAGTAACTGGTTTCCGAGTTTTGATGATGTGAACGAAAAATTGATTTTTAACCTTGGCATTACGTACGATAAAAACTATCAGGTTGTTTCGAACGGAATCTTAAAAGAAAAAACAGAAGAAAATAATCAATTTCACTGGCAATACCAAATGGAAAATCCAATGAGTTCTTATTTATTGATGCTTGCGATTGGTAAATTTGAAAAAAAAGAATTCAAATCAAAATCTAAAATTCCGCTTGAATATTATCTGGAACCCAAAGATGCAGATCGTTTCGAACCGACATACCGTTATTCGAAGCGTATTTTTGATTTTTTAGAGAAAGAAATAGGTGTGAAATATCCATGGAAAATCAACAGACAGATTCCCGTTCGGGATTTTTTGTATGCCGGAATGGAAAATACAACCACAACGCTTTTTGCAACCCGACATGTAGTAGATTCGATTGGTTTTGCAGACCGAAATTACACAAATGTTGATGCACACGAGCTGGCACATCATTGGTTTGGCGATTTGATTACCGCCGAAAGCAGTACCCATCATTGGCTTCAGGAAGGTTTTGCAACGTATTATGCCTTATTGGCCGAAAAAGAAATTTATGGTGAAGATTATTTTTATTCGAAATTATACGATACAGCGCAACAGCTCAAATTCGCTTCCAGAACTGATTCAATTCCGGTTTTGAATGCTAAAGCCAGTTCGTTGACTTTTTACGAAAAAGGAGCCTGGGCTTTATTTGTTTTGCATGAATCAATTGGTGATAAAGCGTTTAAAAAAGCTATAAAAAGTTATTTAAAGAAATATGCCTATAAAACGGTTAATACGCAGGATTTCTTTAACGAAATTAAAAAAGTATCTGATTTTGACTTAGATAAATTTCAGAAAACATGGCTTGAAACCACCGTTTTTGATACACCGACAGGTAATGCTCTGTTGAGTAAAAATAAAACGATTCAGCAGCGACTGGAAATTGATAAACTGAAAAAAACACCTTTAGCTGAAAAACAGGATTACTTTTTGAAAATTTTAAATTCAGATAGCTATCAGTCTGTAAAAGAATCGATTGTTGAGCAAATTGAGTCTGAAAAATACGAAGTTAAAAAAGCACTTTTAACAGCTGCCTTGCAAACAAATAACATTAAAGTTCGTCAGGCTGTTGCCGAAAATTTATCGAAAATCCCGGAAGATTTTAGAACAGAATATGAAACATTATTAGAAGATAAGTCCTATCAGACACAAGAAGTGGCCCTTTATTTTTTATGGAAAGATTTTCCTCAACGCAGAGCAGAATATCTTGATAAAACTAAAACATGGATTGGTTTCAACGATTACAATCTTCGTACGTTATGGCTTTCGCTGGCATTATCTACACCAAATTACAGCAATGATCCCGAAGGTTTAATTTCAGAATTAATTGCTTTTTCTTCTACAAAATACGAAGCTACTACAAGACAAAATGCTTTAGAAAAACTAATTGCGTTTAAAATTATTAACGATCAGGTGCTGAGTAATTTAGTTAATTCTACCACACATCACATGTGGCAATTCTCGAAATTTGGAAGGGAAACCATTCGATTGTTATTAAAAAAATCTGAAATGCGTGCTTCGTTTGAAAGAATTTTGCCTAATTTGACCCCCGATGAACAATTTCAGCTGAATCGTTTATTGAAAGAGTAAATAGTAATGAAGCATAGACATATAGAAGAAAGAATCAAGATAAAAGAATAGAAAAGTCTTTGTTCTAAAACAACAAACCTACAATTAATTTATGAGAGCATTGGTTATTTCCGGTGGCGGTAGTAAAGGCGCATTTGCCGGCGGTGTTGCACAATATTTATTAGAAGTAAAAAAATATCAGTACGATTTATACCTCGGGACTTCAACCGGAAGTTTATTGATTCCGCATCTGGCACTCGGAAATATTGAGCAAATCCATTCGATTTATACCAATGTCAACATGTCTAAAATATTTAATATTTGTCCTTTTGTGGTCAAAGTTAAAGATGGGGTTGATATTGTCACTATTAATCACTTCAATGTAATTCGCCAGTTTTTTAAGGGAAAAAGAACGTTTGGAGAAAGCAAAGGATTGAAGAAATACATTAGAACCAATTTCACCTTATCTGATTTCAATCAGTTAAAAAAACTTAAAAAAGATGTTGTCATCACGGTAACTAATTTTACAAAAAACGAAGCCGAATATAAATCGATAAAAGAGTGTACTTACGAAGAGTTTTGTGACTGGTCCTGGATTTCGAGTAATTATGTGCCTTTTATGAGTCTGGTTGAAAAAAACAATTGTGAATATGGCGATGGCGGATTTTCAAGCCTGGTTCCTATTCGCGAAGCAATCAACCGCGGAGCAACAGAAATTGATGTAATTGTTTTGGAAACGGAAGTGAATATGGAAAAAACGGTTATTGGCAAAAACCCATTTTCTTTAATGATTGATTTGTTTAGAATTGCCCTCGATCAGGTTGAAAAACATGATATTGCGATAGGAAAACTAATAGCAAACAATAAGAATGTAAAACTTAATTTATATTACACTCCAACAAAACTGACCAATAATGCCTTGATTTTTAATAAAGAGGTCATGAAAACATGGTGGGAACAAGGATATGAATATGCTCAGAATAAGTCTGAAATTATGAGTGATAATAAGTAGAATTCAATTTTAAATATGCTAAGATGTTAAAAATTCAATATAATAAGTATCTATCGAATGATTTTTTAGAAGAGTTCCTTAATTATAATGAGATTATGGAGAATTATCTTTTGCAAAGATATTTTAAGAACAGACAAAATTTTGATGTAGAAAAAATTTCTTCATTAGAAACGACTCAATTGATATCTTTTTCAAAAACTTTTTTTCAAGAATCTACATTTTATCCTCAAAGTTTTAGGACATCTTTTTTTATCCAAATCTTCTCAATTTTGGAGCATGAGTTAAAAGAAATATGTTCAATCCATTTTGAACATCATAAAATTGATTTTTCGATGGAAGATCTTAAAGGAAATAGTGAAATTGAAAAAGCAAAACTATACTTAAGAAAAGCAGGCAAAATTGATTTTTTAGAAATGAATCCTGAATGGGAATATTTAAATATAATGAGAAAGATTAGAAATAGATTTGTTCATAGCCAAGGTGAAATTAGCCAAAATCATGGAGATTGGAAAACCATTTATAGTTTTATAAACTCAAATAAAAATTTATTAGGCTTCAGAAATTGTGCTGAATATCTAGAAGAATATAAATTTAAAGAATTGTTCGATCTAAATTCAATATTTATGTTAGACATCCAAGCTCCTGAATTTAATTCTCGAATGATATCACAGGTTAAAAAATTCCTCGAAAAATTAATAAAAAAACTTAATTCTTTAGAAAATCCTACCATAGATCACCAACCTCATTCTTTATAAACCCCAAAGCAGCATTACTTGGCGACTGCTTTTCCAGTAAATCATTCAAAATCACTTCACGCAATTTATCAGCATTGTCTACACGGTCACTCATGGCTGCTTTACGAATCATTTGTATGGTTGCATTTTTTGCAGTTGTAATAATCGTCCAGCACTCATCCGACATGTAAATCTGCTGCGTTAAATTGTGTTCGAATTCCTGTTCAATTTGTTCAATTATAAAATTTTCGTAATCGTGTTTTTGTTGTGAAATTGGAGTGATACGAATTAATAATTTCGTCAGGTTAATTCGCTCCAAAAATAAGGTCATACGCTCGTAAGCCTGCAAACGTATAGGTAAAGATTGTTTTTGATATTCTTTGTTTAGTAAAAAAGCACGTTTTTTGTCATTGTTTTTAATGTGCAGTTCAAAAAAACTGTAAGCCACAAATCCGGTAACAATGGCTGGTAAAGTATAACTCGCTAATTCTATAATTCGTGTAAAATCCATTTCAATAATTTTTAGGCAAAAATATACTTTTTGAGGAGAAATACACTTTAAATTTTTAGTAATAAACAAATTGGAAGCCGTACTTTTGCAACTTGTTTTTTGAAACAATTCAAATACGATTTTAATGGATTCCTATATTATATTTTTTCTTTGTCTTGCTGCATTTGCGGCTGGATTTATTGATGCAATAGTTGGCGGAGGAGGACTGATTCAAACTCCGATGGGATTGATTTTATTACCAAATCTTCCAGTTTCGACAGTTGTTGGGACATTAAAGATTCCAGCCTTTAGCGGAACTGCTTTTGCTGCTTTTCAGTATCTTAAAAATGTAATTATCCAGTGGAGATTATTATTGGTTATGATGTGTCTGGCTGTTCCTTCGGCATTTTTAGGCTCAACGATTTTAACTCTTGTGAGTAACGATTTTATGAAACCGCTTTTACTCATAGTTTTATCTTTACTGTTTGTGTACACCTATGCGAAGAAAAATTTCGGACAGCATGTGGCTAAAGATCATTCTCCATCAGTCCAGATTATGTATGCTGTTGTCATTAGTGTTATTATTGGTTTTTATGACGGATTTATTGGTCCCGGAACCGGCAGTTTTTTTGTGGTTGCTTTTATCGCTTTATTAGGGTTTGACTTTTTGCATGCCTCTGCGAATGCAAAAATGGTAAATCTGGCGACCAACTTTGGGTCGATTTGTTTGTTTATAATAAAAGGAAAAATCATCTGGAGTATTGCAATTCCTATGGCTATTAGCAATGGAATAGGAGGCTGGCTTGGGGCAAAGCTTGCTATCAACAAAGGAAATGGCTTTATCAGGATTTTCTTTTTGGTTGTCGTAATCGGAACACTTCTTCGATTTGCTTACGATGTTTTCTATAAATAATCTTTGAATTCTTCATAATCTACCTTGTTTTGTTATCGATTACATTGGTTAATGTAATTATGAATAATGTATTTGTGTATAGCGCAATTTTTGTATGTAAATATTTGTTTTTTGTGATTTTTTTAACGTTTAACTTGTTTATTGATAATAAAATTATATATTTGTGTAATCGATTACATTTTTGTATTGACAGATTTTAGCTTCAGGAAAGCTTTTGAGGTGAAATAATTTGAGAAAAATAAGAATTACATCTACTTTAATAATATGAAGAAAAAGTTAACTTATCTGTTTTTTACAATTTTGCTTTTTCCTCTTGGAATGAATGCTCAAATTTATGTTTCACCAGCAGGAAAAGAAACCAATTCAGGAGCTATTGATTCTCCTACTACGCTTCAACACGCAATCAAAATTATAACTCCTGGGCAAACAATTTATATGCGCGGGGGTATTTATTCAATAGCTTCAACCATTTTTATTATACGGGAAAATAGCGGTACAGCTGGAAAACTAAAAAGAATAGAAGCTTATGCTGATGAAACTCCGATTCTTGATTTTTCAGCTCAAAGGGAAATCAACGAAAACAAAGGAATTGTACTGGATGGTTTTTATTGGTATTTTAAGGGAATCACAATTAGAAAAGCGGGAGACAACGGGATGCTGCTTTCAGGAAATAATAACACTATTGATAATTGCATTTTCGAAAAAAACAGAGACAGCGGATTACAGATCAGCCGGTATTATGCTGCTTATACCGCAATAAATCAATGGCCTTCGAATAATTTAATTCTGAACTGTGAGTCTTTTGATAATAAGGATTCATTAGCAGAAAATGCAGATGGTTTTGCTGCAAAACTGACGTGTGGGCAGGGAAATATTTTTCGTGGTTGTATTTCTCACAATAACAGTGATGACGGCTGGGATTTATATACCAAATTAAAAACAGGACCTATTGGGGCAATTTTATTCGAAAATTGTGTGGCTTACAACAACGGCACGCTCACTAATGGAACAACTACAGCAACGGGTGATAAAAATGGTTTTAAATTAGGTGGAGAAGGTATTCCTGTGAATCATATTCTGCGTCGCTGCATAGCTTTTGGAAACGGTCAGCATGGTTTTACAGACAATAATAATTTAGGATCGATTGAGATGACCAACAACACTTCTTACAATAATAAAAGTAATGGTTTTGGTTTTCGTGAAGGAGGAAAGCATCAATTTAGAAACAATGTATCTTATAAGTCTTTTAAAGATAAAATTTTTGGTAAAGATGTTGAAAATTCGAATGTCTGGTGGATAAAAGGAAGTACCAACGGAAGAACTCCGGCGCTTGTAATTAGTGATGATGATTTTGTTTCCTTAACAGTTCCGACTGTTCTTAAAAATGAAGACGGGAGTCCAAATTTAGGCGAATTTTTAGCATTGAAATCCAATAGTGATTTTATAGATGCGGGTATACAGGTAGCCGGAATTGAATTTAACGGAATAGCTCCGGATTTAGGCGCAAGAGAATTTGGGGCTCAGCAAAAAACTGATTTTGTATTGAAAACTGTAGCAAAACCAATTGCTGGAGGAAGTGTAACCGTTAGTCCGGTTAAAGTAACTTATGATGCAGGTGATGTTGTAACCTTGACCGCAATACCATCTCCAAATTATATATTTAAATCCTGGAGTGATGGTTCAACTACTGCCACGACAACAGTAAAAATGGATATCAACAAAACCATTACAGCTAATTTTAAAAGTACATTACCGGCTGCTTATATTTTGACAACTGTAGCAAATCCAACTG
The DNA here is from genome assembly GCF_038290035.1 of Flavobacterium calami. NCBI lineage: Bacteria > Pseudomonadati > Bacteroidota > Flavobacteriia > Flavobacteriales > Flavobacteriaceae > Flavobacterium > Flavobacterium calami. The sequence goes on from NZ_JBBYHS010000018.1 coordinate 87,822, forward strand.
AAGGCGGTACAATTACTGTAAATCCGAATAAAGCCACTTATGCAGAAGGCGAAGTAATTACTCTTACAGCTATTCCTTCAGCGGGGAATGAATTAAAGTCGTGGAATTCAGGTGAAACTACCAATGAAATAACTGTTGCAATGACTGCTGATATGGGTATCACGGCAACTTTTGGCGAAAAACTCACAGGTACTCATACCTTGCGAATAGAAGAAGCTGCACCGGGATTTTGCGCTTATGAGGGAACCATAGCAATTAATTCAAGCGCTGCCAACAGAAAAGTAACGAATATCACGGATGCTCCCGGAAATGGAATAAATTATACGGTAAAAGTACCAAATTCAGGACTTTATATGGTAGTGTTTCGATATGTGCATAGAGGTAAAACTACAGCAGCAAAAGTCAAAGTAAATGCAGCAGATAGTATTGATGTAGCTTTCCCAATAACATCCAGCACAACCAAATTTGCGACAACCGAGCCATTAACTATTAAATTGAATAAAGGTATAAATACCATCAGATTAGAAACGATTGATGCTTTGACCTTTGCGAACATAGACTGGATGGAAATTACCGGAGAAGCTCCGGTGGCAGAATCTTGTCCATAAAACTAACTTTTTAAAATTGACCACTTTGAAAATTAACTATCTTAACCAAACTTTACTAAATGAAAAAAAAACTAACCACTTTGTTTTCTGCATTGCTGTTTTTTCCGCTTTGCGTATTTTCCCAAATTTATGTTTCACCAACAGGAGTTTCCGCAAACGATGGTACCATTGGTAATCCGACAACTTTATTAAACGCTATCAGTATCGTAAGTCCCGGGCAGACTATTTACATGCGTGGAGGGATTTACTCAGTTGCATCTACCATTTTAATTGCAAGAGCAAATAGCGGAACTGCTGGAAATTTGAAAAGAATCGAAGCGTATTCTGGTGAAACTCCTATAATTGATTTTTCTGCGCAGGCAGAACTTCCTGCAAACAGAGGTATTATTCTAGATGGTTTTTATTGGTATTTTAAAGGCCTTACCATTCGAAATTCAGGTGATAACGGAATGCTGCTTTCAGGAAGTAATAACACGATTGATAATTGTATTTTTGAAAAAAACAGAGATACCGGACTTCAGTTAAGCCGTTATGATGTAAATGCGACAACCATTAGCCAATGGCCTTCAAACAATCTGATTTTAAACTGTGAATCTTTCGATAACAAAGATGTTGGAGCAGAAAATGCTGATGGCTTTGCTGCAAAACTGACTTGCGGTGAAGGTAATATTTTCAGAGGCTGTATTTCGCATAATAATATTGATGACGGCTGGGATTTGTACACCAAGACAGAAACAGGACCGATCGGAATTATTTTATTTGAAAATTGTGTGGCCTATAATAATGGAACATTGTCAACGAGCAGTACTTCCGGAACCGGTGATAAAAACGGTTTTAAATTAGGAGGCGAAGGAATTCCGGTAAACCATATTGTTAGACGCTGTGTTGCTTTCGGAAACGGAAAGCATGGTTTTACCGACAACAATAATTTAGGTTCGATCGAAATGTCGAATAACACTTCTGTAAATAATGCTGAATCGAATTTTAATTTCAGAACTGGAGGGACACATCAGTTTCGAAATAATGTTTCTTATAACTCAGGTACCAGCGATAAAAACTCCGGAACTGACGTAAGTTCTTCAAACGTTTGGTGGATTAGTAAAAAGAGTACCAACGGAAGAACGCCTGCCATTGTTTCCAGTGCAGCAGATTTTGTGACTTTGACTCCTCCAACTATCATTAAAAATGCTGATGGAAGTCCTAATTTGGGAACTTTTGCTACCCTAAGTTCAAATAGTGATTTTATTGATGCAGGAGTTACGACAACGGGAATCACCTTTAATGGAAGTGCACCTGATTTAGGAGCAAGAGAAACAGGTCCGGCTCAGACAACAGATTTTGTTCTGACAACTGTTGCAAGCCCTGTGGCAGGAGGTACTATTGCTATAAATCCAAATAGTGAGACTTATAATGCAGGAACTGTAGTGACATTAACAGCAACTCCAGCTGCAAATTATCAATTTCTTTCATGGAGTAACGGGGCTACAACAGTAACCACAACTGTAACAATGGATGCCAGTAAAACGATTACGGCAAACTTTAAAAGCACACTTGCGGCAGCTTATGTTTTAACTGTAAACGCAACTCCTGCAAACGGAGGAACAATCACTATTTCGCCAAATAAATCAACTTATTCGGAGGGAGAGGTAGTAACGCTAACAGCAACTCCTGCTACAGGATATGTATTTGATAAATGGAGCAACAACGTTACAACTTTAACCACGACTGTTACAATGAACAGTGATGTAATCATTAGTGGATCGTTTACTTTGCCTGTTACAGGAACACAAACGTTAAGAATTGAAGATTCGACTTCATTCACCTCTGGCTATTGCGGTTACGAAGGAACTATTTCTTCAAATACGGGTGCTAATAACGGATTCGTAACTAATTTTTCGAACAGCCTTGGAAAAGGAGTGAGCTATACTATAAAAGTTCCAACTGCTGGTGTTTACAGTGTTGTTTTTAGATACGTAAACAGCAGTTCAGGAAATCCTACTACAGCAAAACTGAAAGTGAATGGTTCTGATGCTATTCCAGCCTTATCATTTCCAAAAACGGCAAATTCTACGACTTTTGCATTGACTGCTGCTGCTAATATTACATTGGTTCAGGGAGTTAATATAATTCGTTTAGAGACTACGGTGTCTTCTGCCTTTGCAGATATTGACTGGATCGAAATAACAGGTGAAACCCCGTTAGCAGAATCGTGTACAAGTCAGGTTGCAAAGTTGGCAATTGATGGTTTTGAACAAAATGTTTTTGATGCTTATGTTTCTCCAAATCCTGCTGTTGGGATCATTAATTTATTTGTTAATTCCTCTCATGTACAAGAAGCAAGTATTATGCTGACCAGTATAACCGGACAGCTGATTTTATCGAAAACACAACAATTAGATTCAGGAATAAATACTATTGCTGTAAATAAAAATACAATCACAAGCGGTTTGTATATTCTTACGATCGAATCGGAAGGAATAAAAAAATCGATAAAAGTAATTGTACACTAAGAAAACCAAAACCACTTTCTTAAATTGAAAAGCCACTTTGCTCCTGTGAAGTGGTTTTTTTCTTTTTAAGACAATTTTGATTTTTACAGAATTAAGATTCTAAAAGTTTAATTCTTATTTTTGCATAAAAGGAGAAAATTTCATGCAAAATTATATTGACCAGCTCAACGAAGCTCAACGAGAACCCGTTTTACAAAAAGACGGACCAATGATTATTATTGCTGGTGCCGGTTCGGGCAAAACCCGTGTTTTGACCATCAGGATTGCTTATTTGATGTATCAGGGAGTTGATGCTTTCAATATACTATCGCTAACATTTACCAACAAAGCTGCCCGTGAAATGAAACACAGGATTTCGGCAATTGTGGGAGCCAGTGAGGCGAAGAATTTATGGATGGGAACTTTTCACTCTGTTTTTGCACGTATTCTTCGTTCAGAATCAGAACTTTTAGGGTATCCTTCCAATTTTACTATTTATGATTCTCAGGATTCTGCCAGATTGATTTCTTCCATTATAAAAGAAATGCAGCTGGATCGTGATATTTATAAGCCGAAACAGATTTTAGGACGAATTTCGACATATAAAAATAGTTTGATTACCGTAAAAGCCTATTTCAACAATCCTGAATTGATGGAAGCGGATGCGATGTCAAAAAAACCTCGTTTGGGCGAAATTTATCAGCAATATGTAGAGCGCTGTTTCAAAGCCGGAGCAATGGATTTTGATGATTTATTATTGAAAACCAATGAATTGTTGACTCGTTTTCCGGAGGTTTTGGCGAAATATCAGGATCGTTTTCGTTATATTTTGGTTGATGAGTACCAGGATACCAATCATTCGCAGTATTTGATTGTAAGAGCTTTATCAGACAGATTTCAGAATATTTGTGTTGTTGGTGATGATGCACAGAGTATTTATGCTTTTCGTGGAGCGAATATCAATAACATCCTGAATTTTCAAAAGGATTACGAAGGCGTAAAAATGTTTCGTTTAGAGCAAAATTACCGTTCAACCCGAAATATTGTGGAAGCTGCAAATACGGTTATGGAGCACAACAAAACCAAGTTAGACAAGGTAGTCTGGACTGCTAATGAATTTGGGCCAAGAATTAAGGTTCACCGAAGTTTGACTGATGCCGAGGAAGGTCGTTTTGTAGCCAGTACAATTTTCGAACAAAAAATGCAGAGTCAGCTTCACAACGGGGCTTTTGCGATTTTGTATCGTACCAATGCGCAATCTCGTGCGATGGAGGATGCTTTGAGAAAACGGGATATTCCGTACCGAATTTATGGTGGATTGTCATTCTATCAGCGTAAAGAAATAAAGGATGTTTTGTGTTATTTGCGTTTGGTTCTTAATCCGAAAGACGAAGAAGCTCTGATTCGTGTAATCAATTATCCGGCACGAGGAATCGGGGATACCACTGTTGAAAAGCTAACTATTGCTGCGAATCATTATAAACGCTCGATTTGGGAAGTAATGGTAAATATCGATAAAATCGATTTGAAACTGAATGCCGGTACGAAAAACAAACTGAAAGATTTTGTAACGATGATTCAGAGTTTTCAGGTTATCGACCAAAATCAGGATGCTTTCTATATTACAGACCATGTTGCTAAAAAAACAGGTCTGGTTCAGGAATTAAAAAAAGATGCTACACCAGAAGGAATGGCTAAAATTCAGAATATCGAAGAACTTTTGAACGGTATTAAGGATTTTACCGAAGGGCAGCGGGAAATTGACGGGGCAAGAGGGGCTCTTTCCGAATTTATGGAAGATGTGGCTTTAGCAACTGATCTGGATAAAGATACTTCTGATGAAGATCGTGTTGCCTTAATGACGATACACCTTGCGAAAGGTTTGGAATTTCCACACGTATTTGTGGTCGGAATGGAAGAAGATTTGTTTCCGAGTGCTATGAGTATGAGCACAAGAAGTGAATTGGAAGAAGAGCGCCGTTTGTTTTATGTAGCACTTACACGTGCAGAACATCAGGCATATCTGACTTACGCACAGTCACGTTATCGTTGGGGAAAACTGACAGATAGTGAGCCCTCTCGTTTTATCGAAGAAATTGACGGTCAATATTTAGAATATTTAACACCTTCAGAAAGTAATTATCGTTACAAATCACCAATTGACGGAGATATTTTTGGAGATGTAGATAAATCTAAATTGAGATTGTCAAAACCTGTAGGAGGAACACCTCCAAAACATATTACGGATAACAGCCCAAAACCGGATTTAAATATTAGAAAACTAAAACCGGTTGCAGGGACGAACCCAAATACAAGTGCTGCAAATTTATTCGATAACAAATTAACAATAGGAAATGTTGTAATGCATGAGCGATTTGGAAAAGGAGAAGTAATAAATTTAGAGGGTGTCGGAGCAGATAAAAAAGCCGAAATAAAATTTGAAGTAGGCGGAATTAAAAAACTTTTGCTGAGATTTGCTAAATTAGATGTTGTAGGATAAATAAAGTTTCAAAGTTTCAGGTTTCAAGTTTCCTGCTTTGAACGTAATTTGAACTTGAAACCTGAAACCTGAAACAAAATTAAATTTAAAAAAAAAAAAAACATAAATGGCAGAATTTATTAAAATATATCCAGATAAACCTAGTGAAGCCGCAATTGCCAAAGTGGTAAAAGTCCTTCAAAATGGAGGTTTGGTGATTTATCCAACTGACACTGTTTATGGTTTAGGTTGTGATATTACCAATTCGAGGGCTTTAGAAAAAATTGCTAAAATCAAAGGGATAAAGCTTGAAAAGGCAAATTTTTCGTTCATTTGCCATGATTTAAGCAATTTGTCAGATTATGTGCGTCAGATTGATACTGCTACTTTTAAAATTTTAAAAAGAGCATTACCGGGTCCTTATACTTTTATTTTGCCAGGCAATAATAATCTGCCAAAAGAATTTAAAAAGAAAACTACAGTAGGTATACGTGTTCCTGATAACAATATTATATTAGAAATTGTGCGGCAGTTAGGCAATCCTGTAGTATCTACTTCTATTCACGATGATGATGATGTGATTGAATACACAACAGATCCCGAACTTATTTTTGAAAAATGGCAAAATCTGGTAGATATGGTTATAGATGGAGGATATGGTGATAATGTAGGCTCTACTATTATAGATTTATCAGAACATGAACCAGTTATAATAAGAGAAGGAAAAGGAGATATTGATGTTTTGTAAAAAAAAACTTAAAGTATAAATTTTTGAAGAAAATATTAGTAACTTTATTATTAGTTAAATTTAGTTAGTTAAAATTAAAAATAGTGCTACCCTTTTCAGGGGTATTTTAAAAAAAAAGCAGGTCAAACGACCTGCTTTTTTGTGTATTATAGTATACTATTATTTTGCCTGTTTTTTCATTTCTTTTTCAATCATATCATAGAACTGATCGATTTTTGGCATAACAACAATACGGGTTCTTCTGTTTTTTGATTTGTTTTCTGCTGTATCATTTGGAACCAAAGGAACATAAGAACTTCTACCTGCAGCGATTAATTTAGCCGGATTTACTCCTAAATCATTTGTTAATACTCTAACAATTGAAGTAGAACGTTTAACACTTAAATCCCAGTTGTCAAGTAAAACTCCATTGCTTCTGTAAGGAACATTATCAGTATGACCTTCAACCATACACTCAAAATCAGGTTTGTCATTAACTACTTTTGCAACTTTAGCCAAAACTGTTTTAGCTTTATCAGTTACATCATAGCTACCGCTTTTAAATAATAATTTATCAGCGATAGAAATAAATACTACTCCTTTTTCTACATTGATTTCAATATCCGGATCGTTAATTCCAACTGCACCTTTTAAGCTTGTAACTAATGCTAAAGTTACACTGTCTTTTTTAGTTAAGGCATCCTGAAGTCTGGAAATTTTCAAATCTTTTTCTTTCAAGCTCTCTAATGATTTTTCAAGGTTTTCAGCTCCTTTTGTTGTCAAAACAGTTAAATCTTTAGAGCTGTTGATAAGGTCTTGATTATGTTGTTTATAGCTTTCGGCGGTAGCGGCTAATCCTGCTTTTTCTTCAAGGCAAGAGTTTAATTTCACAGTACAAGAATTTAATAAATCCTGAATCTCTTTGTTCTTAGCTTCTAATGCAGCGTATTCTTTTTTTGATACACATGATGTGAAAGCCATTAGTACTGATAGTGCAATTACTATTTTTCTCATAAATGTTAAATTTAATTAGACGTTGATTACAAATTTAGTTTTTAATATTTTGATTATTGTTAAAGATTTCTTTAAAAACAATCAATTTTTTTATATAATACAAGAAAACGATGCTTTTTACGGTATAGTATTTTTGTATTTGAAAATCTTTTCTCTTTTTTAAGTAACCCAGTGACAGGTAATAAAATGAAAAGTGTGCATGTAAAACAGCAAATGCATGTTTGAATTTTCCTTGGGTCAAAAATCGGAGTCCGGCAATACCATCAAGTATCATTCTAAAAAAAATAATAAAAAATAATCCTCTTTTAGGAAGATTTTTAACCAGCATTAGTAGTGAATTCCTAAAATTTAAATACGTTTTTTTGGGATTACCCTGCTCTAAAGTCGCTCCTCCAACATGATAAACAACAGATGATGGCGTATATTTAATGATATAACCTTCATTTAAGGCACGCCAGCATAAATCAATTTCTTCCTGATGTGCAAAAAAGGATTCATCAAATCCTTTAAGATCATCATAAACTTCTTTTCGAATAAAAAAACAAGCTCCGGAAGCCCAGAAAATTTCACAATTATCGTCATATTGACCATTGTCTTTTTCTAGAGTGTCAAAAATACGACCACGGCAAAAAGGAAAACCAAATTTGTCAATAAAACCTCCTGCAGCACCAGCATATTCAAAATATTCTTTGTTTTTGAAATCAAGTATTTTAGGTTGAATAATGGCGGTTTGTTTTTCTGTATTAAAAGTTTCGATTATTGGTTTAAGCCAGTTTTCGGTTACTTCAATATCAGAATTGACTAACGCATAAATTTCGGCATTGACTTCTTTTAAAGCATCATTATAGCCCTTTGCAAAACCATGATTTCCTGTGTTTTTTATGATTTTTATTGTCGGAAAATTTTGCTGTATAAAATTTACGGATCCATCTGTTGAAGCATTGTCGGCTACATAAATAGTAGCTTCTTCAGAAAACTGAATAACCGATGGCAAGAATTGCTCTAATAATTTTACTCCGTTCCAATTTAAAATGACAACTGCAATTTTATCCAAAAGTATTTTTTTTAATGATTTATTAAATTTCCTTATAATCAGGCAATGATTTTAAAAACTCATACTTCTCGTTTTCAAAATCCATCTGACAATAATAATGATGCAGACCGTTTGTGACTTTCAAAAACCGTGCCTGCATTGTCATGTTATAACGGGCAATCTGATCAAAAGTTGCCTGAGAGATCTTAACTTCTGGAGCTTTGCATTCTACTAAAATGTGAATGGAACCATTTGGATTAAAAACTACAACATCATACCTTTTTCGTAATCCGTTGACTGTTAAAACTTTCTCTACGTTTATCAGCGATTTGGGATATTTTTTTTCATTTATTAAATAATGAACAACGTGCTGACGAACCCATTCTTCGGGGGTGAGAATTATAAATTTTTTCCTGATTTCGTCAAAAATAGACACTTTATTTTCGCTATTTTTGAATCGAAAATTGTAAGTTGGGAAATTAAGTTTAAGCATAAAGCAAAAATATAAAATAGTTTCAGGTTTCGAGTTTAAAGTTTCACGTTTTGAAGCAGAACTTGAAACTTAAAACTTGAAACATAAAGATGGAATGGACGAAGTAATAAAAATTGTTAACGATATTAAAGCCGGAAATATTAAACCGATTTATTTTTTAATGGGTGAAGAACCTTATTATATTGATAAATTATCTGAATATATTGAGCAGAATGTACTTGCCGAAGAAGAAAAAGGTTTTAATCAGACAGTTTTATATGGAAGGGATGTTTCTGTAGACGATATCGTTTCAACGGCCAAGCGCTATCCTATGATGGCTGATCGACAGGTAGTTATTGTAAAAGAAGCTCAGGATTTATCAAGAACAATTGATAAAATCGAATCTTATGTTGAAAATCCGATGGAAACTACTGTTTTGGTTTTTTGTTACAAATATAAAACACTTGATAAACGTAAAAAAGTAACGAAGCTATTAGCACAAAAAGGCATTGTTTATGAAAGTAAAAAACTATATGAAAATCAGGTAGGTGACTGGATTAAGCGTGTTTTGGCAGGAAAAAAATATACCATTGACCCGAAAGCAAATGCTATGCTGGTAGAGTTTTTAGGGACAGACTTAAGTAAAATTAATAATGAGCTGGAAAAACTGCAGATTATTCTACCGCAGGGAACAATGATTACACCCCAGCATATTGAGGAGAATATTGGTTTCAGCAAAGATTATAATGTTTTTGAGCTTCGAAAAGCCATTGGCGAACGTAACCAGTTAAGAGCTTATAAAATAGCTGAAAATTTTGCACATAATCCAAAAGAATATCCTTTGGTTATGACAACCGGACTCGTGTTTGGTTTTTTTGTGCAGCTATTGAAATACCACGGATTAAAAGATAAAAACCCAAAAAATGTAGCAGCTGTTATTGGCGTAAATCCTTATTTTTTAAAGGAATATGATTTAGCTTTAAAGAATTACCCAATGCGAAAAGTAAGTCAGATAGTGGGGGCTTTGCGCGATATAGATGTTAAAAGTAAAGGAGTTGGGGCAAATGCACTGCCACAATCGGATTTATTAAAAGAAATGCTGTATAAAATATTTAATTAAGCCGTTAAAATTCACGATATTTGCGTTTCTAAAAATTTTACTACTTAAAATAATTACACAATTATGGGAATGAATAAAAATACCGTTTTAGGATGGGCTACTTTTATAATGGTACTTATGGGATTGTTACTTATAGGTCTTGGTGTTTTTAGATACAGTGAAGTATCAGGCTGGGGATTTGCTGCTGTTGGGGTTGGGTTTTTAGCTAATGCATGGGTTTTTAATGCTTTGAAAGGAAGAGTTTAAAAGAATAAAATCAAAATTTAAAAGATCAATCAAAAAATAATTAATTAATTAAAATTAAAAATAAAAAAGAATGTCAGACGATAAGAAAGTAATTTTCTCAATGCAGAAATTGAGTAAAACCTATCAGGGAGCAGACAAACCGGTACTTAAAAATATTTATTTGAGTTTCTTTTACGGGGCTAAAATTGGTATTTTAGGTTTGAATGGTTCCGGAAAATCTTCTCTTTTAAAAATTATTGCAGGTGTAGATAAAAACTATCAGGGAGATGTAGTTTTCCAGCCGGGATATACTGTTGGGTATTTAGAACAGGAACCAATCCTTGATGATTCTAAGACTGTCATCGAGATTGTGCGTGAAGGAGCAGCTGAAACAATGGCGGTTTTAGAAGAATACAATCAAATCAATGATTTATTTGGTCTTGAAGAAAACTATTCAGATCCGGATAAAATGGATAAATTAATGGATCGTCAGGCAGCACTACAAGACAAAATTGATGCGCTAGGTGCCTGGGAAATCGATACCAAATTGGAAATCGCAATGGACGCTTTGCGTACTCCGGAAGGTGATACGCCAATCAAAAACCTTTCAGGAGGTGAGCGTCGTCGTGTAGCTTTATGCCGTTTATTATTGCAGCAGCCGGATGTATTGTTATTAGATGAGCCTACCAACCACCTTGATGCGGAGTCAGTTCTTTGGTTAGAGCAGCATTTAGCTCAATATGCAGGGACTGTAATCGCGGTAACACACGACCGTTATTTCCTGGATAACGTTGCAGGATGGATTTTAGAGCTGGATAGAGGAGAAGGTATTCCATGGAAAGGAAACTATTCTTCATGGTTAGATCAAAAATCAAACCGTCTGGCTCAGGAAGAAAAAGTGGCTTCTAAACGCAGAAAAACGTTAGAGCGTGAGTTGGAGTGGGTTCGTCAGGGGGCTAAAGGACGCCAGACGAAACAAAAAGCGCGTTTACAGAACTACGACAAATTATTAAATGAAGATCAAAAACAACTAGACGAGAAATTAGAGATTTATATCCCTAATGGTCCACGTTTAGGTACAAATGTTATTGAGGCTAAGAATGTTGCGAAAGCTTTTGGAGACAAATTATTATATGATAATCTGAATTTTACTTTGCCTCAGGCGGGTATTGTTGGAATTATCGGACCAAATGGTGCTGGTAAATCTACTATTTTCAAAATGATTATGGGTGAGCAGTCAACTGATAGTGGAGAATTCTCAGTTGGTGAAACTGTAAAAATTGCTTACGTAGATCAGTCGCACTCTAATATTGATCCGAACAAATCGATTTGGGAAAATTTTGCTGATGGCCAGGAATTAATTATGATGGGCGGAAAGCAGGTTAACTCAAGAGCTTATTTATCACGTTTCAACTTTGGAGGTGGTGAACAAAACAAAAAAGTGTCGATGTTATCTGGTGGAGAGCGTAACCGTTTGCATTTAGCAATGACTTTGAAAGAAGAAGGGAACGTACTTTTGCTGGATGAGCCTACAAATGACCTTGATGTAAATACACTTCGTGCTCTTGAAGAAGGACTGGAGAATTTTGCAGGTTGTGCCGTAATCATTTCGCACGACAGATGGTTCTTGGACAGAATTTGTACACACATTCTGGCTTTCGAAGGAGATTCTGAAGTTTATTTCTTTGAAGGAAGTTTCTCTGATTATGAAGAAAATAAAAAGAAACGTCTTGGCGGTGATTTAACTCCAAAACGTTTGAAATACAGAAAATTGATTAGATAATTTTCTGAAATAAATTCCAATTTTTAAAATTCCAAATTCCAAATTGTAAAAGATTTGAAATTTGGGATTTTTTGTTTTTTGTCAATTCGACCGAAGGGAGACTCGAGCGATAGCGAATAGGCGAAGCAAATCACACTAGAAATTCGGCAAAGATTTGAAAAACTTTTTCCTCAAATGACAAGTTTTTGAAATTGGAATTTGGAATTTCAGATTTGGAATTTCATAAAAACTTAGCTTTCAATTCAGGTGTAGGAATCATACAGCTCTCTTTTTTACCATACCATTTGTAACGGTTTTTAGCAATATAATCGTAAATGTAATTTCGAAGTTTTTCAGGTAAAATTTTAAAAATTGAAATTAAACTGTAAATCCCGCCTAATTCTTCTGCAATTTCAATAGCTGCGGATGATTTGTAATAATAGGCAATTCCGGGATTATACAAAATGATACTGTCAATTTTATTCTGATCAACACCAATATAACTGCAAATTTCTTTCCCCAAATCAGATTGCAGGGCTGCAAAACGAAAAATATCTTTTTTATCGTGTTTGATAATGAATTGAACCGCTCCGTCGCATAAATTGCAAACACCGTCGAACAGGATTATTTTTTTATTTTGAGGTAAGTTTTGCATATTGTAAAATTATTTTTTCACAGCTTCTACCAATTCCAGTTCATCCAGACTTACTTTGGAAGTAAAAATACCGTAATTTACGGTTGCTTTATTTTTTTCAATAGCATCAATACTTCCAACTGATCTTCCATCCAGCATTCGCACGCGGTCACCAACTTTTAAAATTGGTTTTGGTTTTTCTACAACTGGTTTAAGTTTCTTCTCTTTTTTCTCTTGGCGTATTTCTTCAACTTTTACTTGTACTTCAGCAATAATTTCCTTTTGTTTTTCAACTTTTGCCTTTACTTCTTTTGGAGTTGCTTTTTTACGTTTTGAATTTTCGATTTCAACAATTTTTAAGAATTCGCCAATAAGTTCCTTTTTGTTTTTATTGTTGAAATATTTCTCAGCAATATCATCGATTTTTTGGCCAATGTAAATTATCTTTTGATTACTGTCGTATAATTCCTGATAGCTCTCCAGTTTCTGCTGGATTCTGGTATTGATGTTTTCCATCTTTTTACTTTCCTCACGCGCCCTGGTTTCTTCTTCTTTTAAATTCAGAGAAGTTTTCTCCAGTTTTGACCTTTCCTTCTGAAGCGTCGCAATAGTTTTATCAAAACGAACTTTACCCACTTCGATTTTCTTTTTCGCACGATTAATCAGTCCAAACGGAATTCCATTTTTCTGGGCTACTTCAAAAGTAAACGAACTTCCTGCCTGACCTAGAGCAAGTTTGTACATTGGTTCCAACGATTTTTCATCAAACATCATATTGGCATTGGTTGCGTATGGCAATTCGTTAGCCAAAATCTTTAAATTGGAGTAATGCGTTGTGATAATTCCGAAAGCTTCACGATGATAAAATTCTTCAAGAAAAATTTCAGCCAAAGCCCCACCCAGCTCAGGATCAGAACCTGTACCAAACTCATCAATTAAAAACATAGTCTTATGATTACATTTCTTCAAAAAGTAATTCATGTTTTTTAATCGGTAGCTGTAAGTGCTTAAATGATTTTCAATAGACTGATTGTCTCCAATATCAGTTAAGATTCTGTCAAATAAGAATGTTTCACTTCTTTCATGAACCGGAATCAAAATTCCGGATTGCAGCATTAGTTGTAGTAAGCCAACAGTTTTAAGCGAAATGGTTTTTCCTCCCGCATTTGGACCTGAAATTACAATAATTCTGTTTTCTTGTTTCAGTTCGATGGTCTGCGGATGCGTAACTTCTTTTTTTTGTTTATTGTTCAGATATAAAATAGGATGATACGCTTCTCTAAAGAACAATCTTCTTTCTTCTGTAATTGCTGGTAAGATTCCGTTGATTCTGTTAGCGTATTTTGCTTTTCCGGCAACCACATCAATATCACTTAAAAAATCCTGATATTCAATTAATAAAGAAAGGTAAGGTCGAATCACATTCGATAAATTCTTTAAAATTCTCGTAATTTCTTCTTTCTCTTCATATTCTAAATTGGCTAATTCTCGTGAATATTTCAGTGTAGCTTCAGGTTCGATATAAGCAATGCTACCGGTTTTAGAGCTTCCTAAAATTGAACCTTTTACTTTACGGCGATACATTGCCAGAACTGCTAGCACTCGACGATTTTGCACAAAACTCTCCTTAATATCATCCAGATATCCTAAACCATTGTATTGTGTCAGTGCAACACCAAAACTTTGGTTTACTTTACCACGAACCAAATTCATGTTCTGACGAATGCTTAACAGAGCAGGAGAAGCATTGTCTTTAATTTCTCCATATTTGTCTACAATTGCGTCAATAGAAGTGATGATATCTTTGGTCAGTTCTACACGTGACGCCCTTGCATTTAAGTTAGGATAATAATCATCGAATTTTCGTAAGAAATTCAACAAGACATTTGTCGTTGCTGAAAGATTGGCAATTTTCCTGAAGCTTCCTACTTCAAGAAAACTGTCTTCAATGGCCAAAAACTTAATTTCATGCGTGATGGCGTCAAATCCGTGATTCGGAATGGCGTTGTTGTTTTCAAAAGACGAAACATATTCTGATGTCTGCATTAAGGCCTGCATCAAAGTTTCTTTGTCTCTAAATGGTTTTATTTCTAAAGCTTTTTCTTTTCCAATATCGGTATTGCACCCATCTGAAATGGTTTCGAGAACAGTTGGAAATTGTAAGTCTTGTAATGTTTTTTCGGTAATACTGATCATTTAATTTCTTTAAGAAAGTGAAGGCAAAAGTACGAAAACATTAGTGAATTTTGAATTATGAATTATAAGTTATAATATTTACTCATTCTGTTCTGTTTTCTATTTATACTTTCAACTTTCAACTTTCAACTTTCGACTTTCGACTTTCGACTTTCAACTTTCGACTTTCAACTTTCGACTTTCAACTTTCGACTTTCAACTTTCGACTTTCAACTTTCGACTTTCAACTTTCGACTTTCAACTTTCGACTTTCAACTTTCGACTTTTTCTTAAGTGGTAAATATGATTTCAACAAAAAAATCCTGAAATTCGCATAAAAAAGTATGGACGTAAAAATGCATGATTCCTGGATGCCGGTTTTGAATGAAGAATTCGAAAAACCGTATTTCAATGAGTTAATTGAATTTGTGAAATCTGAATATACTACAAAAGTTTGTTATCCAAAAGACAGTCAGATTTTTTCAGCTTTCGATCATTGTCATTTCGATCAGGTAAAAGTGGTGATTATAGGTCAAGATCCTTATCACGGCCCAAATCAGGCAAACGGATTGTGTTTTTCTGTCAATGACGGGATTCCGTTTCCTCCTTCCTTATATAATATCTTTAGAGAAATCGAAACAGATTTAGGTAAAACGCTTTCTAAAACCGGTAATTTAGAACGTTGGGCAGATCAGGGTGTTTTTCTTTTAAATGCAACGTTGACAGTTCGACAATCTGAAGCCGGAAGCCATCAGGGAAAAGGCTGGGAAAAATTTACGGATGCTGTTATCAAACAAATTTCTGCCGAAAAAGAAAATGTTGTTTTCCTGCTTTGGGGAGGTTTTGCTCAGAAAAAAGCAGCTTTAATCGACGCTTCAAAACATCATATTTTAAAATCAGGACATCCTTCGCCTTTAAGCGCTAATAGAGGATTTTGGTTTGGAAACAAACATTTTAGTCAGACAAATTCTTTCCTTAAATCAAAAGGTTTAAAAGAAATTGAATGGTAATATTGAGGTAAGATTGGATTTTTTTGTCAATCAAACTTAGGAATCATCAAAGAATTAAAAAAAGGGATTATCTTTGCACCCACATTCAACACAAACTAAGTTTCATGAGTTCAGATTCTAGCAAAAGGTATGCACAAAGAGGTGTTTCGGCATCAAAAGAAGACGTACACAACGCCATAAAAAATATTGATAAAGGTTTATTTCCGCAGGCTTTCTGTAAAATTGTCCCTGATTATTTAACTCAGGACGAAGAACACTGTCTGATTATGCATGCTGACGGAGCCGGTACAAAATCGTCTTTGGCTTATATGTATTGGAAAGAAACCGGAGATATTTCAGTATGGAAAGGAATTGCACAGGATGCTTTGATCATGAATATTGACGATTTATTATGTGTTGGAGCAACAGATAATATTTTGCTTTCATCTACTATCGGAAGAAATAAAAACCTAATCCCTGCCGAAGTTATTTCAGCAATCATCAACGGAACAGAAGAATTAATCAACGAATTAAAATCTTTCGGAGTAACCATTCACTCAACTGGAGGAGAAACTGCTGACGTTGGGGATGTCGTTCGTACTATTATTGTAGACTCGACTGTTACAGCCCGTATGAAACGCTCCGATGTTGTAGATAATGCAAATATTCAGGCCGGTGACGTAATCGTTGGTTTGGCTTCTTTTGGTCAGGCAACTTACGAAAAAAGTTATAACGGTGGAATGGGAAGCAATGGACTTACTTCTGCACGTCACGATGTTTTCGGTAAATATTTAGCTAAAAAATATCCTGAAAGTTTTGATGCAGCCGTTCCAGAAGAATTGATTTATTCAGGTCAGGTTAATTTGACTGATGCTGTAGAAAACAGTCCAATAAACGCTGGTCAGTTGGTGCTTTCGCCAACCAGAACCTATGCGCCAATCATCAAGAAAATTTTAGACACCTACACGCCAAACGAAATTCACGGAATGGTGCATTGCAGTGGAGGAGCACAGACTAAAATTTTACATTTCGTTCAAAATTTACATGTTATAAAAGACAATTTATTTCCGGTTCCGCCATTGTTCAAACTGATTCAGGAACAATCAAAAACCGACTGGAAAGAAATGTACCAGGTTTTCAACTGCGGTCACCGTATGGAAATTTACGTTCCTGAAAATATTGCTCAGGATATTATCGAGATTTCAAAATCATTCAATGTTGATGCACAAATCGTAGGAAGGGTAGAAGCTGCTGATGCTAAAAAACTGACTATCACCAGCGAATACGGAACTTTTGAATATTAAAATATAATTTGTCAGGCTGAGCGGAGTCGAAGTCCTTTATTTCTTAAAGCCTCAACTCTCCTTCAGATTACCTTTAGAATATATAATAATTTTAGCTTTTTCAGGAGCTAATCCCGCTATTCGTTACAATCTTTTGCTTTTTAAAGAAAAAAGCAAAAGGATTTTCACTTCTATCGGGGCTAAAATTATAGTTTCATAAGAATTACAGTGGTTATCCATAATTTTCAAGATCTGAATTATGTTTTAATCTTTTCAATTTAAAGATATGTATGAACTGCTTTTTTGGAGATATTTAGACGAAATTTACCTGAACAATCAGGAAGTTTATGAAGCTTTACTTGAAAAGCAGGAAGTTGAAGGTCTTGAAATTCTTCCCATACAGGTAATCCTCAATCGAATTAGTTCTGTTTTCTCTCAATGGGAAAAAGTCGACGACAATAGTTGGCAAAATAATGCGGGAAAAGGTGCTTTTCAGGTTATTACGACACCTCAAAGCGTCAAAATAGACTGCTACGGAACCGAAGGCAAAACTATGAACAAACTGGTAGATTTACTGGAAGAGTTCAAATGTCCTTTGTATGATCCACAAGTTCCGGAACGCTATGACGAAATGAGCGAGTAATTTTCTCTTTATATGAGGATTTTTGAAACATACTGAAATAAGTGCCATAAATTTATACTTAAAAAATTTAATAGTTAGATATGAAAATAAATCTAAAATCAGGAATTGATAAATTGCTTTTCGGAATGAAGCAAAATGATGTGACAGCTGCTTTAGGAAAACCTGATAAAAATTATAACGATGAAGATGATAATGTGATTTTTGTATACAATGCACAAAAAATGAGACTGACTTTTTATCAGGAAGAAGATTTTAAATTGGGTTATGTAGTTGCTTCTGGTCATGATTTGGAGGTTTTTGGATTCAAATTGATAGGAAGAAAAATTGCAGATGTTAAAAAGGATCTCGCAACTAAAGGGATTACAAAATACAATCAGGAAACTTTTGATACTTTCGAAAACTACTTTAATGAAGATAACTGGTTTATTCTGCAAACCGAATTCGAAGAAGTAGTAAAATTTGAAATAGGAGCTATTATTAATAATAAAGACGAATTTGACTGGAAGTTTCCTGCTAAGAAATAAGTCTTTAAAAAAATAGTAAATAAAAAACCGATAAGTTCATTTTGAAGCTTGTCGGTTTTTTGTTTTTCTGCATGCCATATATATAAGTAGAAAAGTATACTATATAGTATAAGATTAAAGTTTGTTGTGCTGAGCGAAGTGAGGTTTTATTAAGGTTTGGAATTTGATTTTAATAAGGAGCTTGATCCCGCTATTAGTTCCAATCTTTTATTTTGAACTCCAAAACAAAAGGATTTTCACTGCTATCGGGGCTATGGCGGATTTTTTCAGGAGAGAAACAGGGATAGATTAGGGGTTGTTGTTTTTTTCGAGATCAAATATGTGGTAAGAATCTTTTTGGTGTATTGAATTTTGTTTATTAAAACAGTTCAAAATAGGAAAACTTCACAAAAGCAAGATGTCAAAAAGCTTGTAAATTATCAAAACTTCTTTTAAATAAAGATAAAACTTACAAGATGTAAAAAAAAGTTAGAATATAATTATTGCGTTATCAGCGAGTTAAGAAAAAGTTTTAAAAAAGATTAAAAAAAGGGTTTAAAAAAGCTTGCGCAACTGGAATTGTTGTGTACTTTTGCACCCGCAACAGCGAAGGCGTTCATCGAAATACTGGCAAGATAATAAGTAATCAATCAGAAAAGAAATTCTGAAAAAAAGATTG
>NZ_JBBYHS010000019.1:0-104893 GCF_038290035.1 Flavobacterium calami
ATTCAAATTAATGTAGCAATTGTGACTTACTGCTTGGTCTCTATAATAGCAAAAGATTTAAAAATCAATCGCTCAACCTACGAAATTCTACAAATTTTATCCGCATCATTACTCGATAAAACACCTATAAATGAACTACTTATGAAATCAGATTACAATAATATCAATGAACATAATACTAACCAGCTGGTTTTTAACTTATTTTAAGCGGACACTAGTGAATACAAACACTAAAAATATAAAAAATCAGTATTCCAACAAAGAAATACTATTTGATTCGGAGTACTTCTTTTGCCAAAGCAATCATTTCAGGAGTTCCTGTATTTTTGTTTTTTTCGTCAGAAAGTTTTACAACGCCCTGCCAGTGTAAATTATCCGGTTTTGTGTCGGTTAATTTTATTACCATATTCATCGCCGGGAGTCCTACATCATTGGTGAAATTTGTTCCGATTCCGAAAGACATTTTTATTTTGTCATGACAGAAAGCTGCAATTGTTTTTACTTTATTATAATTGAGCGAATCCGAAAAAACAATCGCTTTCGATTTTGGATCGATTCCCATTTTGATGTAATGCGAAATCACCTTTTGAGCAAATTCGACTGGGTCACCGCTGTCATGTCGTACACCATCAAATAGTTTGGAGTATTTTTTATCAAACTGATTGAAAAATATATCGGTAGTGTAAGTATCAGTTAATGCAATTCCGAGGTCTCCGCCATAAACCTGAGTCCAGTGTTCGAGACTTATAGAATTAGCCATTTTAAAACCATATTGTGCAGCATGAAACATAAACCATTCGTGTGCATGTGTGCCCAAAGGCCTTCTGTTATTGGCCATTGCAAAATGTACATTACTTGTACCAATGAAGCTTTGTCCGCCATAGGTTTTCAGGGTTTCATTTACCAATTCATGTACTTCATAAGAATGACGTCTTCTTGTGCCAAATTCCAATATTGAAACGCCTAATTTATTGTAGTTGTCTATTTTCTCTTTGGTAAGGTTTTTTATGGCTTCATTATTCAGTCGGATTAAATGATTCGATTTATAAAATAGTTCTGAAATTAGAGCCATCAGGGGAACTTCCCATAAAATAGTTCTGTACCAAAAGCCTTCAACAACAACTGTAATTTCAGAACCTTCCTGACTGATATGTACTTCAGACGGATCAAAACTATAACCCTGTAGAAAGTCTAAATATGTCGGGTCGAGGTAATGACAATAATGCGCCAGATAATTTTTTTCTTCCTTTGTTAAACGAAGGTCTGCCATGGTATCTACGGCATGGCGAAGCAAATCTGCAAATCCTGCCGGAAAAATATGTTTCCCACGATTGATAAAACCATAACGAACTTTTGCTTTTGGAAAAAGCTTGATTACGGCATGCTGCATCGTAAATTTGTAAAAGTCGTTATCTAAAATCGATTTTAGAAAAATTGTTTCCATTGCCAGTTCACTGTCTAGATTTACTAAATTCTGAATTAGTAAAGATACGCCAATTCAATAAAATAAGGAAATTATATAATGGGGGAATGGTTATTTCTGAACAACTTTAAACGAAACGAGACTGTTGGTGTTTAAATAAAAAGTAATAAACTGCCCAATATTTTTGTCGAAAGTGACCTGAAATTCCAATCCGCCTTTTTTTTCTTTTGGATTTTCGATTTTTACGGGTTGGTTCCTTTTATTCAGATAATAAAGCTGATCTGATTTTGAAATATTCTTAAATCTAAAAGTGACTTTTTGACCATTTTTGACTTCTAATAAGCCAGAATCAGGCAATAGGACTTCAGTATCTTTTTCGATTAATTCGTTATAGATTAGAGGTCCGTTTAGAAAAGCATTTTTATCTAATTTAGTATTCAGAAAAGTTCCTGATTCAGGAAAATGTTTGGCAAAGAAATAGTTTGGCGGTGTGTCAAAATATACAGAGCTAAAATCTTTTATCATTCTGCCTTTGTTTTGGCTGTAATACCCTTGTCCCCAGGTAGCATCTATTAATCGCCATTTTCCGGCTATCAAAACCATATTCCATGCGTGATTGGTCATAGATTTTTTTCGGCCAATATCACTGAGGCTGTTTTTTGAATCTCCTTTAATAATTTGTGATTTTAAGCCGGTTAATGAGGCTAAATGGCTAAATAATAAAGTAAAACCTTCGCAAACTCCTTTTCTTGATTTAAAAGTGGTTTGCAGAATTTCATCGTTAAATTGCTTTATTTTTTTCTGTTTTTCTGCTTCTGTTCTATAGCTGAAACTTTTTGGCTGTGCAGGATTTAGAAATGCCTTGAAATCGTAATCAATATTTAGAGCAATCCAACTGTAAATTGCTCTGGCTTTATCGTATTCTGATGTAAAGTCTTTTTGAATTTTTTCTGCTAATTCTTCAGTACTTCCAAAATCCGGATATTTTGATACAGTTTTGTCAACTGCATTGTATTTTTGAGAGTAGGAGGTCTGAAAGAAAAGAAAACTAAAAAGAATAAATACAAAAAAGGTTTGTTTTACTCTCATTAATTAAAACTGTTTTTTATGATTGTTTTTAATTCATTGTCAAATTCCGGATTTGAAATTTCATTTTTTTCTAAATCAAAATTTGTATTGAAAGAAGGTAATGAAAAAAGTCCTTTTATTTGGGCACCATATCTAGGAAAAGCAGTTTTTGCAATTTCTAAAACCGAAGCACCGCCTCTTGCTCCCGGAGAAGTTGCCATCAATAGCATAGGTTTTTGCTGAAAAACATCTTTAAGGATTCTGGAACTCCAGTCAAATACGTTTTTAAAAGCAGCTGAATAATTTCCGTTATTTTCAGCCAGAGAAACAACCAGGATATCTGCGTTTTCTAATTTATTCAGAAATGATTTTGCGATTTCATGCTGTCCGATTTCTTTTTCCAGATCGACACTGAATAAGGGCATCGCAAAATCATTTAAATCTAAAACTTCTATTTGCGCATTGTCAAATTGATTTGCAGCATATGTTGCCAAATGTTTGTTGATGGAGTGTTGACTATTGCTTCCTGCAAAGGCTATAATTTTCATGATTTTATTTTTTATTAAAAGTACTAAAAATTAAATTACAATAAAAAACGCAGTAAAACGAAATAAATTTTACTGAAAAGAAAAGTCCAAAAAAGACAGATCTTTCTTGGACTTTTATGCTTTTAAATAAATTGAATTTGGATTAACCCTGATTTAATTCTTTTACCGGATGGTAGCCAAAAAGATGATGTTCTTTTATCATTTCGGCAATCCCCGACGGAAGCATTGGCTCCCAGCCAGGTTTTCCCTGACCAATCATTTTTAATACTTCACGGGAGAACACGTTTAGTATATTAGGATTGTAATCTACAATGTCAACTACTTTCCCATTGAATTTGAAGAATTTATACAATTCTTTCATTCTAGGATGTACTTTTAGATTATCAGAAGTGATAATTTCGCCATCTTCACCCAGCATTGGATATAAAAACACTTTCATATCGCGGTAGAATAATTTTCCAAAGGCTTCAAGGATACCTCCGCTTAAATGACGGTAATATTTCTCATCAAAAATATCAACTAAGTTATTTACCCCCATTGCAAGTCCCATACGGGCTTTGGTATAATTAGAAAAATATTCAACTACTTTGTAATATTCCTGAAAGTTAGAAATCATAACGGTTTGGCCTAATGCGCAAAGCAATTCAGCTCTGTCCATAAAATCACGTTCATCAATTTCTCCGTCTGAGCGTAAATTTGACAGCGTAATTTCAAAAACTACCAAAGTGTTATCTTTTTCAACTTTGTTTTCTTCGAGAAACATTTTTAATGATTTCTCATACATATCAAGATTCACATTGGTAACCGGGCGAAAACTTCCTCTGAAGGCAAGAAGATTTTTTTTGTATAAAACAGCAGCTGGCAAAACGTTTTTTCCTTCAGGATTAAACATTACGGCATCAGTCATACCATTTTTAACAAGCTGTAAACTCATCAAACGATTGTCAACATCTGCGAAACGGGGCCCCGAGAAGTTAATTGTATCGATTTCAAGCTGGTCTTTGTCTAAGTGATCGTATAAATAACGAAGTAATCGTTTAGGGTCATTATATTTGTAGAAAGCACCGTAGATAAGGTTAACCCCTAAAATTCCCAGTGTTTCCTGCTGTAATCGGGCATCAGTTTCTTTAAAACGTATGTGAAGAATAATTTCGTTATAAGCTTCGTCAGGTTCAATCTGGTATCTGATTCCAACCCAGCCGTGACCTTTAAATTGTTTGGCAAAATCTATAGTGGCAACAGTATTGGCGTAACTAAAAAAGAGTTTATTTGGGTGTTTTTCACGGCTCAGACGCTCTTCAATCAATTCACCTTCAAATGTTAGCATTTTTTTGAGGCGGTTTTCGGTTACATATCGCCCATCGCTTTCTACTCCATAAACAGCATCACTAAAATCTTTGTCATACGCAGACATTGCTTTTGCAATTGTTCCTGATGAACCTCCAGATCTGAAAAAATGTCTTACAGTTTCCTGTCCGGCGCCAATTTCGGCAAAAGTTCCGTAAATATTTTCGTTTAAATTAATGCGTAGTGCTTTGTCTTTTATAGAAGGAATCTGAGCGATGACCTTGTCACCTTTGAGTTTTATTTCTGTGCCCATTTTATTTTAAATAGATTTGTTACAAAGTTAGTAAATTAGCGCTCTAATGAAAGAGAAATAATCCCTATTTTTGTAAAAAAATCAAGTTCAGTTGAAGATTTATTTTTTAGGTACCGGTACTTCTCAGGGCATTCCCATTATTGGGATTGACCATCCTGTTTGCAAAAGTTTAGATGCGAAAGATAAAAGGCTTCGTGTATCTGTCTGGATCACATGGAACGAGTATTCGTATGTTATAGATTGCGGTCCTGATTTTAGGCAGCAAATGCTTTCCTGCGGATGCCGTAAACTAGACGCAATATTATTTACCCACGAACATGCAGACCATACAGCAGGTCTGGATGATATTCGTCCGTTTAATTTCAGGCAGGGAGAAATCCCTGTTTATGCGCATCAGCGTGTAATTGATAACCTTAGAAAACGTTTTGATTATGTTTTTGAAACGGTAAATAAATATCCGGGTGCGCCGAGTGTAAAAACTATAGAAGTGATTAATAACAGACCTTTTGCAATTGGAGATAAAATGGCTGTTCCGATAAACGTAATGCACGGCGATTTGCAGGTTTTTGGGTACCGTATTGATGATTTTGCTTACCTGACGGATGTAAAAACCATAGAAAAAGCTGAAACAGAAAAATTAAAAAACCTGAAAGTTTTGGTTGTAAATGCCCTTCGCGTTGAGCCTCATGATACTCATTTTAATTTGCAGGAAGCGCTTGATTTTATCAACTTAGTAAAACCTGAAAAAGCTTATCTCACACATATCAGTCACGTGTTAGGTTTTCATGAAGAAGTACAAAAACAACTTCCTGAAAATGTTTTTCTGGCTTATGACAATTTAGAAATTACAATTTAATTATATCTACAAAATGAAGAAATCTTTAATGCTTTATCTTTTTTTATTAGCAATTTTAATGAACATTTTTACTTATATGTTTTACAGCAGGGAAGTGAAATTTGAAAAGGAGCGATATGATAAAACGACTAAAAGGTTGAGAGACAGTATTAATTTGGTGTCCGGAAAACTGGCAGAGGCAGATTATTTTTCGCTGGAGCATAATGAAAATGCACAAAATTATTTTGATAATACTGCTTCGGGAGGAAAAGTAATTTTATATGAAAAACTGATTCCGGCGGTAACTGAGAAGCTATTAGATTTAAATGAAAATCCAAACGGAAATCCTTACACAGGTCAGGATATAATTGACGGTAAAAAATTCATCATTAATAAAATAAAAGTCCTAAACCACAGATGGATTATTGCCGATTACAGCAATGGTGAATTATGGGGAGAAGTGCTGTTGAAATATTTTGTGGACGATAAAGAAAATATTACTTTTGAAGTAAATCAAAGCTGGTTATATCAGAAATAGGGTTTTTTAATCCTATTTTTTTTCTCACTTAAAATATTTAGGATTATGAAAAAGATTATTTTGATTGCATTTGTTGTTGTCTCTTCATTTTCTTGCGAAAAAAAAGTTTCGTCAGAAAAAAAAGATTTTCAAGAACAAACAGAGGAAACTAAAAAAGAACCTGTAGTTGGAGCCGACTCTGATGCACATGGCTGTAAAGCTTCTGCAGGTTATGTTTGGTCAGTCCTTAAAAAGGAATGTATCCGAATTTTTGAAGGAACAAAATTGTCTCATTACGATGAAGGAAAAGAATATACTACCGCGGCATACGTGATTTTTGATGGGAATAAAGCAGAACTTTTCTTAGACACTCAAAAAGAATCGATCATTTTAGAGAGAAAATCTGAAGGTGATTCGTGGATCAACGGCGATTGGCAGTTAATTCCATGGAAAGGATATGTACTGAAAAAAAACGGGAAGATTATTTATACCGGGAAGTGAAATGTGAAATGTAAAA
Source organism: Flavobacterium calami (assembly GCF_038290035.1). NCBI lineage: Bacteria > Pseudomonadati > Bacteroidota > Flavobacteriia > Flavobacteriales > Flavobacteriaceae > Flavobacterium > Flavobacterium calami. The sequence continues at coordinate 6,509 of NZ_JBBYHS010000019.1, forward strand.
TGTAAAATGTAAAATGATTGAACCCAACCAAAATACATTTCACATTTTATTTTTTACATCAAAAGCCAGTTCTTAAAATCAAAGAAATTTTGCGGTGCAACTCCGTGACCTACAGGATATTCTTTGTAAGTAACCGGAATATTTAGCTTTTCTAAAATTGAAGGTGTTTTTCTTGCCCATTCAATCGGAATAACCTGATCTACAGTTCCGTGGGAAGCGAATATTTTTAGTTTTTTGAAATCATTATTTTCAAAGCCTTCTTTGATAATTTCTTCATTGAAATAGCCACTCATTGCGACAACCCGTTGAATTTTTTCAGGATAAGAAAGTGCCGTTGCATAACTCAAAATAGATCCCTGACTGAATCCGATTAAAGCAACATTGTTAGCATCAATTGGGTAATTCGCCACTAATTCATCAATAAAAGAAGCAATTCTATCTCTTGAAATTTTGGCTTGTTCGTTATCTGAAAATTTATTCTGATCTGCATCAAAATTAATCGCATACCATGCATAAGCACCGTATTGTAAATCATAAGGTGCTCTTGCAGAAATAACATAATAATTATCCGGAAGTTCTGTAGCAAAAGAAAATAAATCGGCCTCGTTGCTTCCGTATCCGTGTAATAAAAGCAATAATGGATTTTTATCTAAAATTACTTTTGGTTCTTGTATTTTATATTCTAAAGATAGATTCATTTTTAATTATGAATTGTAAGTTGTGAATTATGAATTTTTCGCTTTGTCAAAGTTTTGACGTTTTTTAGTTTGGAATTTGGTACTTAAAAATTGGGATTTTAAAAATTTATCCAATTGATTTAAACCATTTTTGAAATAATTCGCCAACCAAAGGAATTGGTTTCGTCTGTCCTTGAATGGCATTAAAAATACCAAAAGTCCAAAGAATTGAAATACAAATCCACATAGGGAAAGTGATAAAAAAGCTGTCGAAATTACTGATAATTGCTCCGAAAGAAATAAAGGTTAAGGATAATCCTAAGGACTGACGGATATGAAAAGAAGCAAAACTGTTTTTGTTTTCAGCGTTCATTGACATAGCGATTAAAACTCCAATAATCAAAATATAACTGGTAATGGCAATTGATTTTCCTTCTTCGACTGTATTGTTCATTGTATTATTTTGTAACTAATTGATTTTGATTGAAAATTCCGTAAACAGAACCTTTAATTTCGATTCCTAAAAAAGCAGAATTTTTAGATTTTGAAAGGATGTTTTCTTTTGTAAAAGTTGATTTTCCTTCAGGAGTAAATAAGGTAAGATTTGCCTTTGCACCTTCTTCGATAGTCGTATTTTCTAATCCGAAAAGGGTTCTTGCAGCAGTTAGTTTTGCAACTACAGTTTCTACTGGTAAAACCGTTAATAAAGCTCCAAAAGCACTTTCTAAACCAATAGTCCCGTTTTTAGCTGTATCAAATTCCATTTTTTTAAATTCGATATCAATAGGGTTGTGGTCAGAAGTAATCAAGTCGATTGTTCCGTCTGCGATTCCATTAAGTAAAGCTTGTCTGTCAACTTCAGTTCTTAATGGTGGAGTAACTTTAAAACGTGTATCAAATTCGTCCAGTTTTTCATCGGTTAAAACCAAATGGTGTACAGATGCACTTGCGGTTATGTTTAAGCCTTTTGCTTTCGCTTCCCGAATCAATTGAACTGATTTTGCTGTTGAAATAGTTGGAATATGTAGTTTTCCGCCTGTATATTCCAGCAAAAATAAGTTTCTTGATATTTGCAGTTCTTCGGCTAAATTTGGAATTCCTTTTAACCCTAATCTTGTCGAAACAATTCCTTCATTGGCAACTCCGTTTCCTTTAATATTCGGATCCTGTGAATAAGCAATTACCAATCCGTCGAAATCCTGTACGTATTGTAAAGCAATTTTTAGGATATTGGCGTTGTCGAGACTTTTGTTGTAATCTCCAAAAGCAATAGCTCCGGCTTTTTTCATATCAAAAAGTTCAGCCATATCTTTTCCTTCACTGGCTTTTGTCAAGGCTCCAATTGGAAAAATTTCTGTAGCAGAGCCGTTTGCTTTATTTTTTACAAAATTTACCTGAGACTGATTGTCGATAATTGGGAAGGAGTTAGGCTGCAAGCCAATGGCTGTAAAACCGCTTTTGGCTGCAACGTTTAGGCCATTTGCAATGGTTTCTCTGTCTTCGTAACCAGGTTCTCCAAGAGAAACACTGCTGTCAAACCAGCCCTGAGAAACATGAAGATTGTTAAATCTTAGTATTTCTGCATCATCGTCTGGGAGTGAAACGCCTATTTTTTCTATTAAACCATCTGCAATTAAAAGATCAACAGTCTGATTGTGAAACGGACTTTTTGAGTCGATAATTTTGGCGCTTTTGATGATTATTTTCATATGTAGATATTTTATTGTCGTAAAATGATTCTTGTAAAATGTCAGATGATTTCAGGAATCAACGCAAGTCTATTTTACAAATTTGATGATTGCCATTTCTAATGCTAAAAATAACAGTGCAAAGATAACAAACCATTTCCAAATTTGACTGTCTGTGCGCTCCGTTTGTAAGGTGTTAAAAATGGTCGAAATTGTATCAGCAGTTTTAAAATCAGAAACGATATTTGTGTTTACCTGACTTAAATCGCTTTCGGTTCTTTTGTAATTAAAACTAATGTTTTCAACCCATTCTTTTTTGTCAAAAACACCATAGTTTTCAGCTGTTTCAGGATAATCATTAAAAGTTAATTTTACTTTATTGTTTAAAATCTGCTGAATTGGAATAAATTGATCTTCTATTCCTTTAACTTCTAAAATAGCGTCTTTTGTCAATAAAACATCTACAAAATAGGGCTGATTATTGCCAATTGTCAATGCATTAACTCCCGTTTTCTGATTGTTTTGTGCAATTTTATAAAATAACGGAACAATTAAAGGGGATTGTTGGAAATTAGAATTGGAACTGTTTACAGGAGCTGTAAAAAACGTAGTTCCGGAAACCTGATTTTGAACAGAAGTTACAAAAGCTGTCTGGTCTTCAAATGAAAGTACCGCCGGATACGGACTCGAAACAGTAAACGAACTGTTTACTTTAGGATACTGGAAATTCGTTATTTTATTTTCAAAAACCCCTGAAAACAAAGGATGATCGAAATTAATTTTAGTGATTAATTTGCTATTGGTTTCTAAGTTTTTGAATTGAATTTTTCCGAAATTACTCAAAAATGTATTCAAATTAGAAATTGAACTTTTCTCAGACGGAATTACAACCAGATTGCCGCCTTTGGAAACAAAAGTTTTTAGAGTCGTCTGTAACGCCTGCGGGATATCAGTTAATTCGTTTAGAATGATAGTATTTTGTTTTTCTAAACTATTATAATCTAAAGCGCTGATTGGGTAATTGTGATAGTTGAATTCTCCGCGAGTATAAATTCTCGATAAGAAATTGCTTTTTTCGGACTCACCAATGCTGATGACGTTTGTCTTTTTGTTTTTAGAAATACTGAAGAACAATTTATTATCGTAGCTTAAACCATTATCTTCAATTGTCACATATCCATGAAAAGCTTCTTTTGGGATGGTGAAATTGATTTTCTTTTTCTTTGTATCGAAATTGATAATCGTTTTGGCAATCAGTTTGTTTTGATTGTATAAAGCGGTGGAAACTGGTTTGAAATCTTCTCCGTAAGCCGATAAATTGATGCCGATTTCATAAAAGTTTTCTAAAGACTGATTGATGTAAACGCTGTCAATCGAAATATTGTTTTTTTGTTCGGCTTCGGGAACGATGAAGTAAGGTTTCTCTTCAAAATCAATGTTTTTTACATCATTTTCAGCTAAACCAACGGCATCTGTAATAATGACAATATCTTTTTTATTGGCTGATTTGTGAGCTTTTATTTTTGCTAAAATGGATGAAAGTTCAAATGGAGTGGCACTGTATTTTAAGTTTTGCAACGCACTTCTCGAAGATTTAATATCGGTATTCCACAAGTTTTCTGTATTGGTCAAAAGCGAAAATTGAGCAGTTTCTGGCGTGTTTTCCAGTAATTCCTGAACGGTGCGTTTTAGGAGCTCGCCTTTTTTTCCTTTTGCCTGCATACTGAATGAATTATCAAGAACGATATACATTTCGTTTGAGGCATTTTTACTGTCTTTTGCTTCAAAAAAAGGCTGCGCGAAAGCAATAATTGCACAGCTTAGGAGCAATAAACGGGTTGCCAGCAATAAACGTTTTTTGATTTTCGAACTTTTGCGGGTCTGTATAGCAAGTTCTTTTAAAAAGCGGACATTGGTAAAATATGAGGTTTTAAAACGTCGTAATTGAAATAAATGAACCAAAACTGGAACAATCAACAAAAACAGAAAGTATAGAATTTCGGGATGTTTAAAATGCATTCTGGCTTCGATTTACTTCGCTACGTTTTGTTTTTGCGAAGATGCAGGTTCAAAAATACAAATTAAAATTATTAAACCATATATGTTCGTGCGAGAGATTATAAGTAAAAAACAATGAATAATTAAACTGATCTTATATATTATGAATGTTAAGAAACGGCATCAAAAAAAATGTAACTTTTCGAATTTTATTTGTAACAATGAAAATGATATTAATGTGTATTTTAGCTCTTTAAAAAAAACTAAACTATGAAAAAAATGTATGTAGTATTATTTTCAGCTTTAGCAATGACCACGGCAAAAGCTCAGAATAAATACAATTTATTAGTGGGGACCTATACTAATACCTGTAAAAGCAACGGAATTTATGTGTACGAATTTGATTCAAATTCAGGTGATTTTAAATTGAAGAATTCTTCGGAGAATGTTGTGAGCCCGAGTTATTTATCGGTATCAGCAAATAATAAATTCATTTATGCCGTAAACGAAAACGGACCGCAAAGTGCTGTTAGTGCTTTTACTTATGATTCTCCAACCGGTAAACTTAAACTAATCAACACAAATGTTTCTCTGGGTGCAGATCCCTGTCATTTAATAAACGATGATAAAAATGTAATTGTAGCGAATTATTCAGGTGGAAATATCGCAGTTTTTAAGAAGAATGCTGACGGAAGTATTACAGAAGGGCAGCAATTAATTCAGCATGAAGGTAAAGGACCAAACGAAGCACGCCAGGAAAAAGCACACGTACACATGGTTGCTTTTTCTCCGGATAAAAAGTTTGTATTAGCTAATGATTTAGGAACGGATAAAGTTTTTATTTACAAATACAATCCGGGTGCAGCGCATGAAATCCTGACTTTTAAAAGCAGTGTTGATGTAAAAGCAGGCAGCGGACCAAGACATTTAGCTTTCAGTAAAGACGGAAAGTTTGTATATCTGTTGCAGGAATTAGACGGAACCCTGACTACATTTTCTTATGATAAAAGCGGAAGTTTAAAACTTTTAAAACAAACCAATATTATTCCGAAAGATTTTAAAGGAGCAAATAGTTCAGCTGCTATCAAAATTTCGCCTGACGGAAAATTTTTGTATGTTTCAGATCGCGGAGATGTAAATTCGATTACGGTTTATACTATTTTAAAAGACGGAAGCATCACTAAAGTAGAACAGGTAAGTACTCAGGGAAAAGGTCCAAGAGATTTCGCAATTGATCCTTCAGGGAATTTCCTTTTAGTGGGGCATCAATACACCAATGAGATTATAATTTTTAAAAGAGATAAAACGACCGGAAAGCTTATCAGTACAGGTAAGAAAATAGAATTATGCTCGCCGGTGGGACTGGTTTTTACTAAAATATAGTTTTATCAAATCTCAAAAAATGAAAATTCCAAATTCCAATTAACTTCTAAAATTGGAATTTGGAATTTTTTTTATTGGAATTTACTACCTGTTGTTATTTTTTCTTCTTCTTCTCATTTCTTGTCTTCAACATATTTCTGTTGACAGAACCGTGAGTTTTCTTTTTAGTTTTTGAAGGTCCCCCAAGATTGATTTTTTGGTTCTTTTTAGATTTTTCATGAAAAGCACCATCACCATCCAGTTTTGGTTTTTTCATTAAAAATTTTCTTGGCAATCTGTCTTTTTCAGGTTCTATTAATTTTTCTGAAATTTCAACTTCTTCAGGAAAATCAGCAACTTCAAGTTCCTGATCCATTAAAAGTTCCGTTTCTATTTTGTATTCTTCTTCTCTTGGTGTCACAAAACTGATAGCAGTTCCCGTTGCGTCTGCACGACCTGTACGGCCAATTCTGTGCATATACAATTCAGGTTCTTCCGGAAGTTCAAAGTTAATTACGTGTGTGATGTTAGAAATATCCAGACCTCTTGCCATAACGTCGGTTGTGATTAAACCACGAAGATTTCCTTCCTGAAATTCGGCCATGGTACTCAAACGGTAATTCTGAGATTTGTTAGAGTGAATGACACCAAATTGTCCTTCAAAAAGCTCATCAATGCGATTGAAAAGCATATCTGAAATTTTTTTATTATTTACGAAAACCAAAATGCGACTCATGCTTTCGTCATTTTCCAGTAAATGTTTGAGCAGATTTACTTTGGTATTGAAATTCGGAACGTTATAGGTAATCTGCGTAATTTTTTCAAGCGGAGTTCCTGATGGAGCCAGGGTAACTTCTTCAGGGAAATCAAAATAATCATTTAAGATATCATCTACTTCATCTGTCATCGTTGCGGAGAACAGAATGTTTTGACGTTTGGTTTTCATCATGGCAAAAAGTGAAGTCAGTTGTGGTCTGAAACCTAAATTCAGCATTTCGTCAAATTCGTCAATCACCAGTTTTTGGGTTTCATCAAAACGAACAACTGCATCAAGAGCTAAATCCATGGTACGGCCTGGTGTTCCTACTAAAATGTCAACACCTTCGTAAACTGCTTTTTTTTGTGTATTAATGTTTACACCTCCATAAATTCCCAAAGTTTTAACGGACATATAAGTGGTTAATTTCTCTACTTCTTCTACAACCTGAACTACTAATTCTCGGGTTGGAACCAGAATCACGATTTTGGGAGTATTGGTATTGGTAAATTTGTATAATTTTAAAAGAGGCAGTAAATAAGCAAATGTTTTACCAGTTCCGGTTTGTGCAATTCCCATCATATCACGGCCGGACATAATTACAGAAAAAGATTTTTCCTGAATAGGAGTAGGTGTAACAAACCCTAATTCGTCAACGGCTTTTTGTAAAGATTTTGGAAGATTGAATTTTTCGAAAGTGCTCATTTGCATTAATTTTTTGCAAAGATAGCATTAAATCCTCTTTGTAAGAGAGAAATACGAAAAACATAGTGAATCAATAGTGCGTTTTATGGTAAAATGCTATTTTAAGTGTTTCTTTTATGTGTAATAATAATTTATTGAGACTAAAAGGTTTGGCTATGAAATCGTCAGCACTTAATTTAAAAGCATCCAGTACTGTAGTTTCTTCTTCTCCAATGGGGGCAAAACGATTACGTGTATATTCGCATAATTATCTTTCATATATTTTATGATTTCAAGACAGGATTTCATGGTTAAGATAATGTCTGTTATCAGTAAATTTAGAGTTTCTTTCGAAATTTGTTCAATAGCATCTAATCCATCTTTTGAAATTATAATGTCATACCCTTCTTTTGAAAATATGAATTTTAATATTTGGATGATAGTATCATCTTCAATAATAAATATCCTTTTTTGGCATGAGGCTGGTTTTTAGGTATTATTTTACTACTATTTCGTCTATCATCAGCATTGGCATTTTGTTTTTTCTTTCGCGCCAAGCAGGTAGTTTTTGTTGTGGTGTTAAAATGATTTTTATTTTATCAAAATTACCGAAACTTATGTTTTTAAAGCTGTATTTTTTTATGTTTAAGCTATAATTTTCAGTTAAATAAGGTTCTTTTTCCTCGTTTAAAGTCTTCCACTTCTGATTTTTGAATCCTTTTATAATGATTTTTGAAGGCAGAAAAATCCAGTGACGCTGATCTTCCAGACATTGAAATTCTAACGAGATAAAATCTGTATTATTGCCGGAAATGATTATTTCGGCATTTTGCCCGTACCAGCCTGTCCAGTTCAGATTAAAATCTTTGTAACCTTTTATTCCGTCTTGTAGTCCTTTTTCTTTTTTTAGGTTAAATTCAGGTTCGGGTTTTGTTTTAAATTCATATTTCAGACTTTCACCTACATGATCGACCACATTGTGTTGAGCAATGTAATTCCATTGAGTACCATATTCTTCAGGGCTTAAACCGTCTTCGCTGAGTTCGTAAATTCCAAATTCCTTACAATTTTGTACAAAATTCTGAACCCTCTTTTCCAGATGATCCTTCACAGAAAACGAATCTCCGTTTTTTTGAAACATGCCGTGTGGCTCTTTTCCATAAAATTTTGCCTGTTCAAAATAGACGTATTCTAATGCTACTCTCAGTTTTAAAACTCTTTTTGCGATTACAGGATCGTTTTTGGAAACCATTTCGGCCTGACTTATTAGCTTATCATATTGATCCATTGCTTCAGGAGAGAGAAATGTGTTTCTGCTTTCTATCGGACTAGTGTAAATATTCAGATAGCGGTCACTTTTTTTCTGATTTTGAATAAGTAAATCAATGTATTGTTTGACAAATGGAGAAGCATTGCCATAAAAACCTTTGAGGAAATCATTGGTTACAGTTTCGATATCCGCATTGGTATCCCAAATTATTTTTGCTAAAAGATATTGTCGCAATTCATATAAATCACCAGCAATATCACCATAACCCTGTACAAAAAGACCTTTGACTTTATTGTGTTCGTATAATTTATAGTTTTTCGAAAAAGTATCGAAATTTGGAAAAGGAGAAAGATAATTGGTAAACTCAACAGTGTAGTCCCATAAATACAAATGTTCTGTAGCGGTATTCCATGTGTTGAGAATATCCACAAAACTGTTATTGTCTGGTATTTCTTCAATAGCTTTACCACGATTCATTTCTATGGGGCAAAAAATGGTATAGATATTAGGCTTAATTTTTATGTTTTTGGGTGCCTTATACGTGTGAAGATAGGCTAAAGTTGTTATTTTAGTTTTTGGGAATTGTACCGCAATTTTATTTAGGAAATAATACAACGATCCCTGAGGGCCTCCATGTTTTTCATTTAAAGCGTTACATTTATCACATTCACAATACACAACATCATCGTTTTGGCTTATTGAAAAGAAACGGGCATTAGGGTTTTGGCTAATAATGTCACTCATTTTTCGTAAAACAATTTTAACCACATTATCGTTGGTCATGCATAACGATTCTGAATTTCGTTTACCTTCATATAAAGCAAAAAATGTTGGATTTTTTTTAAAATACTCTTTGGCACTTAATAATTTGTAAAATGAATGTCCCCAAATACCAAAATCATCAATGTGCCAATCCAGTTTGTGCCAGTCCCTAAAATTTTCATCGTAGCAATCCGGATAAAACAAAGCCCGATATTCAAAAGAAGGGGTGTACGTTTTATTGAAGTTTTTTGGAAAAGTTATTTCTTTCAGCTTTGGAATAAAATGGTCTTTTGCAGTGTATTTTCTAAAACCCCATGTTTCCAGTAAAGTATAAATCGCATATCGTAACGTTTTTTCATTCGAACCAACTAGATAAATATTTTTCTCATCGCTTTTGATGATAAATGAATCTTTTTTACTGATATTTTCGTTAGTAACTTCAAGAATAATTTTTGAACTCTCAGTATTTTCGGAGTTGTTATTCTGAATTAAAAACGGATTATCAAAAGCCTGATCTAAGTAGGTTTTTAAAAGAACGGACGCTTTTTTTGTGTCTTCATCAGAAGAAACAATAGCAACTTCCTGTCCTTTCGTATTTGCTAAATATAAGGAGTTTTGAGCCATAATTTTGCAGTTTAGAAAAGATAAGAAAACAACAATGTATAAAATAGTACGTTGTTTAATTTGCATTTTTTTAGAATTGATATTGAAACCTCAAATTAGCCCTAACTACATTTTTTTCTTATCACAAAACTGACTTCAAAACGGTTTGAAACAGAGTTTGATTTTCTTTTACTTTTTTAAGATATTATTATCTAAAACGGATTTCCCAGGACAATGCAAGGGTTGAAATCCAGAAATAATTGCCCTGATCAAAAGGAATTTCCTGATGAATGATTCCGAGTTGTGCACCCCAGGCATTTCTTTTATTATGGGTAGAAAAATAATAAGCCACATTCAGTTTTTGTGATTGCAGATTTACAATTCTGTCATCATTTTCAAAGAAATAATTCTGATTGAGTTCCGGCGAAATTCCTGCTCCAATATTAATACCAAAATAATTATCAGCATCGCTTCTGTATTTTCGGTAGGTTAAAGTACCTGAGGAACTTAATCCATTGTCTCCCGGAGTAAAATAGGGACGGAAAGACCAGTAGTTATTTCCGTTGTACCAGGTTACAGAACCGGTATAAATCATGGTTGTTGTGTCGTATTGCAATGCTCTGAGTCCTGCCGAAATTTCAAAACTTCTGGGCAGCGATTTAAAGATTTCTGCACCGTATCTGTAATCAGGGAATAAAGAAGAACCTGAAACCCCAAAGTTTAAATAGGCATACGTTCCTTTGGCAATTTTAGGATATAAATCGACCTCATACTGAGTACCGTACTCACCGAGTCTTCTGTCAATGTTTACTCTCCCGATAATACTTCCGTATTTGGTTTGGCGTGCATACTTTACCGCATTGTAAAACATAGGGTCAAAGACATCAGAGTAAATATTAACTTCAGAAGTGACACCAATCGTATTGTTTAGTACTTTTTTTCTCAAAGCCTCCTCAGATTCTTTGGATATAGAATCATTCGGGATATCGCTGGATATTGTTTGTACCGCACCGGCAGTGGCAGTTGGAATCATGGTACTTTCCTGTGCTCTTTTCTGTAAGTCTAATATTTCAGTATCATTTGGAAATTTTTTTAACGCTTTCTTAGATAATTTCAAAGCAAGAAAAGGAAAGTCTGCCCACATTTCATTTTTAATGGCTGCTACCCATGTGGTTTGCCTGTGCTGGTCTTTTCCTAATATTTTTTGAAATTCGGTTCTGGCTTTTTTATAATCTCCGTCCCAGGCATAGGTTGAAGCTAAAAATTCACGAACATCATGATAGTTAGGATATTTAGTCAGGATGTGCAATAAAGTATCCTGAGCCTGCTTTCTGTTATTATTAAAAGCCAGATCACGAGCCTTTGCAAATGAAACGTCAGGGTCTCCACTATATACTTTTTCCTGTCCACTCATTTGAAACGAAACCGAGAATAAAGTTATAATGAGGAAAATATAGATTTTTTGAAAATTTTTATGTCCTTTTTTTATAAGTGTACCCATTACTTATTTTGTTTTGAATTGTTGATTGATTTTTGAGATCTTTCGATCTTTATTTTGATTTCCGGATTTTTTATGCCGTTTGTAAGTGCTAATTTCCCCGTTGCTATAACTTTTTTATTCTGTTCAGACCACCAATATGTATCCATAAGAGCCAAATACGCATCATCATACAAAGGCATTCTTTTGATTACAATCAGCAACTCGTGTTCTGCTTTTTTATATTCACCGTCCCATCCCAGTATTCGGCCTTTTAAGGTTCGTGCATCTGAATAATTGGGTAATTCATTTAATATAAAATCGCAGAGCAAAATCGCTGTTTTGTGCTTTTTATTGAAGGCTAGCTCCCTGGCTGCTAAAAAAATCTGCTCAGGATTTAATCCATTGGTTAATTTGTCGATCTCGATTTGTTCTTCCTTAGTAAAATGAACTCCCTGCTCTTTGTTTAAATTCAATGATTTTGGAATGATTTTATCTTTCTGTGTCAAATACGCATTCAGCTGTTTAAAAGTATTAAATTCGCTGGTAATCTTATCAAAAACTTCATCGTCACTTATTCTTTCTACATCAAAATTGTCTTTTATTTTGTACAATTCACCACTCGAATAAAAGTATTCTTTATACACATAATCATCAATTGTTCCTTTGTTACGCGTCAAAGGAATGCCCTGAGTGTTCCTGAATTCTTTTAGAGTATCAAGACCTTTTCCCATCCATGCAGTTTGATCCAGTCTGTTGAATTTGTAATTGTTGAACAAAAAGGAAACCAAACTTGGCGTCACATCCCAGTGCGAAGAAACGGATTTAAACGATTCGGTTTTTTTTAGCATTGGACTAAAAATATACAAAGGTACATGAAAGCGGCATAATTTGTCTTTTTGTGCAATAGGAATCAAACGGTGGTCACCTGTAATTATGAAGATAGTATTTTTGTAATCAGGTCTTTTTGCGTAGGCTTCCATGTAATTTTTGATGGAATTATCAGTGTAATTCAAACAGGCAAAAATATCTTTATAAGAGCTAATGTTACTTTTTTGATCTTTTAGATTTTCATGGGAATTAATAATTCCGTCTATTTTTTTCAAATACTCATTTTTTTCAGGAAAATCAAAAGGTTCATGATTGGTAAGGGTTTGTATGATATCCAGTCGCGGAAGTTTCATTTTGTTGGTTTCGATTAGTGCTTTCCTGAAAATTTCAGCATCAGGATACCCCCAGGAAAAACCTCCTGAATTAGCTTTTGTCTGCGTATATTCAGGACCATAATTATTTTTGTCTATTGTATTGTCAATGCCATTTTGATCCAAAAAGTTGATTTTTCTATCAAAATTAGCGTTATCACCGGAATAGAAAGATGTAGTGTACCCATTAGCTTTTAGCACATTTATAAGGGAAAGATGTCTTGGAGACGGATTTAATTCCAAAAAACCTTTTTCGCCATAGGTTAAGGAGCCCAATAATGAAGAAAGTACAGCAAATGTTCTTCCACCATTACTTAAAAAATTCTCCCAATACAATGATTTTGGAATCATTGAATCTAAATAAGGTGTAAATCCTGCATATTCATTTTTGCCAATAAATTCGGCCCCCAAACCCTCAACCACAATAACGACAATATTTGGTTTTTCATTTGTAATATTAAAATAAGGCGCTAAAACGTCCGGAGTTTCTTTGAAAGGTTTCAGCATCGGATATTCCGTTTTGAATTTGATGTTTTGCACGTTTTGGGCTATGCTTTTATCTCTTTCAGACCGGATAATATCTTTGGTTAAAAACGCCAGTTTGTTTTCGTATCTGGAGTCAGACAGGTCCGAAACGAATAGTTTTATACTGCAGGTAATACTAAATAATACAAGTGTTGTTACCAAAACTATTTTTCCTTTGCCCAATTTTATAAATGCAAAATGGATTCCCAAATACAATAGAGGAATTATAAAGAATGGCAAAAAGAACATAAACGAAAGCGATTCAGATGCTGTGACAGTTGTATACAGGTCTGAAAAAGAATAGCCCAGCAAATCTGCTCCAAGGTTAACAAGTGTCGTAGAACTATATTTTACCAATGCAAACTGTATAAGAGCAACAAGCGTAAAAAATACGGTCATAAATCGTATGGCAAGCGTTTTATGTATATAGCTAATGGCTATAAATAAAGGTAAAAGTACCAAGCTTACCACTGTGGCTGATACAAAATCATTAGCTAATTTATAACAAACCTCCAGACCAATATTTGGGATTGTAATACCATTTGCTATTTTCAAACCTATCTCGGAAAAACTTGATAACCAAAAGATAAGTATTAAAGATACAGTGAGATACAAGTATTTTAAATGGTGAGTATGCATTTGTTTTATTTTATATTGTAAAAAATTTTCCTTTTCTTCAATCGTTTCAGGAGTGTCAAAACCCTGTCGATGCATATTTTCCAACTTTTCTCTTTTATACTAAAAAAATATAATATTCTTTTAGCGAAGCGTAAACACAAATTGGGTGGTAGCAAAAGGACTCAATAATTGGCATCAGTACTAAAATAATGATTTCTTTGGCATTGACATAATTTTTATAAATAACATCATCCGGCAAGATGGACATAAAAGTTACGATAATGTAAAAGAAATAAATAGTTAACGTCAGGTAAAAGAAATTAATATACTCTTCATGTAAAATAATAAAGGAGTAATGTAATGTCTGCCTTTTTTATAGCCTAAAGATTCCAGTTGTAATAACCTCAATACATTTTAAATAAAAACGACTGTTTTTTTTAAATTTTTGGGTATACCGAAACAGATCAAATTGAAATACTCCCATTAGTGAAAAATCTTTTGCTGGTATTGTAAAACTTACGAATAATCGGCTCTTTTTATTAAAGATTACATAAAGATAACTAATATTTTAAAAGCATAAAATAGTGAAAGTTACTCTTTATCAGTAATTAACATTAAGTAGAAGGAAGGAAGAAACTAATCGAAGATAGTGTTGCAAAAGTTAAAATTGAGGAGTGTGATTTTTTTAAAATCCTTCAAAAACTCCTAAACCGAATAAGGCAAAATCATATTTTACGGGATCAGTTGGGTCTAATTCACGTAGTTTTGAGTCTAACTCAGCAAGTGCTTTTCCGTCATTTTGCTTGCGCGAAAGCAGGCCTAATTTGCGGGCAACGTTTCCGGAATGCACGTCGAGTGGGCAGGAGAGGGCAGATGGCGAGATAGTTTGCCAGATACCTAAATCAACTCCTTTTGTATCCTGACGGCAAAACCATCTGAGCATCATGTTAATACGTTTTGCAGCAGAACCGTTCATGGGGTCAGAAATGTGTTTTTTGGTTCTGGGAAGGTGATTAATTTCAAAAAATATTTTTTTGAATTCATGGATACTCTTCTGCAGACTTTCCTGTTGCTGGTGTTTTGCAAAAACAGCTTCTAAGCCTTTATGATTTTTATAAATATGCTGAAGCCCTTTTATAAAACCGGCAAAATCCTGTCCGTTAAAAGTACGGTGTACAAAAGTTTCCAGTCCGGCTAAATTTTCTTCAGAATGTGACATGACAAAATCGTATGGCGTGTTGCCCATTAATTCCATCATTTTATGCGAATTTTTAATAATCATTTTACGATTTCCCCAGGCAATTGAAGCACTTAAAAAACCGGCAATTTCAATATCTTCTTTTTGTGTAAAAAGATGCGGAATCTGCACAGGATCGCTTTCTATAAAATCAAGGTTATTATATTGAATGACTTTTTCGTCAAGGAATTCTTTGAGTTCTTTTTGGTTCATAAAAAAATGAATGTTCTTATTATTAGTATGGCCTAGCCCGGATGGGAGTGGCATCCTTTTATGGCAGGGTTTGCCATAAAAGATATAACGGACAGCTGGAAATTGCTCCTAATTACTAATCTGACCATCAACCATAACCAATTTTCTGTCGGCCATATTAGCCAGTTCTTCATTGTGTGTTACGATTACAAATGTTTGCCCGAACTCATCACGAAGCTGAAAAAACAATTGATGTAAATTTTCTGCAGAATGGGTATCTAAATTTCCTGAAGGTTCATCGGCAAAAATAACATCTGGTTTATTGATTAACGCTCTCGCTACAGCAACTCGCTGCTGTTCTCCACCTGAGAGTTCGTTTGGCTTATGATTAATACGATGTGATAATCCTAAATATTCGAGTAATTTTTTAGCTTCAGCTTCGGTTTCAGATGGCTTTTTGCCGGCAATATAGGCAGGAATACACACGTTTTCGAGAGCTGTAAACTCAGGTAAAAGCTGATGAAACTGAAAAATAAAACCTAAATTGAGGTTTCTGAATTTGGATAAAGCTTTGTCATTCAGTCCTAAAATGTTTTCTCCGTTGATGACAAGAGAGGTTTCGGTTCCTTTTCTTTCGGGTTTGTCTAAAGTGCCTAAAATATGTAACAAAGTAGTTTTTCCTGCACCTGAAGCACCCACAATTGAAACAATTTCTCCTTTTTGAATATGCAAATCAACGCCTTTTAAAACTTCAAGTTTATCATAGAATTTATGTATATTTTTTGCGTGTATCATCTGGAAACTGTTTTTACAAAGAAACAAAGATTCTATGGATATTAAAAAGGTGTAACAGAATTTTAAGAATCTAAATTTTTAAGCGGTATGTTTATTGATATGGGAATTCAGAAATTAATTCAAATAATAAAATAATTTCACTGTACGAATTATTTTTAATTTTGAGTATAACTAAATCAAGAGTATCATGCAGAACCTAAATGTTGCAGAGGATAATAGAATTTCGAAACTATTGATAGGATTGCTGTTAGACGGAATTGGGATGATTTCATTCAGTATTCCATTTTTAGGAGAGTTCTCGGATGTGATCTGGGCTCCGGTAGCAGCCTTTATCATGTCCAGAATGTATCGAGGCAGAGTGGGGCGGGTGGCAAGTATTTTGACTTTTATAGAAGAAGCACTGCCATTTACGGATCTGATTCCATCATTTACAATTACCTGGATCTATACGTATTTTTTTCAGAAAGGAAAAGAGTAAAATAATAAATGGCAACTTATAAGGTTGCCATTTATGTAAAAAAAACTATAAAAAAACTAAACTTAGTGAACAATAATTTTTTTGATATGCAATACTTCTTTTGTCTTTGGGTCGGTAAACTTTAAAATAAAAACACCTTTTGATTTTAAATTAATGTTCTCCTGAGTTTTTCCGGTAATGTTTCTTTTCACTACTTCTTTACCCAAAATATCAAAGATTTTAAGCTCTGCATCACTGTCGTTTTCCATTAAAACTGAAAAAGAACCGTTGTTTGGTACAGGCCAGACACTAAAAGAGGTCTTTTCCTGAACCGGCTTTTCTATTGAAAGAGTAGAACTGTATCCACTTACAATATTTACTTTACGTGTCATACTAGCTCCTTCATTATCTGTAACAGTAAAATCGAAAGAGCATAAACCTGTTGCGTTTGGTGTAAATGCTGCAATGTTTCCATTAAGTGTTGCATTTCCGTTTACAACATTTGACAGCGAATAATTGACTCCACTTGTAAAACCCCTCGAAAGTTTCTGAATATCAATATCTATTTTATTTCCGGTAGGAGAATCATAATGAGGCAGGGACATCCATTGTAAGTATTTGTCTAAATTAGTATATCCGTCTAAGTCTGCATCAGCATTAGAATCTGAAAAATCTCCAGTCCCCGAATTTACATTTGTTCCATGAATGGTTTCCCACCAGTTTGGTAATCCGTCCTGATCTGTATCCCAATTTGCATCTCTGACAATTTCAGGGTAGGTTTCGTATCCGCCAACATCAGATTCATTGTCAGGAAATCCTGGTTTATTGGTTACGCTTCCTCTGTAAGTATACGTTCCGTTTAAAGTTTCTGTAATGATTCTCTCGTCATGCTCATCAAATTCAGGCTGAATACATCCAACATCAGATAGGACAATTTTATAGGCCGTTTTAGCAGATTGTGTAGTTACGTATGAAGGAAAGAATGATGTGCTGACAAAATTATCGTAAGTATTAGTAGCTCCATTTTTATACGTAGATCTTCTTCCAATAGTTTGATTGCTTTCGTCAAAATAGCCCGGCATTACATTTCCATTAAAATAGCATCGTTGCATTCCTGTTCCAACATTTTCGTTATCTGCACTAAATGCAACAAAAATTTTAGATCCCGCACCAGGTTTGTAATAATTATTTACAAAATTCACTTCTTTAGTTCCCCCATCTGTTGTTCTGGACCCCCAATTGTAAACTACATTATTGGTAATATCCATTCTGCCAGAATAAAAACCACTACCATCTAATCCTCCTCCTAAACTCCAGTTACGACCATAGCAGTGTGCTAAAAGGTTGTGGTGAAAACTTCCAATATCACCACCAATTGTCGCAGCATAACCGTGCTCGGTTCCGGCAGGGTAATTTTGATGCCCTGCCGCATTCAATGCTTCAGATATTAATGTTTTTTGTAATGTAATGTTTTTTCCTCCACGTGAACTAAAAGCTTCGTCGATTGTCCAGCTGATAGAACAATGGTCAATTATACTATTATCGGCACCAGTTAGTCCCATACCATCAAAAGTTTGTCCGCCTCCTAATCTCACTCTTATGTTTTGAACGATAGCATCATTTCCTGTAATTCCCAGAGGAGCTTTACGAATGCAGATTCCTTTTCCGGGAGCAGTTTGCCCTGCAATTGTGACGTAAGGCTGATTTGATACTAAACGGGATTCAAGCTGAATGATTCCAGATGTGTTAAAAACAATGGTTCTTGGACCTATATCATTGGTAATCGCTTCACGTAAGCTTCCCGGACCACTGTCATTTAGGTTGGTCACCGCTACTACTTTTCCGCCTCTTCCGCCACGGGCAAAGCGGCCATATCCTTCTGCACCTGGAAAGGCAAGCTGGGCAGGGCGAAAACGCCATACGTCACCTTTAACTACATCGTTATTTGCTAAAACTTCATCTACACGCCAATAATATGTAGTTCCTGTATATAATCCATTTGCCTGATATGTGGAGTTTTCTTTGGTTTGATTTCCTTTGAATTGTGGTGATGCTGTCGATGCGGACTGTACCGAAACTACATCCGTTCCAAAATATACATTTTGAGAAACTGTACCGGCAGATGCAGTCCATGATAAGGTTTTGTTGCCAGAAGTAAGCTCAACATGCTCATCGTTTTGCCAGGGAGCAGGATTTGTTGCTTTAAGTGCAATATTCGAAGTATTTAACTCAATACCGTTAATCACTATGTTTTTTTGAGTTTCATTTCCAGATGTTTCGGCTTCAAATGTTATAACAATCACATCACTGGTTGCATTAGACTGAAATTTTAGATATGCAGATGTAGCATCTGAAGTTTTTGTAGCTCTGACACTGGGAATTAAATTATCAAAAACTAAGTTGCCATTCAAAGTGATATCAATAGGGCTAAAGCTTATTGTTGGACTGTCAACGGCATTTAAGTAAACTAATAAAGTATGATTTCCCGCAGGCAGACCGGTAATTTTTAATTCTATTTTAGCACCTTTATTTGCAGGATTTACAGGAATTGAAGAAATATCTTTTACAGTAAGTCCATCGCAGACTAATCTGGCATAATACGGAGACAGTATACCTGCTTTGTACCAATTGGAACTTAAAGTCTCTCCATACTTTCCTAGTTTTGATACCGTAAATGTTATTCCATTAATTGTTTTTGATTCGGTAAGATTGGGCGAGGGGTCTTGACTATTAGGTGCTCTTAAAAACCATGAAGTATAATCAGGATCACTTACTTCGGGAGATTGTCTTCCTATTTGATCAAAATCAATTTTGACTATCGGATTTTGGGCAAAGATTTTTGTCGTTGACAATGCAAGGCACGCCACTGCCATTACAAACTTTATTGTATTGTTAAACATTTTGATAGGTTTGGTTAGTTAGTAAAGATGTAATCTTATAATTGTAAAGATTGTTAATCATTAGAAAAAAACTGTCCTGTCCTGTCCTGTTATGGTTGTGTTTATGGTAATATAAGGAGGGTATTTTTTTGTATTTCGTATATTTATTCTTAAAAAATGCTTATGTTTTCAAGTGTTTTGCAAAATGTACTTTTAAGAATATTTCCTCATTTGACAATACAACCGTTCTGTGTGATTGAAAGAATAATATTAAAAAAATAACTGAAAACAGTTTTTTTGTGTGAAGGTGTTTTGTTTTTTAGAAAGGTATAATTCGCTAAGGGTGATGATAAAAGTGAAGAAAAGTCTATTTTTTAAACAAAAATCCTAAGCCTAAGCTTTTAAGCATTTTCTTTTCGAAATTCCAAAAAAAGTTAAATTGTCCAAAAAGAGTTCCTATTGCAACCAAAAGAACCTGATAAATAGGGAAGATAATTATTAAGCGAATAAGAGTAAACCATCCGCCAAAATCTTCTTTGGTGATGTTAAGCCATTCGCAAAAAGGTCTGGACAACCATGCAGATGCCGATCCGGTGATGGCAAAAACAATAAATATAATGACAAGTTGAAAATTAGAGGTTACACCCCAGCGCTGCTTTAATCGATTCATTTTTTTGTATGGAATGATTACAAATATAATAACATTATCTGGAAGGGACGTAGCCTGCCAGCTTTTGTTTGTAAGTATTTTGAAAATAAATCATATAATTGTAAATCAGGTAGTTTACCTCGTATCCATAGTTTATATTAGGATCATAATCTATTCTCATTTCGTATAAATTAGGATTGTAACGCTGAGGTTGTAAAACCCTGTTGTTCCATTCTGTGACATACAGCTGGTTTTTGATTTCGAGATAAGACTGGGAATAATAATTTCTGGGATAAGCCTGTGAAGCCAGCCAAAAGTTGAAGCCATTGTCAATAATGATAACTTCGTATTCAAGAGAGTCATTTGCAATGCGTATAGTGTCGCTTAAAGGTGTTTTTGATGTATTGTCTGAAGAAGCAATGTTTTTTTTTGAGGCAGTAGAACATGCTACTCCTGTCAAAATAATTAGTAATATGTAAACACTTTTTTTCATAACCTGAAGTTTGAACTCAAATTTACAAATAATTGAAGAAGGAGTTTGGGTATTTAACAATTTGTATGGAAGATAAAAGTCTACGGAATCTCTAAAATCTATTTTCTGAACCAAAAGAATAAAAAAAGCTGTTTTTAGTATTTTTAAAAACAGCTTTATAATTTTAAGATTAATGTTTTAAGATTACTTTCCAAATAACTTGCCAAGCAGACTTCCAAATCCTCCTTTTTTTGAAGCAATAGCGACGGCATCTGCGACATCAACTTTGCCATCTGCATTTTGGTCAAGCCCGAATTGCATTCCGTATTTTGAAATCGTATCCATAATACCCGAAGCCTGGCCGCTGTTTCCTGTGACTGCATTTATAATGTCTGAAATCTGAAAACTTCCATCATTAGGATCTTTGGCTTTGTTTACCAGTGAATTTAAAATCTGAGGAATCATACTTCCTGCAACACCTGAAGATGTCTCGCTGCTTAATCCAAATTTCTCGCCTAAATTACCAGATAATTGCTGGCTCAGCTGTTGTACAACAGGATTCGAATTATCAATCGAATTACCCTTAAACAAGGCTGCTAATTGTTCTCCGCCACCTTCTGAAGCGATTTTTTGGAGTCCTGAAAAAATAGAACTGCTTGTTTCGTTCATAACATTTTCGTTTTGGTCATTTGGAATGGCGCTGTTTTTTACGACAGCATCTCCTCCGAATTGCTGTACTAACTGGGTTAATTGTTCAAGCATGATTTTAAAATTAGGTTAGATTTACAACTCAAATTTAATTAAAAAAAGAAAGGGGATTTATTAAACAGCGTTAATAAATCCCCTCAAAAATATTTAATTATAATTTTAGCTTAACAAAGTAATGATTTGTGAAGCTAATTCTGTACCAATTCTGTCTTGTGCTTCTCCTGTTGCAGCTCCGATGTGAGGAGTCAAAGAGATTTTCGAATGCATTAAAATGGCCATTTCAGGTTTTGGCTCGTTTTCGAAAACGTCTAATCCTGCAAATGCCACTTTTCCTGAATCTAAGGCTTTTACAAGAGCTACTTCATCAATAACGCCACCACGTGCGCAGTTTACGATTCCAACACCATCTTTCATGATTTCGAATTCTTTCTCACCAATGATGTAACCGTCCTGAGCAGGAACGTGTAATGTAATGAAGTCTGATTCTTTTAATAATGATTCCAATGATTGAGGAACGATTGTAGTTGTGATAGACTGACCATCAAAAAACTCCACTTTTACATCTACAGACGGAATAAATCCATCAGCAGCAATCACTTTCATGCCTAAACCAAGAGCCATTTTTGCAGTTGCCTGACCAATACGCCCAATTCCAACAATACCTAATGTTTTTCCTCTTAATTCAGTACCATTTGCATAAGCTTTTTTCAAACCGTCAAAATTTGAATCACCTTCCAAAGGCATATTTCTGTTAGAATCGTGTAAAAAACGAACACCAGAAAGTAAGTGTCCAAATACTAATTCAGCAACTGATTCTGAAGAAGAAGCAGGAGTGTTAATTACATGAATTCCTTTGCTTTTAGCATAATCCACATCGATATTATCCATACCAACACCACCACGTCCGATGATTTTGATACCAGGACAGGCATCGATAATATCTTTACGTACTTTAGTTGCACTACGCACTAAAATTACGTCAACATTGTTTTCATTGATAAAGTTAGCAACTTGTTCCTGAGCTACTTTTGTAGTGATAACTTCAAATCCACCTTTTTCTAGAGCTAGAATTCCGCTTTTAGAAATTCCGTCATTGGCTAATACTTTCATTTTTTTTAATATTTAAAGATTGAAAAATTTAATAATTAAAATGTTCAATCTGAATTGTTTGAATAGTGAAACAGAATGATTAAGTCAGATAATCTTTTAATCATTCAATCTTTTAATTTTTTTAAATTTTGGTTTCCAAAGCTTTCATTACATCTACTAAAACCTGTACGCTTTCAATAGGCATAGCGTTGTAAATTGAAGCTCTGTAACCGCCTACAGAACGGTGTCCAGGTAATCCTGAAATCCCGGCTTCTTTCCATAACTTATCAAATGTTTCAGTGTGGTCAGCATTGTTAAGTAAGAAAGTTACATTCATATTAGAACGGTCTTCCACATTTGCAGCACCTTTGAATAATGGGTTTCTGTCAATTTCATTATAAAGCAATTCTGCTTTTGCGTTGTTTAATTTTTCAACAGCAGATACACCGCCTTTTTCTTTAATCCATTGTAATGTTAATAGTGAAACATATACTGCAAATACAGAAGGGGTATTGTACATACTTTCTGCTTTGATATGTTTACTGTAATCTAACATACTAGGAATTGTTCTTCCGTTTTTGCCTAAGATTTCTTCTTTAACAACAACTAAAGTTGTTCCTGCAGGTCCCATGTTTTTTTGAGCTCCTGCATAGATTAAGTCGAATTTAGAGAAATCCAATTCACGTGAAAAAATATCAGAACTCATATCACATACAACAGGAATATTTGTTGTTGGGAATTCTTTCATTTGGGTTCCAAAAATGGTATTGTTGCTCGTACAGTGAAAATAATCTGCATCAGCCGGTATTTCATAACCTTTTGGAACATAAGTGTAATTATCGTCTTTTGAAGAACCTACGATAACGGTTTCTCCAAAAAGTTTAGCTTCTTTGATGGCTGCTGTCGCCCATGTTCCCGAATCTAAATAAGCTGCTTTTCCATTTTCTTTCATCAGGTTGTAAGGAGCCATTAAAAATGCTGTACTTGCTCCACCTTGTAAAAATAAGGCCTGGTATCCTTTGCCTGTCAAACCTAATAATTCTAAAGCCAATGCACGGGCTTCATCCATAACAGCAACGAAATCTTTGCTTCGGTGCGAAATTTCAAGAATTGATAATCCTGAATTATTAAAATCTAATACGGCTTTTGATGCTTTTTCAAAAACTTCCTGAGGTAAAATACTTGGTCCTGCGCTGTAGTTGTGTTTTTTCATGGTATAGTTAATAGTCCAAATTTTTAAAAACGCAAATTTCGGGAATACAAGCCGAAAAACCGTTAAATTATTCGCAATAATTATAAATTTTTACCCTATGTTATTAACAAAAACGATATAGTATCGACGTTGTCTGCATAATCCCATAATTGCGGAGTCTGTGTTTTTCCGAATGATATGCTGTTTTTAATCAGGTTATTGCTTACAATGCACTGAATTTGTTCAGATTCTGCTTCAAGACGTTTTTCGAGATCTTCTATATTTTCGTAAAACTCATAAAAAACGCTTGAAATAGGAGAAGCGTAACTAGAATCTTCTTTTATGGTTAAAAAGCCATTGTCCAGTAATTTGAAATTACTCATTAAAAAGACAGCTTTATTATAGTCATAATTATTAGCATATTTTTCGTAATGAATCACATCCTGATATTTGAAAATAGCTTCAAAAAAAGCATCAAACTCATACTCTTTCGGAACAAAAAGTTTGGATACATTACGGCATCCCAAACCGAAATAGCGAAAAATATCTTCGCCTAAAGCTTCCAGATCTTCTTTTGTTTCTTTGCCGTTCAATACCGCAACAGAATTTCTGTTTTTGCGAATAATGGATGGCTTGTCTTTAAAATAATACTCAAAATAACGGGCAGTATTATTGCTTCCCGTAGCGATTACGACATCAAAATTCTCTAATTTGCCTTCTGCGAAAGTGATTTTGTCTTTTAGACTTTCGTCAGTAAAAATTAAGTACCTGGCTAAAAAGGGTAACAAATGCTGGTCATTTGAAGATGTTTTTATCAAAGCTTTATTTCCGGTAATTAAAACCGATAAAAAATCATGAAATCCAACTAGTGGAATATTTCCGGCTAAGATTAAAGCTACTGTTTTTTCTTTTTTATTGTTTTGAGAAAATTCAGATTCGTACTTTGAAAGCCATCTGTCAATATTTTCTTCAGTCAAAGCATCAGCCCATGATTTTATTGCGAAATATACTTGTTCAGGCGTATACCATCCGTTATGGGATTGAGAAAGCTGAATGAGTTTTATAAAATCATCAAAAAACAAATCATTACCTGAAACAGATTCGTTTTGAGTGTTTTTTTCTTCTGAAAACTGACTCAAAAACCGACCAAGTGCTATAAAAGATTGTTTTTTTTCGTTTTGTAACATAAGTAATTTGTTTATGAAAGGTTTTGATTGTAATTTTGCACAAAAATAAGCTATATTAAGTTATAAGGCAAAGCAGAATAAAATGTTTGTGAGATCTTATAATTTTTAACTCGTAACCAAGAATAAAATGGCAATAATTATAACCGACGAATGCATCAATTGTGGGGCTTGTGAACCAGAGTGCCCAAATACAGCAATTTATGAAGGAGCTGATGACTGGCGATATAAAGACGGAACAAGCCTTTCAGGAAAAGTAGTTTTACCTGACGGAACAGAAGTTGACGCAGATGATGCCCAGACACCAATTTCTGACGAAATATACTATATTGTTCCGGGAAAATGTACAGAATGTAAAGGTTTTCATGATGAACCTCAGTGTGCTGCTGTATGTCCTGTAGATTGTTGTGTACCAGATGATAACCACGTAGAGGATGAAGAAACCCTGTTGAACAGACAGGCATTTTTGCATGGAGAATAATATTTTATTTTAACGATATAAAAATCCTGATTTTCAAATTCAGGATTTTTTTTTCTCTTGATTTTTAATATGATAGAAGTTATTTCTTTGATTTTTAATGTTTTATTTTTTTAATGAATATTAATTTATTGACGGAAATTTAATACTTTAGTTGAAAATTTAATAACACTTATGAAGAAACTGATACTTTTATTGGTTATTTTTTTTAATTTAAGTCTTTTTGCGCAGGAAGCAGTATATTCTGTATTTGTAAAAGATATAGAAACTTTGCAGCCTATAGAGAATGCAACAGTTTTTATAATGAAAACTAAACAGACCTTGATTACTAATAAAGAGGGTAAAGTAACTTTTGTATTAAATGGCGCTTCAAATGTTCAGGTGTCTGAAACAAATTATGAAAAACTAACACTTCGGTGGGCAGCTTTAAAAGAAGATCAATTTGTAGTTTATCTTAAAAACAGCCATAATAAATTAGATGAAGTAGTTGTTTCAAATGAAAATCCTCAAAAAATCCTTCAAAAAATTGTATCTAATTCTAGGCAAAAATTAGCTGCGTCTTATCGGTTAAAGGTATACGTCCGGGAGTTTTTTTTGTTGGATAACAAATACTCTTATTATAATGACGGCCTTGTGAATTTTCAGTTTTCTGTCAATCAGAAAAAAGCAACTACCACATTACTGGTGGAACAAAACAGATCCTACGGTTTGCTGGAAACAGATATCAGTGCCGATTTGATGGGATACAATTTGAATAGAATTATGGAGAATTATTCAAATTTAAGCTATTTTGAGCCACTCTTGGATTCAAAAACTAAAAAAGAATACAACTTTACTACCAAAGGACATCCGAACAATAAAAACTACTATATAATGTCTGTAGTGCCCTTAGAAAATGCAAAAACGGCATTAGATACTTATGAAATACTTTATGATCCCGAAAAAAAGCTGATTATAGAATTTAGCGTTATTATTGAGCCAAAAAATTTGGCAGAAATAGCGGAAAATGAAAAAGTGGGATCAAAAAATGTTACAAGATCCATTGTAAAAGTTACTTACAGAGTTGACGGTCAGGATTATTATGTTTTAAATGCAAATGAGGAAATAGGTTATGACCTGGTTTTAAAAGAGGAGATAAAAAACATTCAGGTTCGTAATAGTTTTATAACAACCAATTTCAACAGGCAAAATTTTACTTATAAAGAAAGTGATGTTTTTAAAGAGAAATCACTTTTTAATAAAAAGAACAAAGTCCTGACTAAATATTGGGATATTTCCGGATTTACAGCTACAGATGAAGAAAAAGGAATTATTGATTCATTAGAATTTAAGTTATAGTTTTTTAACAAATAACAGATTGAAATAAAAAAAACCTGAGTTGTTGCTCAGGTTTTTTGCTTTATATTTTTAGGATTAAAAATTAAATCCAAGCCTTGCATAGTAATAAGCTCCGCTGAATCCCATTTGTACAGCATCCCAATAACCTCCTGCTTCAACCCAGTCATCTTGTTGGTCAGGATAAACATTTAGTAAGTTATTGGCACCAATACTTAATTTGGTTGATTTAGAGAGTTTAAAACCTAAAGTCAAATCTGTTACTATTTTTGCGCCATAAGTATCTGTCGCAGCTCTCTTTTGGTTTGCAAATACCTGCTCATCAGTTTCAGACGGATCAGTTCTGTAATCCTCAGGATCTTCATCCATTTGATAATCTAATAATTTTACTTCGCTGAATCTGGTAAATGCCAGTCCTGCATCAAACCATTTTCTACCGTAATTTAGGTTCAGACCAAATTTATTTGGTGGAGCAGAAGCAAGTAAAAAAGCTTTGTCACGCTCTCCAAAAAAAGTTTTTTCATCTAAATTGCCATTTTTTACTTTATCGATTTTCATATCATTGATGTTTCCAACCAAAGTGGCTCCAAATCGATTTTCATTAATTGTTTTTTTCCAGGCCAAAACCACATCAAGGCCTGTTGTTTTTGTATCTACGCCATTTACGAAAAATTGTGCTTTATCAACATTTGTTCCCAAATGAGATGCATCAAAGTAGCCTGTTAATACAATTCGGTCATCTACATTGATAAGATAACCATCAACAGTTGCAGTAAAATCTCCATAATTAGCCGTAAATCCTAATGATGCGTTAAATGCTTTTTCTTCATTTAATTTCTGGATTCCAAAAGCTCTTGTAATTTCACTGTCATTTGGAGCTAATAAAACTTCTGTTGCACCTGCAGAACTAAAATTGGTAAAACGTAAATTATAATAAATCTGTGCTAGAGAAGGCGCACGGAAACCAGTGCTGACAGAACCTCTTAAGTTAATTTTATCTGTGATTTTAAGTCTTGAGGCCAGTTTTCCGTTTACGGTGCTTCCAAAATCGCTGTAATTCTCGTAACGGATGGCGCCACTTACCATAAAAGCTTTACTAACATCTAATTCGGCATCGGTGTATAAGGAGAAGTTAGTACGGTTTTCATTTACTTCGTTTGCCGGACTATATCCCGGGAATCCCTGAGAACCTCCGGGACGTGGTTCTCCGGAAATTGGGTCAATCGGAGCACTTTGTGTAGTTGGATCAGTAATCGGATTGCCGTTTGTATCGTAGGTCGCATAAGAACCTTCTTCCCCGGCAAAAATTTCAAATTGTTCCACTCTGAATTCGGCTCCAAAAGCTAAATTTAAACCTCCAAGAATGTCTCCATAATTTTTAGAAAGATCAATATTGGTAGTGTTTTGAAGCAAACTATGGCCTCCTGCATCAAATTCTGTAGGAGAATTTTCTTCGAGTGAAGCATTTAGAGTTCCTTTTATGTCGTAATGAAATTTATTTTTCCCTAAAGTATTGCTAAAATCCCATTTCCAGCCTCCGGAAGTTTCGGTTTTGATTCCGGCAGCGATGGAGTTGTCATTGATTTTTGAGGTAATCCTTGGGGTATAGCCTCCAGGATAAATTTCCTCTACAACTCTTTCTCCATCATTTCGGGTAAAAGCATAAGCGTCAGTATCCCTAAAGTTGCTTCCTCCAAAAGCATAAAATTGAGTTTTATCAGAAATTGGAATAGCAAAATTTACAAATAAGTTTACACCCTGAATAGAAGCTTCGCCAAAACCTTTTCGAAAATCAAATCCAGGACGTAAAGTTTTGTTTTTGTTTAAAAATTCTCCTGTAACATTTACGTAACCACCTTTTGTGCCAATTGGAACGCCATAATTAGCAGATACTTTTACAGAGCCGCCATCAAAATCCTGATCTTTACCAAAAGAATTTCCATTTCCGTTTTGGTCTAATCTATATCCTTTTGTATTGGCAGTTCCTTCAGGGAAATCACCTTTTGCGTCGGTATTAAATGCTCCGTACGTTATTGCGCCGGTAAATTCTTTTACATTATCATTGGTTACAATATTGATAACTCCGGCAATGGCATCAGAACCATATTGGGCAGCGGCTCCGTCTCTCAGAATTTCAATCCTTTTGATAGAAGCAGCCGGAATTGCATTTAAATCGGTTCCGGTATTTCCACGTCCGCGTGTTCCAAATAAATTAATTAAAGACGATTGATGCCTTCTTTTTCCGTTAATTAAAACCAAAGTCTGATCTGGTCCCATCCCTCTCAAAGAAGCAGGATCAACGTGATCGGCACCATCAGAACC
Source organism: Flavobacterium calami (assembly GCF_038290035.1). Lineage (NCBI taxonomy): Bacteria > Pseudomonadati > Bacteroidota > Flavobacteriia > Flavobacteriales > Flavobacteriaceae > Flavobacterium > Flavobacterium calami. The sequence continues at coordinate 35,121 of NZ_JBBYHS010000019.1, forward strand.
GGATTGTTTATTGGCGTTGAATGATGGAGCAACATATTGTAATAATTCATTAATTTCCAGTTTTCCGCTTTGCGTGGTAACCTCTTTTACATTAATAACATCAATAGGAACAGCCGAATTTACTACAGTTCTTTTAGCACTTCTCGAACCCACGACTACAACATCGCTCAATACCTGACCGCCGCTTTCGTCGAGAACAACCTCTATTTTACTGCCTGAAGCGGGCTTTTCTACAGCTGCATATCCGACATAAGTAAAAATTAAAGTGGCTCCTTCTTTTACTTTAATACTGAAGCTACCTTCAAAATCGGTAGAAACTCCGTTTGTTGTTCCTTTTTCGACAACATTTACACCAGGCAGAGGAGCGCCTGATTTGTCTTTAACGGTGCCCGAGACTTCCTTTTGGGCAAAAAGAAAAGCTGAATTTATCAGAAATAAAAATAATGCAATCTTTTTCATGGTTGTGTAATTTTTTGGTTTGTTTTGGTTCTTTGTTTGTTATAAAAATACTGTTTTTTAACAAAAGGTTGGTAAAAAGTTTAAAAATTTTAAAGAATACTTCTAAAAATAGATTAATACTCATTTTTACTTCACTCCCGAGTTATTAAATCTTATATTTGCAAAATTTTAAAGCCAAAAATATCAGTTTGGCATAAATTAGAAGAAACAAGTAATTCATAAAGAATAAATTACAAGGATTAATGTTAAGCCTAAACAGAAAAGGCCGAGTAAAATAATACAGAAACAAACAGATGAAAGCAGGAATTGTAGGATTACCAAATGTTGGAAAATCAACATTATTTAATTGTTTATCTAATGCAAAAGCGCAAAGTGCGAACTTTCCGTTTTGTACAATCGAACCTAATATTGGTGTTGTAAACGTTCCGGATCCGAGAATCAACAAATTGGAGGAATTGGTAAAACCAGAGCGTGTTCAAATGGCAACTGTAGATATCGTTGATATTGCAGGTTTGGTAAAAGGGGCAAGTAAAGGTGAAGGTCTTGGAAACCAGTTTTTAGGAAACATTAGAGAGTGTAATGCTATCATTCACGTTTTACGTTGTTTTGACAATGATAATATTGTACACGTTGACGGAAATGTAAACCCAATTCGTGACAAAGAAACGATCGATATTGAGTTGCAGTTAAAAGATTTGGAAACAGTCGAAAAACGTTTAGAAAAAGTAAAACGTGCTGCAAAAACCGGAAATAAAGAAGCGCAGACTGAAGAAGCTTTATTGAACAGAATCAGAGAAGCTTTATTACAGGCAAAATCTGCCAGAACAATTGTTCCTCAAAACAATGATGAGGAAGTTTTGATGGAGGCTTTCCAATTAATTACTGCAAAACCGGTTTTATATGTTTGTAATGTTGATGAAAGTTCAGCAGTAAGCGGTAACAAATATGTAGATCAGGTTCGTGAATTGGTAAAAGATGAAGAGGCTGAAGTTATTGTACTTTCAGTAGGAGCAGAAGCTGATATTACAGAATTAGAAAGCTATGAAGAGCGTCAGGTTTTCCTTGAAGATATGGGATTAGAAGAGCCGGGAGCTTCCGTTTTAATTCGTGCAGCTTACAAATTATTAAAACAGCAGACTTATTTTACAGCCGGTGTAAAAGAAGTTCGTGCCTGGACTATTAATATTGGAGCAACAGCGCCACAGGCGGCAGGAGTTATCCACACTGACTTCGAAAAAGGATTTATCCGTGCAGAGGTAATTTCTTATGACGATTACGTTCAGTATGGTTCAGAAGCAAAAGCTAAAGAAGCTGGAAAATTCAGGGTAGAAGGAAAAGAATATGTGGTGAAAGATGGGGATGTGATGCACTTCCGTTTTAACGTATAATTTTTTCTGGAAAATAGAAGAAAGAACAAAGAGAATAGATAACTGCTGGAGAAATTCAGCAGTTTTTTTATGTCTAAAATTAAACGCATTCAATGTCAGGCTGAGCGGAGTCGAAGCTCCGAAAGAAGCTCCATAAAGTATTACCAATCTGTGGATGGGCTTCGACTGTGCTCAGCCTGACAATCTAAAAAAATTCTGTGTAAATCCGCGTTTTGGCAATAGCGAATCTGTAAAATCCGCTTACTATTTCGCAAACAAATTAAAAACGAGCAAAACTTTGGCTCAAAAATTGGTTACAGAAAAATCAACCAATAACTAAATCTAAAAACCAATCAAAATGCTAAAAAAATCTTTCAAATTTCTAGGCTGGACCCTTTTCGGAATTTTCGCTTTCCTTGCGTTATACATTTCATCAGTTTTTCTAATTTCAAAAATCACTGTAAATTCTGATATTGCTCAGGAAGAAGAACAAAATGCTGTTCCGATTTATATTCTTTCAAACGGTGTTCACACAGATATTGTGGTTCCCGTTAAGAACGAAATCAAAGACTGGCGAAACGAAATCCGGTTCAGTCAGACACAATCAAAAGATTCTTTGATGAATTATATTGCTTTTGGATGGGGAGACAAAGGCTTTTATCTGGATACACCGGAATGGTCAGATTTAAAAGCAAGTACGGCCTTAAAAGCCGCATTTGGTGTAAGTTCATCAGCCATGCATACCACATTTTTTAAACAATTAAAAGAAGGCGATGACTGCAAACGAATCCTGATTTCAAAAGAAAATTATCAAAATCTGGTGACTTATATTTCAGACAGTTTCAGTGATCCTGTTCATCCACAATGGATTGAAGGTCACAGCTACGGAAAAAAAGATGCTTTTTACGAAGCAAAAGGCAGTTACAGTCTTTTTTATACCTGCAATACCTGGGCAAATAACGCTTTGAAAGCCGCCAACCAAAAAGCAAGTTTGTGGACAGTTTATGATAAAGGGATATTTTGTCATTATAAATGATTAAGCGATGAAAAAGGTAATTTTAATTATTGCTTTTATTATGGTATTAAGTGCTTGCAAAAAAGCAGATGCAGCGGCAACAGAACTTTGTGATGGATGTGTAACTTTTTACTTTGAAAATCCTCAACCCGTTAACGATTCTGAATTAAGAAGATTTCCTCCTAAATTTAAAGGATTATATATGACTTCAGATTCTACTTTTTTAAGAATTGATGATGATAGAATTTAGATTATCATATAATCATAAAGCAAAACGCATTGATGGACAATTAGTTTTAAGTACTCGAGACTCTGTTTTTTGGAAAATGGAAGTAGTATCATTAGATAATAATATTCTAAAAATAAAAGATGTCTATTTGCGAGACGACTTAACTAAACTTGACTCAGTAACCGTAATTAAAGGTAAACGATTAGACTCAATTTCATATTTAATTAAACCAACAAGAGGCGAATTCAAAAAGATTTTAAAAATTAAAAAATTAGGATTTGATCAGGAATATACAAAGGTTTCAAAATAAGTTCACATGGTAAAAATGTAAAATTCGATTAAAAATCAGGAATTAGGGATTTTTTATATTGCTTAAATTTGAGAGAACATCAAAAAAAGAGCAAATGAAAAATCATAGTATTCTTTCTAAATCATGGTATTTGCTAAAAAGAACTTTTTTAGAATTTATAGAAGATGACGCTATAAAATTGAGTGCTGCTTTATCGTATTACACTATTTTCGCATTACCGCCATTATTGATTATTATTATCACTATTTGCGGTTTCTTTTTTGGTGAAGAAGCCGTAACGGGCCAATTGTATGGTCAGATAAATGAGTTGGTAGGAAACGATGCCGCCAAACAAATTCAGGAAGCAATCAAAAATGTTCAGCTTTCAGACAGTAATGTTTTTGTTACCGTTTTTGGTATTATTATGTTGCTTGTAGGGGCCTCCGGGGTTTTTGCAGAAATACAGAGCTCAATCAATTATATCTGGGGATTGCGTGCAAAACCGAATAAAGGCCTTAAGAAATTTGTGCAAAACAGACTCATGTCGTTTTCGATGATAGTTTCAGTGGGGTTTCTAATGCTGGTTAGTTTAATGCTTAATGCTACTTTGGATGTTTTGAATGCCAGATTAAAGATTTACTTTCCGGAAAGCACAGTATATCTGTTTTATGTCATTAATATCTTAATCGTTTTAGGAAGTATTGCGCTTCTTTTTGCTATTATTTTCAGAACACTACCTGATGGAAATATAAAATGGAAAGACGCTTTTATTGGTGCCGGATTTACATCTGTCCTGTTTATGATTGGCAAGTTTGCTATCGGGTTCTATTTGGGAAGTTCAACTATTGCAACAGTTTATGGTGCAGCAGGATCTGTTATCATCATATTGGTATGGGTCTATTATTCGGCAATTATTTTATATTTCGGAGCTGAGTTTACCAAAGTCTATGCAAAAATTTTAGGAGGAAATATTTCTCCAAATGATTATTCTGTCGAAATTAAAAAGGAGATTTTTGAAATTCCTCAATAAAAAAACTGGGTGCATTTTTTGACACCCAGTATATATTCATTATAAATTTATTGGTATCTTTTATCAGTTAGGGTTTTCATAAACGCTACCAAGGCAGATTCTTCTTTTTTGCTTAGTTTAAGCTGGTCAAAAGGAAGGGTTTGATTGTCTACTGCGTAACCTAAACCTTTTCCGCCTCCTTTATTATAGAAATCAACGACTTCTTCTAATGTGGTAAACACACCATTATGCATGTAAGGAGCTGTTTTGGCAACGTTTCGGATAGAAGGTGTCTTAAAGGCATTTTTAAGCTGATCCATTTTAAATTGATTATATTTTCCTAAATCCGGACTTATTTCTTTTGCGGTTTTATCTTTTGGAGTTCCAATTACCTCCTGTTCTGTTTTACTGTAATTTGGAGGGACGGTTCCGTTAAATAAAGGAATAAAATGACAGGTAGCACATTTTGCTTTTCCGGCAAAAAGATTAAATCCGAGTTTTTCCTCTTCACTAAATTCATTTGATTCACCTCGCATGTATAAATCAAATTTAGAATCAAAATCATTCAATGAACGAATGTAAGAGGCAATAGCGTTTTGTAATTGCCATTCTTCGATTTTATTGTTTTTAGGAAAAGCCTTTTCAAATAAAGCCTTGTACTTCTTATCTTTATTGATTAAAGGAATAATCTGGCTGAATGAACCATGCATTTCCTGTTCATTTTGTACAACATCTACGCTTTGTTTTTCTAAATCAATTTGTCTTAAATCCCAAAACAAGGCATTTTGTAAACCCGCATAAGTGAGGGTTGGCGTATTTCTCGGTAAATCGAAACCGTCAAGAGAAAGATTTGTTTTTCGCCCGTCTGTAAAAGCTTTTTCAGGAATATGACAAGTTGCGCAGCTTCTTTTCTGATCTTTTGAGATTGATGTATCGTAAAATAATTGATTACCTAAAGCTACTTTATCCTCCGAATAAGCATATTCTGTAGAGGGAATAAAAGCATTAACATTGAAAGCATTTTTTTCAAAAAGAGTAGCAGTATTTGGATTGATAGCACTGTTTTTATTGACATTTACAATGTTGTTTTGCTTTTGTAATTCAAAAATTGTTTTCGAAATCACATTCAGATAATCTTTAATGAATGTAGCTCTGTCAAAAGTATTAAAGACTTTGTTTTTGGAACAATATGAAATGCTGTTTGAAACTGTCTTTTTTAATTGTGACTTTAAATCGATGGATTCCTTAGAATTATTTTTAAAGGTTTTCAAAACAATATTTTCAACCGAAACCAAAGCAGGGGCAACTTCGTTAATGGATTCCTGTGCTACAGGTGAATCAAAACCGGTGATTCCTAATGCTAAAATTCGGTAAACCTCAAATCGGGCGGCATCAATAATATGTTTTTCTTCAATAGTTATTGCATCCAAATGTTGTTTTACCTGTACGATATTGGCGTGCATAATCGCTATTTCCCGAATCAAATCTGTTTTGTTGTTTGTGTCATATTCAGGAAAAATGAGCTCTTCAATAACCTGAAAACCATTTGGAGGCAAAAACTTATTTTCTTCAACCTCAAGTTCATCCAAAGCGGGGCCATTAATAAATCTCGCCGTTTCAGGTACAAAATATTCTACTGCCCATTCTGTTTTTTTATATAAAGCCCTTGTAGCTTTAAAACTTTCCTGAATTTTTTTGGAATCCTTTTCGCTTTCAGCAATCTTTTTGAAATGGGTTATTTTATTTTCAAGTTTTTCCAGGTCAATTAGAAGATCCTGCTTTACAGAAGTTTCTGTTTTTTCTTTTGTACAGTTGGTAAATAAAATTAAAATAGAGAAGAGAATAGAAAAAAATATTTTTTTGATTAAATCAATTTTCATTTTAGAATTACTTTATAAATAGCAAAAACAACCCAATGAAAATTGGATTGTTTTTGTTTGAATTTTTGTAAAATTATCTTTGTACGTTACGAATAATTACAGTTTGACCGCCTTCTTTACTTGTAGTCACTCCTGAACCATCAGCATTTTTGAACGTATCGTTTTGCCAGGTATGAGGGTGGATATTCAACGTAAAAGTATTTGGAACACCAATAACATCTGAGATATCTTCCATGGCGCCATATTCCCAGCTTCCAAACCTCATTTCGCCAGATTGGTTGTATAAAGTATTCCAGGCTGCATCTGTACGTTTATGGTTCATGGTTAACCACGGTTTATTTGTTTTGGAAGCAATATTATATTGCCAGATGTATGAGTCATGTTTAGCATTAGCATAATAACTATCGCCATCTTCCTGAATGTAAACATAATTGTCAGTTACACAAAGGTTATCAGGATTGATCACGCCAGTACCTGGTGTAGAATCGCCTTCAACCACTAATTCAAGTTTTCCTTTTAAAGGATCTTTTTCATCCAGAACTAATTTATATACTCTTCCCCACATAGTATAACCTTCTACAGGAGTAGTGCCGTTTGAAGATTGTCCGGTAGCTGTAAAATAAACTTCTCTGTTATTTTTTGCAGATCCTTTTCTGTAATCGACATCCTCCACTCTTGAAAAACGGATTGCTTTTAAGTCGTTTACAGTGGTATTGATTTCAGCTCCCGTTATATTTTTGGCATTCGGAATTTCAACAAATGATACATCGAAAGAATTTCCAACAGTCATTGTAGTTTCTACCTGAACGTTGTCATTTCTTTTTAAAGCATATAATTTTCCGTTATTTAGATCTCCAACTGTAGAAACATACATAATTACCTGACCGGCACTTGCATGCGAAGCTGCATAAGATTGATCTTCTCCCATGATAATAACACTTTTGCCAGGGTAAGCTTCTTTTGTTAACGGAACAGCATTTTCCATACTTGCTTTCCCTAAAGCAGGTAAAACCCTGTCTTTTCTGTTTTTATCAGTTGCTGGTGCAAGTGGGTTGATACCGTGAACCATACTTTCCTGACCGCTTTCTCCTGCAGTTAAAAATATCGGTCCAAAACCATGAATTTCAGGTGTTGCCAATGTAGCAGAACAAAGTCTTGTCTGACCTCCTACAGCATCAACGATATAATCTCCTTTTACAGGTTTTAAAGTTTTATCAAAATAAACTCTTGAAACTGATTGTATGATTTCGTGGTTCGTAATCATTACATAACCCTCACCATTTGGATTTTTCATAAATCCGGCACCATCCGGCTGACCAGCATAAATGAAAGAAGGACTTTCCGGCAATACATCAGTGGTAGAGATTAAAGTTGAAATTTGCAGATTTTCGAAACCTGGCTGAGCGTAAACAAATGCAGGAACTTTTGATTTTGTGGTAAAATCAATGTCTTTGTTTGTTTTATCGCCCTCATCATCATTTTGACAGCTGATTACAGAAAGTCCTGTAATTCCAAGTAATGCAATAGATTTTAAAAAATTAAATTTCATAACTGTTTTTTTGTTTTTTTGATTGTAGCAAAGCTATCGCTGAAAAACAAAATGGATGTTATGTCAATTTTTTGTTATTGCTAATAAATAATAAGGAATATATTATGAAATGGTAAAATTATATGATATATGTAAATTTAACCCTCATAATTTTTTCATAATTATTTAAATAGTTGGTTTAAAGAAACTTCTTTTTTCTCTCTTAGTTTTTTTACAATTTTCAAAAAAGCGATGGCTGTAATGTAAGCGTCTCCTAAAGCAGTATGTCTGTCTTTTTTTGAAATATCAAATTTATCCGCAAGATCATCCAGAGAATAATGATCCTTTCTTTCGAAGAGATGCGATTTTATTAATGTTTTTTTATACAAAACCCCTGTATCCAGTGATTTGTTCTTTAACTCAGGTAAACCGTTTCTTTCCAGAGCGCGATTAATCATAGTAATATCAAAATAGGCATGATGTGCGATAATAACAGAATCTCCCAAATAATCTAAAAACTGTTTTAAAGCTTCTGATTCTGAAGGACGTTTTACAACAAAATCTTTCAGAATACCATGAATCTGGGCAGTTGACTCGTCATAATGATCCTGTTCTATATAAACCTCAAAACTATCCTGAACCGAAATTGTGCCGTTTTGCAAAACGAGTGCTCCAATACATAAAATGCGATCGTTTGTAAAATCAAAACCTGTGGTTTCGGTATCCAGCACTACAAAACGTGTTTCTTCGATGGTAATGTTTTCATCGAAAAACTTTTCTTCTTCTTTTTGCCAAAAATTAAATAAACTCATTTTTATACAATATTAGAAACATTAAAACGTACCGAAATTAATTCCTGAAGTTCTTTGATAGTTTTAAAAGTTCTTTTCAGTTTTATTTTCTCCATTTTCGAAAGGGATTCCAAAGCGATAAACTGACCCGAATCATGGTGTAAAAGCCCTTGTTTGGTTCTGAATTTCAATAAGGCTTTAAACGAATACGAACAGGATAAATAAAGTTCACTATTTTGAGGTTCAAGTTCTGCCAGTTTTTCAAAACGTTCCGCTGTGTTGCTGATCGATTTTACAGAATGCGATAAAATTAAAACCCTTGCAGCATCTGTCAGCGGCATTAAGGCTCTTCTTTTAATATCGAACTGATCTTTGTTGGCGCCATCCTGCTCCACTAAAAATTGCCTGAAAAAACCAGTCGGCGAGGGACTTTGCAAAGCACCACTCACCAAATGGACATAAAAAATAGGATTGGCTTTTACATTTTCAAAAATCGAATCTGATAATTGGTCAACAATTTCACGGTTTCCGTATTTTACACTATAATCAAAAAAGATAAATGATAGCAAGACCTCATTTTTACCAGGATTTTTAATCCAGTAAGCCACCTGATCTTTCCATTCGTCAAGGCTCATACACCATTTTGGGTTGGACGCCATCATTTCGGCAGGGCAATATTCATAACCAATAGTAAAAAGCCCTTTATTGATGTGAGTAGCTAATTTTAGGAAATAGGCTTTAGTTTCATCCTTAAAAACTTCAGATACATTTTCATAGACAATCGCATTATCCTGATCGGTATGAAGCATCTGTTCGTCACGACCCTGGCTTCCCAGCGCCAGCCAGGTAAACTTAACAGGAGGTGGCGTATGCATTTTTTCCAGCGAAATATCAATAACACGGGTTACGCAGGCATCATTTAATTCGGTTATGATTTTTGTAATTAGCGTCATCGGGATATTCTGGTCCAGATATCCCTGCAGTAATTGCATAATCTGTGCGCGAATCGGCTTGATTTCTTTAACTTTTGTAGTTCTTTTTAAAGCTTTAATCAAAACGGCCGGATTATTGCCCAGCGAAACCATAAGGTCGTGTTTGGACAAAATACCAACAGCCTTTGTATTTACTGTTCCATCTTTGGTAAGACATAAATAACTGATATTACTTTTGATCATTGCCATTTGAGCTTCGGTAACCGTCATTTTTTTTGAATAGGTAATAACGGGCGATGTCATAATAGTTTCGGCAGGTGTTGTAATAGGGTAGTCGCCTGAAACGATTTTGTTACGCAAATCTTTATCCGTAATAATTCCGATTGGGAGCATTTCATCAACAATCAAAATAGCTCCGACTTTTTTCTTGGTCAGGATTTTAGCGATTTCTTTTGCTGTGGTTGAAGGACCGCAGGTAACAATCTTTTTGGAATATTTTACGGGTTGTAAATCAAAAAATTCTTTGTCATTATTCTGCTGGTGCTGAGCAACAACTTCGCCATACAAATTGTTTTTATGAACCTCAGAATAAGGGTTTTTAGTATTCGAAGCATAACTTTCGATAAGGAAATTACCAATGTCTTTATTCTCTAAGGCATAAGGTTTAAAAACCGCAATCGGAATCGCATACAAAATACTTTCTTCATACGTACTGGCTTCCATAACATAATTTTCCTGTGCCAGAAGAGGTCTTAATCCAAAAATATCCCCTTCGTCACACATGTCAAGGGTTTTTTGATTCTTCTTAAGAGCAACCGCGCCTTTGTGAACAACATAAAAAGAATCATGTGTCTTTTCATTCTCAGAAAAAATTATCGAGTCTTTTTCTTTATAAATGATAGAAATCTGTTCAGATAATTTTTCGAGATCTTTTTGATTCAAAAGATTAAAAGGAGGGAAGTTCTTCAAAAAATCGGCAACTCTGTGTGAAATAGTATTTTTCATATTGAATTAAGTTCTGAATTTAGAATAGAAAACAGTATTGTAAAAGAAATAAATTTCAGCTGCTATTCAAACTATATTTTCAAAAAAAATCAGATTTATTTTTGAAACAAAAAAGTTCCGTGAAGGAACTTTTAAATAATTTTAAGCTTATGATTTTTTCTTTCGGATTCGCATATTGATAAATTCCACAGCCAGAGAAAACGAAATGGCAAAATAAAGATACCCTTTCGGAATGGCTCCAATGTGTTCGCCAATCAGGGTGGCATTAGACAAATGCATACTTTCGGTAATCAGCATAAATCCGATCAGGATTAGAAACGACAGACCCAATATTTGAATGGATGGATTTTTATTAACGAAATTTCCAACCGGAACAGCAAAAAGCATCATAACAACAACAGAAATAACAACTGCTGTAATCATGATAGTTAGTGCTCCAGAAACGCCATTCGTCATACCCACAGCGGTTAAAATGGAGTCAACAGAGAAAATTAAATCGATTAACAGAATTTGTAAAATAACATTCGAAAAAGATTTCTTCGCAGCTGTCTCAATGCTTTTTTCTTCTTCACCTTTATGATCCACTTTTTCACTGATTTCTTTGGTGCTTTTGTAAATCAGAAACAAACCTCCTAACAACAAAATAATTGCCTGTCCGGTAAAATCAGCTTCCAGCCAGCCCCAGTGAATACTGAATACTGTTGCTTTCATGGCAATTAAATACGAGATTCCCAACAACAGAGCAATTCGCATAAACATGGCCAGAAACAAACCAATCCGGGTAGCTTTTTTACGGTCTTGTTCTGGTAGTTTTCCTGTAACAATCGAGATAAAAATGATATTGTCAATTCCCAGAACAATTTCCAGAAACGTCAGGGTCAGTAATGCAATCCAGGCATCAGGGTTTAAAAATACTTCCATGTAAATCTTTATTTACATTCAAATTACTACTTTTTATTCGATTTTAAAAACTTTTCCGTGCTGTTTTTCTTCAGAGCCTACCATGCCAAATTCAAAAGTATAAGAATCCTTCGAAGTCGTTACTATTTTCATGCTGATTGCTTTTTCCTCTGCCATGTTTTTGGGGTGTTTTTTCTGCAAAACATATTCACAGTCACTTACCCAGCGTATTGTTGAGGTGTCGGTTTTTCCTTCAAAAGTTTCAATTTCAATACTGTCTTTGCGTTCAAAAATGGTTGTTTTTTTTACGCCGTTTACTTCAAACTCAAATTTGAATTTTCCGTTTTTAAAGTCTTTGCAGTTGTGTTCTGCGTTATAACATGATACTAAAGCAAGTATTGGGAATAAGAATATAATTTTTTTCATTTTAAATAAGTTGTTTTTAGGAGCTGATTCCTGCTTTCCACTGCAATCTTTTTATTTTTAAAGGAAAAATAAAAAGGATTTCCGCTTCAATCAGGGCTAGGGCAGTCGTTCATATGTCACCCTGAGCGGAGTCGAAGGGTTTTGTTTTGATGAGGGCTTCGACTAAGTTATCCTGAGCGAAGCCGAACGAACTCAGCCTGATAATATGTTATTTCAATCTGTTTAATTCATCATCCGTAAAGTTCTTTATTTCTTTTTCTTTGGCAAACTTTTCGGCGTTGTAATTCCCGGATTTGTTTTTCGGAATCGATAAGCTGTTCCAGGAGCTGTTTTTCAGCTGTTTGGCATAAAAAACAATTTGTCCGATATGATACGGATAATGTGCCAATTGACGATTAATGGCTTCAATAACAGTATGTCCTTCATTTCGAATATAAATAATATCCGAAAGCTGCTCCGGTTGTAAATTGTTTAAAGCGTCAAAAAACACATTCCAGCCTTTATTCCAGATTTCCAGAACTTCATCTTTCGACTGCAAATCATTTTCGAATTCGGCATCGCGATTGCGCCATTCTTTTTCGCCGTCAGAAGTTAGGAAGTCTGTCCATCGCGACAGCATATTTCCCGAAATATGTTTGATTATGGTCGCAATGCTGTTGGTGTCTTCGTTTAAAGTAATAAAAAGCTGTTCGGGTTCTATTTGATCGATGGCTTTTTCGCCCAGCATTTTATAATACAAAAACTGCTTTTTGATGCTTTCCAGATAAGAATCGTTCGTTTCCATACTTATACAATTTTAATGTCGTATTTATCTAAAAGTCCCACGATTCCCTGATTTGAAAATTGCGCTTTTTTCATCGGGTTAAATTCAGGATCGATTTTATAATTGTAAGCCGTTCTAAAATCAACTGCGGCCAGTTGCGTATCATTAAAAATAGCACCATCCAGATCACAATTGTCAAAAAATGAACTGGTTAAATTGGTTCCGATAAAAGTAACTTCTCTTACGGAACAATTGATAAACCTGGTTTTGGGCATTTTCTTATTCGAAAAAATAGCATAATCCAAAGTGCTTTCTTCAAAATAAACCTGAAATAAAAAGTCATCACATTCGTTAAAGGCAATTCCTAAAAGCTTGCAGTTTTTGAATGTCACATTTTTTAAACTCGTTCCAGCCAGACTGGTCATCGACAAATTACAGTCGATAAATTCGCAGTCTAAAAAAGTATTGTAAGCGAAATTACTGTTGGAAAAATCACAGTTTTTAAAAACGCAATCCTCAAATTCACGGTTGTTTATTTTTTTATCAATATAAATGACTTTTTCGAAGGTTTTCTGAATGTGAATTAGGCTTTCCATTATGATTGAATAAGATATTAAAAGTGTTATTAGAAATTTGTTTGACAGCTAAATATTAGTCATTGAACAAACCTTTGATAATAATTTTCAATCCGTAAAAAATTAGAAACATGGCACTAAGGCAGGCTACAATTCCAATTCCCAAAACCAGATAATGCCAGGCGGTATGCTGGTTCATGAATGCATTGTAGATGAGTGTAGGGCCAATAAACATCAGTGGTAGTGCACCGGTTAAATATTTAATCCCTTTTCCTAATAATTGTTTATTTGTTGCCATTTTTTTTGTTTACTTCGTCTGTTCGGCTTTCAGCCTCGGGTCAGGTTTAAGGTTTCAAGTTTCAGGTTTTTTAGTTTCAGTTTTGTCGCAATCTTGTCATTTCGAGGGACGAGAAATCACACGCGGGATTCAATAAAGATTGCACTCTCTCTCTGTGGAGCTACTAGTGTGATTTCTCCTCACGTCGAAATGACAAACTTTATGATATAAAAAGCCATTTCACATTTCACAGAAACCTCTTATTTCAAATAATTGTCAACAGCATTTCTCACACTCCCGTATTTTTTCAATAATTCGGAAGCTTCTTCATACGAAACCGGAATTTCTCCCATAATCATTTTTACACCACGGTCGACCAGTTTGATGTTGCTGAGTTGCATATCGACCATTTTGTTTCCTTTTACTTTTCCAAGCTGAATCATTGATGCGGTCGAAATCATATTCAAAACCAGTTTTTGAGCAGTTCCGGCTTTCATTCTTGAACTTCCGGTTACAAATTCAGGTCCGACAACTACTTCTACGGGGAATTTGGCTGTAAGTGCCAAAGGACTTCCCGCATTGCAGGTAATACAGCCTGTTGCAATATTATTTTGGTTACAGGTTTCCAGACCGCCAATAACATAAGGAGTAGTGCCCGAAGCCGCAATTCCTATCACGATATCGTTCTGGTTAATGTTATGTGCCTGTAAATCAATCCAGGCTTGTGTAGCATTGTCTTCGGCATTTTCTACGGCACGACGGATTGCTGTGTCACCGCCCGCAATGATTCCGTTTACCAAATCAAAAGGAACTCCAAAAGTGGGAGGGCATTCAGAAGCATCTACAACGCCTAAACGTCCGGATGTTCCGGCACCGATGTAAAAAATACGTCCGCCTAATTTTAAGTTTACAACAGTTTGTGCAACTAAAGCTTCGATTTGCGGTAACGCTTTTTCGACAGCATAAGGGACGGTTTTGTCTTCGTTATTAATATTAGTCAGCAGTTCCTGAACTGACATTTTTTCTAAATGCTCGTATTTTGAAGATTGTTCGGTTGTTTTTGTAAACGTCATTTTTTGTTGAAATAGTTATCCTCCAAAATTAAACTTTTTTAAGGAAATGAGAGAAAACTACAAGTCAAACTTATAAAGATTTTAACTCTTTTTTGGTGTTTTCTTTTTGGCGGAATCAACTTTAGAAGACTTATTAAAAGAACTAAAATATTATATTTGTTTAAATAATCAAAAAGGAATGAATATAGTAAGTTTTTTAACGGGTATGGCGGGATTGTCAGTTTTTGTTTCCTTATTGCTGGCCTTTTTTTTGCTCACGGTACAGACAAAAAACAAACTGGCAAATCGACTGTTTGCCAGTTATCTGATCTTTTTTGCCATTGATAACAGCGGTATTTTTATTGATGAAAACTTTATTAGAACTCATTTTAGTTTAGAATTTTTCAGATGGACTATTTGTGCTCTGATACTTCCCGCTTTTTACTTATATGTATTGTCAGTTTGTTTTGCAGATTTTCGATTAAAGTTAAAACACCTGCTGCACATAATTCCATTTATCATTACAAATGCGGTTTTTTTATTCAGACTCTACCTTTTAAGGGATATAGAAAAAATACTGTTTTATGAGGATCGGGATCAATCGTCTGAGATGTTTTATTTGTTCCTTGTTTTAGGTCTGCAAACCATATTTTATAGTATTGGAGTATTTTTAGTTTTAAAAAAGTACAAAGAAATATATGAGGAAAATTATACTAACCCGAGAGCATCTATTTTTAAGTGGCTGTTTCAAATGGCTATGGTACTTTTTGTTTTGTATTACCTGTCGATAGCTAAGAATGTTGTAAGATATGCTAATATTGATTTTTTGTGGATCTGGTCAAATACAATATTGCAATTTTTGGTTTTGTCAGTTACGTGCTGGTTTGTTTTAAAAGCCTTAAATTATCCTGAGCTTTTCAGAGGTATTGATTCTAAATTGTTATTAGCAAGAGATATTCTTCCTAAAGAAAATAAAGATATTACTGAAGCAAGAAACAATCAAAGCGAAGTTATTACAAGGCAGATTTTAGCATTGAAAAATTATATGGCAGAAAACGAACCTTTTCTCGATCCATCACTTACGATTCAGGAACTGTCTAATCAAATTGATATTCCGGTTCGTGATTTATCTATTCTGATAAATCATCATATGGATCAGCATTTTTTTTATTTTGTAAACGAATATCGTATTCAAAAAGCAATGAGTATTCTGAAGGATCCTTTAAAAAGAGATTTGACCGTTTTAGAAATTCTATACGAAGTAGGTTTTAATTCAAAATCTTCGTTTAATACTTCCTTCAAAAAATATACGAATCAAACGCCTACGTCTTATAGAAACGCTTCATAATTAAGGTATTGTAAAAAGTCGTACTTCCAGATTAATAAAGTCGAACTGATTTCTTATGCAGAAATTGGTTCGACTTTTTTTTGTCGGTCGATTCTGGAAAATTTCTAAGGCAACTTTGCTTCAAATTAATCGAGCAAGTCTAAAAATTAGAAATCATGAAAAAAGCAAACCTCTTTATCTTTTTAGTATTACCATTATTTTGTTTAGCACAATCAACAGTAAAATTAAAAGGGAAAATATCCAGCGAAACAACTTCACTTGAATGGGCAGATATTTCAGTAACCAGTTCAGAAGGAAAAATAATTGGCGGAACAACAAGCACACAAGAAGGTACTTTTGAAATTAATATTAAAAAAGGCTCTTATAAAATAAAAGTAAGTCTTTTAGGATTTACTGATTACAAAAGTGAAATTGCTATTGAAAAAGATACCGATTTAGGGATAATTACTTTAATTGAAAGTGCAACAAATTTGGGAGAAGTTGTCGTTCAGTCGAGAAAAAGTACGATTGAACAAAAAACAGATCGTTTGGTTTATAATCCAGAAAATAATGTTAACATAGTTGGAGGTGATGCCTTGAGCGCAATAAATACAGCACCGGGCGTTGTGGTACAAAATAATGCTATCAATATATTAGGAAAAGGAACTTCTCGTGTTATGATTGATGGAAGAATGATTGAATTAACAGGTGAAAAACTGAATAATTTCCTAAAATCGATTTCCGCAAGTGATATTAAAAATATCGAAATTATTAGTAATCCTTCGTCAAAATATGAAGCGGAAGGAAATGGCGGATTAATCAATATTGTAATGAAAAAAGGGGCTCGTAATTCCTGGAAAAATACAACCACAGCTTCTTATGATCAAAGTAAATATGGAATTTTTGCGCTGAGGGATAATTTCTTTTACAATAAGAATACATTTCGATTTTCGGCCAGTGTCAATGGAAAAACGGGTTATAAAAATATAAATGAAAATCTGGATATGTATTTCGCTGAAGGAACTACAAAAATGGATGTAACGACAAAATTAAACGAAGATAACCTGTCCGGGAAAATAGCTTTTGATTATGATTTTTCAGAAAATACAACCATCGGTTTTCAATTTTTAAGAGATAAAAGCAATCCTGATTTTGACTCTGATATTAGAATTGATAAATATAATGCTCAAAATGAATTAGAGAGTTATATAATTAATGAGAGTTTTTTAGACCGGAAATCAGGAAATAATACTTATAATCTGCATTTGATTACCAAATTAGACTCCCTAAACCGAAAATTATCATTTGATGCGGATTACTTTAATTATAATTCAAAATTCGACAGGGATTTTATAGCGAATAATTATGCGTCAGACGGAACCTTTGTAGATGTAAATCAGTCAGGCCGAAATATTTCGAATCAGAATATTGATAATGTAAGCTTAAAGGCAGATATGGAGCATCCGCTTCAATTGTTAAACTTATCGTATGGAGCGAAAGTAAGTTTTACCACAAGTAACAGTGATGTTGTTTTTTTTAATACGATTACCGGAACTCCGGAATTAGATACTAACCAATCTAACCAGTTTAAATACACCGAAAATAATCAGGCGGTCTATATTAGCGGAGACAAAAAAATTAATGAAAAATGGAATTTTCAATTTGGATTACGATTAGAGAATACACAAACAAATGGTTTTTCAAAAACGCTAAATCAGGAAACTGTAAATAATTATTTTAAATTATTTCCAACCGTTTATGCTTCTTATCAAAAAGATGAAAATAACAGTTTTAGTTTAAATTATGGTAAAAGAATACGAAGACCTGGCTTTTCACTATTAAATCCGTTTCGTGTTTATATCAGCAGTAATAGTTATTCAGAAGGGAATCCATTTTTGAAGCCTTCTTTTAGCGATAATTTTGAATTTGCACATTCGTATAAAAAAATATTGAAAACAAGTGTTTTTTTAAATTCGATTACAGATGGTTATGGCGTAATATTTACTGCAAATCCGGAAACATTAACACAAGTTATAACGAGAGAAAATTATTTTAAAGGCATTACTTATGGAATAGGAGAAATTTATTCAGCCAGTTTTACAGATTGGTGGCAGAGTGAAAACTCAGTATATTTTTTAGGCTCAGATATTAAATTTATAAAAGATATCAATGCAACACCGGTAAATGGCCTTCAGTTTGATTTTTCAACGAATAATACCTTTTCGTTGGGTAAAACAACCAAATTGCAAATAGATTTTAACTATGCTGCACCCTATAAAAGCGGTTTATATGAAACAGGATATACCTCAAGTTTAAATATTGGTTTTAAGCAAGATCTATTAAACAAAGCAATGCAGATTTCCTTTTTAGTAAATGATATTTTTAATACATCATATTTAAAAGACGATGTTTCAGTTGTAAATGGTGTAAGACAAGTTTATAGTCAACATGAAAGCAACAGATTTGCCCGTTTATCTGTAGTTTACAATTTTGGAAACAAAAAGATCAATATAAAAGAGCGGAATTTTGGAAATGAAGAAGAAAAGAAAAGAACGGGGAATTAGAATTAGATAATTTTTGGGTGTGACCGCATTTACAAAAGGCGCCATTTAACAAACCGCTTACCTGCGCCTTTTGTAAATGCGGTCGGGCTATTCGCACTACTTCGGTAGTTTGCTACTATCCCTCACACAAACATTGTGTATAATTAGAAAATTTGTCAATTAGATAATGTTTTGGAACTCCTAAAAAAAATTATTTACTAACTCGTTTGTAAACAACTTTTTCATCACTATTAACATATTGTTGAATTAAATTTGAGTTATCGATATAAAAAGTTGAAACGATCTGTTCGGATTTGTCATGTAATTCATAATTTCCATTACCAATATTTTTCCAAGTATTCCATCCTAACATCGTTTCGCCACAAAAGGTATTAGGTGGTTGTTTTTTACTTTCATTAAATAATCTTGATGAATTATCCTGATTAAACTCATACAACATGTACGGGTCACAAACGCCGAAATCAATTTCAACATCCGATTTATAACGTTTAATGGCTTTCCATTTACCAACTATAAAATCATTATTTTGGTTAGATTCATTTGAACATGATTGAAAAAAGAATACTAAAATAATTACTTTTAAAACATTTTTCAGTAGATACAAGGTGTATAAAGATTAGGTTGTGTTTAAATATGATTGCAATACATCAAATGTCTTAGGTTTATAATACAGTTTTATGAAAAGCTAGGCTTATAATAAAAAAGCAAGTAGTATACCTAAAACAATCATCGAAACTTTGGCAACATTGAACTTATGTCCTTCGCTGCTTTCGAAAATAATGGTCGATGAAATGTGGAATAAAATTCCGATTACGATGGCGGTTATTTCAGTGTAATATTCGTTTAAAATGGGTAAAAAGTCAGATGCGACAGTGCCCAGAGGTGTCATAATTGCAAAGGTTAGCATAAAAGCAAAAATGGCTTTTTTGTTTAGACTTGCATTGATAAAAAAAGTCGTTAGGATTACAGCAATTGGCAAATGGTGAATCGCAATTCCGATAGCCAGTCCATGATGATGACTTACAGGAAATCCTTCTAAAAAGGCATGAATGCAAAGGCTTATGAAAAGGAGCCATGGGATCTGAGACATTTTTGCATGCCCATGCACGTGTCCGTGTTCTGCGCCTTTTGAGAAAAACTCAAGAATGATCTGGAATAAGATTCCGATCATTATAAAAATACCTATATTATGATTGTGTGCTTCGTAAACTTCAGGTAAAAGATGCATTACGGTTAGCGACAATAAAAAAGAACCGCTGAATGCCAGCAGTAATTTTAGATTGGTTTTGCTTTTTGGTTTTAAAAACAAAGCCACAATATATCCTACAAGTACAGAAAATAAGGGTAATAGATAATTCATTTAATTTAGTTGAATCGTTTAATTGTTTAATCGTTCAACCGTCGATTTGTTTATTCGATAAACGGTTAAACAAATTGCCGATTAAACATACCAATCTATTTAAAAATCATGATTAATCGTTCGCTTTCGGTTTTATGGAATTTTTTGAGTTTGTAATCGCCAAAAATATCTAAGAGATAAATTCCGGCTTCATCCATTAAATCCTGAAAATCTTTTAAGGTTAAGGCTTTTACTTTTTCTGTAAAGTGGTATTTTCTGCCCTGATCTTCAAAATCTATTTCTTTGAAAATATGTCCGTCTTCAACGTATCTTTTGATGTGAAAATCAATTCCGTCAACGGTTTTTACTTCTTCGGGAACCAGGGTTTCGATAACCTGATTTACATTCATGAAATCAATTACGGCAAAACCATATTCTGATAAGCTTTCTTTGATTGCTTTTAAGGTGGTCAGATTGTCATCGTCATTTTCGAAATAACCAAAACTGGTAAACAAATTGAAGATTGCGTCAAATTTTTCTTCAAAAGGTTCACGCATGTCATGTACCTTAAAGTGGAGAGTTTCGTTACTGTTTTTACTGGCTTCGGCGATACTGTTTTCAGACAAATCGGCTCCCAAAACGTTATAACCTAACTGATTTAAATAAATAGAATGGCGGCCTTTGCCACATGCTAAATCCAATACTTTTGCTTTTTCAGGCAAATTTAGATAATGTGTAAGGTTGTCCATGAAAACCTGAGCTTCTCTGTAATTTCTATCTTTATATAAAATATGATAATACGGAGTATCAAACCATGATGTAAACCAGTTTTCGGTGTTACGATCCTGATTAGGTGTTGACGGGTTGGGTGCTTCAGACATTTATTCTATTTCAATTAATTCAAAGTCCGGCAAATTTAGTGTATTTTTGCCTAAAAATAACTATTTCGCAATGATACATGAAACATTGTTGCGTTATTTGGAATGTTTTTAATGCAGATTTGATTTGACTGAAAGTCTGTTTTAATTCAATTATAACGATGGAAGAAAATTTTAGAATGATTGCCAAATGTTTTTTTGGTTTTGAAGAGATCTTAGAAGCCGAACTGAAAGCTTTGGGCGCACAGGATGTCGAAAAAGGGGTACGAATGGTAAGTTTTAAGGGCGATAAAGGTTTTATGTACAAAGCCAATCTGTCACTTAGAACAGCGCTTAAGGTTCTAAAACCAATTTATTCATTCAGAGCCAATAATGAGCAGGCGTTATACAAGGGGATTTCAGGTGTAAACTGGTCGAAATTGCTAAATGCTAATC
Source organism: Flavobacterium calami (assembly GCF_038290035.1). Classification (NCBI taxonomy): domain Bacteria; kingdom Pseudomonadati; phylum Bacteroidota; class Flavobacteriia; order Flavobacteriales; family Flavobacteriaceae; genus Flavobacterium; species Flavobacterium calami. The sequence goes on from NZ_JBBYHS010000019.1 coordinate 56,161, forward strand.
AGACTTTTGTGATTGATGCAACGGTTCATTCTACTTATTTTAACCATTCTGAATTTGTTTCTCAAAAATGTAAAGATGCTATTGTAGATCAGTTTAGAGAAAGAACCGGGCAAAGACCAAGTATCGATAAAGCATTTCCGGACTTAAGAATCAATGTTCATATTGATAAAGACCAGGTTTCTGTTGCTTTGGATACTTCCGGAAATTCACTACACCAGCGTGGTTACAGAACTGCAACTAATATTGCACCAATTAACGAAGTTTTGGCAGCCGGAATTCTTTTATTGTCAGGCTGGGATGGGCAAAGTCACTTTTTAGATCCAATGTGCGGTTCAGGAACTTTTTTGGCGGAAGCAGCTATGATTGCGTGCAATATTCCGGCAAACATTAACAGAAAAGAATTTGCTTTTGAAAAATGGAAAGACTGGGACAATGATTTGTTTGACACAATAGTTGACAGCCTGATGAAAAAAACGAGAGAATTTCATTATACCATAAAGGGATTTGATAAAGCGGCAAGTGCTGTTAGCAAAGCCAAAGACAACATCAGAAATGCAAATCTTGAAGATTATGTAACGATTTCTGAAGATAACTTTTTTGATACTGAAAAAGAAACAGAGGGCAAGCTTCACATTGTTTTTAATCCGCCTTATGATGAGCGTCTGGATATTCACATGGAGAGATTTTATGCTAATATAGGTGATACTTTAAAGAAAAATTATCCGGGGACAAATGCATGGTTTATCACTGCAAATCTGGAGGCTCTGAAATTTGTTGGATTAAAACCTTCAAGAAAAATAAAACTTTTTAATGGAAGCCTTGAAGCCCGTTTGGTTAAATATGAAATGTATGAAGGAAGTAAGAGAACTAAGTTTCAGGTATAAAATTAAGCTCCTAAGATTCTAAGCATCTAAGGAGCTAAGAATTAATAAAAACAACAAAAAAAGATTAAAATTAATTATAAGATTCTGGTTATGCTACTAATTTTAACTTAACATCTTAGTGCTTCAGAATCTTAACAACTCCAAAAAAAATGACAAAATTACAAGTAAGAGCGTTTTTGTATCAATTAGGATGTTTCGCTATTTTATTTATTCTTGGGAGATTTGTAATTGCAGAATATACAGGAATAACCGGAATCTGGATTCCATTGACGGCTTTTATAGTTGCAACGCTGGTGGCTCCTCAGTTTAAAGCTTTGAAAACCAAAGATGGCGAAAAGCTTTTTATGAAATGGATTTTTATGAAAGAAGTTAAAGAAATAGGGAAGTAGTAAATATTCAGCTTTAATAAAAAACCACGAATTCAGAGTTTAATGTTCTGAATTCGTGGTTTTATTTTTATATAGCTACTTTTTAGTTTCTTTTTTAGTTTCCGGAATTACGGTTTTTTTATAAAGCGGAATAAAATACGAAACGGTATAATTAAATCCGATTCCGAAACTTCCATCGTAAGTTCTGTTGAATCCCGGGATATAAAGACTTTCAAAGTTATCAGGATCTTTCTTCGCTAAAAGTAATTTTAACTGAACACCAAATCCAACAAAAACATTGTTAAAAACTTTGGCTTTCATTCCTGCTGTAACCTCAGTCCATGCAGCCGTTAAACCGGTATATTTTTGACCGTCGGCAATTGGTGGCTGTTCTCCCCAGTAGGGATTGGAATTGTAAATTTTGTAACTGTTTAATTGCTGGCTATAAGTACTGAAACCGGCACGTAAGCCTACTGTTATAAGGTTTTCCATATCCAGCCAGTTTTCGTACATATTATAGTCAAAACCTCCTTTTATATATGTTCCTGTTGCGGTCGAATTTAATCGGTCATCATCAGTGGTTTTGTCTTCTATACCAAGTTCTGCCGCCAGATAATAATTTTTGGTAAGTCGAAAATCCCCAACAAATTCTATCCCTTTGTAATCTTTGTCATATAAGCCTTTGGTAAGTTTGAATAAATCAACACCTACACGCAAGCCGTAGCGGTCTTTTTTTACCGGGACACTGTCTGTTATGGTTTCTGTTACAGTTTTACTGGTTTCAGATTTCTTTTTTCCCTTGGCGGGTTCTTTTAGGGTCGTGGTTGTAGATGTTTCCTGTGCCTGAATGCAAATGAATGAAAACAATAAACAAATACTAAAAAAATACTTTGACATGTGTTTCATTTTCAAATTCAATGTTAGGATTATTTACCTGAATATTTTGCATCCAGAAGCTGTCTGAGCCAGAATCTGTGCTCTCAATAGGAAGCTGGGTAAGTAGCTGAAAAAGAGTTTTAAAACCACAAGCTCGTGAAACATATACATTTTCTCGGGTGTAATTGAACTTCACCTGATCGGTATTGGTAAGTGCAGGATTACTACTATCGGCATTCAGTATAAAGGTAAAAGTTGAGGTATTCTCAAATGTTTTCAACGGAATAGCAATAGAATCACCACTTGTCAGGTATTTTGTTGTTTCATCGCCTGCTTCGTTAAAGATAATACCTTCATCCTGTCCTTCACCAATTACTTTCAAACGGGTTACACTTTTCTTAACCGTAGGGTTTGTGATATCATAAAAAGATATTATCAGCCGCGGAGTTGTCGGTGTATTTGCATCACAAATATCATCTTTTTCACAACTGGATAATCCAAAAGTAAAGACCAGTAAAAAACACAGTATTTTTTTCATTTATAATTTATTATCGAAGTTCTAAAAGTACAACATTTTCTACATGGTGCGTCTGAGGGAACATATCTACAGGGCGAACACGTGTAACTTTGTATTTTTCGTCCATTAAAGCCAGATCTCGTGCCTGTGTTGCTGAGTTGCAGCTTACATAAACTACTTTTTCAGGAGCAATTTTTAAAATTTGTTCAACAACATCCTTATGCATTCCGTCTCTTGGAGGATCCGTAATAATAACATCCGGTTTTCCATGTTGTGCAATAAAAGCTTCGTTGAAAACAACTTTCATGTCTCCAACAAAAAACTCACAATTTGTAATGTTATTGCGTTCAGCATTGGCTTTAGCATCCAAAATTGCTTCCGGTACGCTTTCTACACCAATTACTTTTTTAGCTTTTTTAGAAACAAACTGCGCTATTGTTCCGGTTCCTGTATATAAGTCGTATACAGTTTCGTTACCTGTAAGTCCGGCAAAATCGCGTGTTATTTTGTACAATTCGTATGCCTGGTCTGAGTTGGTCTGGTAAAATGATTTGGCATTGATGCTAAATTTTAAACCTTCCATTTCTTCCAGGATATAATCTCTTCCTTTGTAAAGTTTTATATCCTGATCGTAAATCGTATCATTTTGTTTTGAATTTACGACATATTGTAACGATGTTATTTGTGGAAATTTTTCGTAAAGATGATCTAAAATCAATTCGCGTCCGGCTTTATCATTTTCAAAAAACTGAATTAAAACCATAATTTCGCCTGTTGAAGCCGTACGGATCATAAAAGTTCTCAATAATCCTGAATGTTCTCTGGGATTAAAGAAAGCTAAATTATTTTCGTTTGCAAAATCTCTGATTTCGTTGCGGATTGCATTTGAAGGATCTTCCTGTAAATGGCATTTGGTGATGTCCAGAATTTTGTCCCACATTTTCGGAATATGAAAACCTAAGGCATTTCTGTTGCCAAGATCTTCTGTGCTTCCAATTTCTTTTTCGGTTAACCAGCGGCTGTTCGAAAAAGAAAATTCCATTTTATTTCTGTAAAAAAATTGTTTTTCAGAGCCTAAAATATCTTCAAATTCCGGCAATTCAATTTTCCCAATTCTTTGCAGATGGTTTTTTACTTCATTTTGTTTAAAAAAAAGCTGCTGGCTGTATTTCATGTTTTGCCATTTGCATCCTCCGCAAACACCAAAATGCTCGCAAATTGGATCTACACGGTGTTGTGATAATTCATGAAATTTAACGGCTTTTCCTTCGTAATAAGCTTTTCTTTTTTTAAAAGTCTGTACATCTACTACATCACCCGGAACCACATTCGGAATAAAGATTACTTTTCCATCAGGAGCTTTTGCAACTGATACGCCTTTTGCACCGGCATCTAAGACTTGTATTTGATGAAAGACAACTTTGTCTGTATTTTTTCTTCCCATAGCGCAAAAATAAGGGTTTATAAATTTAATTTTTAAAATATTTTATCAAATTCTATAAATAACATCGTTTAATTCGCTTTAAAAGCTAACTTTGTTTTATCAAATGCTTCGATAGCCCCATTTTAAGTCTAAGTAATTGTTCTGATGTATGAAGCTGTACCATAATCTTTCGAAAATTGGCTTTTTAAAAAAAAGTTATGCATTCAAATTTCTTTTTGTTGCTTTTATAGGTATTCATATTCCTTTGATCGGAATTTTATTTTTTGTGTTGTATTTTGATAGCACAATTCCGGCATCGTCAATTTTAATTTTTTCTTTAATTATGACTCTGTTGGCAACGGCCGTTACACTTTTGGTTTTAAATCAGTTGATTAAGCCGATTGCTGTAGCCTCAAAATCATTAGATGACTACAGAAATGAAAGAAAATTATCGGTTTTGCCTACAGAATATAGTGATGAAGCGGGTTTGCTGATGAGCAACATTCAGGAATCTATCTTTGAGGCTGAAAGTTTTATTAACGAAAAGCAGGACCTCATTTACATGTTGTCGCATGATTTGAAAAACTTCGCAGGAAATCCTCAGGGGCTTGCGAAACTTATTATGGAAGAAAAACCCTCTGAGTCAATTAAGGACCTGGCTGAGCTAATTTGCGAGTCCACCAATCTCCAATTTCGCTATATTGAAAATTTTATAAAATTGCTCAAAGAACAGGATCAGGTTGTGAAAATAAATCAGGAAGCCCGAAAAATTTCGTTTCCTGATGTGCTGGATTTTGTCAATGAACAGGTTGAACAGCGTCTTATTGATAAAAAGATTAGCCTGAATGTCAATATAGAAACCGAAGAAGCCAAACTTAAAATTGATGAAGGTTTATTGATTCAGGTTTTAGTCAATTTAATCAGTAATGCGGTTAAGTTCTCTTATTTTGACAGCGAAATTAAACTTAGGATTTTTACTGAAAACACTTCTCTGGTCATAACCGTTTCTGATAATGGGATTGGTTTCAGTCAGCATCAGATTGAGGAATTATTTAAGAAATTTACCAAAATGAGCCGACTGGGAACTGCCAACGAATCTTCAACCGGAATAGGTTTGTACTTGTGTAAAAAAATTATTGAAAGAAATAAGGGAAAACTAACGGCTTCCAGCGAAGGCACAAACAAAGGGGCTGAGTTTAAAATAGTATTTGAAAACTGCTGATTAATTTCTTTTTATCAATTCATAATTGACAATTGTAAAAAAGTAAAAACACAAATCGGCTGTAATTTTACCAAAAATAATTCCGAAGAAATAATTCCCAAAAAGTATCGGCATCCAGTACATACAAAAAGGGCGGATTACCAAAAAATCCAGAAAGGCAGGATAACCAAATTCCAAAATCAGATTTTTTACAAGCCTGAAAATTTCGTGTGTAGAAGTTTTTTTGTTTAAAAGGCTGTTTTGTTTTTGTAATTTTTTATACGAAGAAAATAAAATCACACTGTAAAAAGCCAGGTATTCCGCAAAAGTAATCAAATAGGCAGTCGTGAGTCCGCTATAAACTTTGCTGAAAAGTGATGTTGTAAGTGCGGCACTTGTACTGGCTAATTCAGCATATTTGTATCGGTCAAACCATTCTTTAAAATTTGATTTTGTAAGCATTATATTTAGTGTTCTAAGAAAAAACTAAGATACTAAAAAGAGATTTTAAGTATCTTAGAATTTTAATATCCACAATTTTCAGCAACTTGTTTAGAAGTTACCAAAGTTGATGTACAGAAGGTTTTATATATTCTTCGTAAATTTTATTCATAGCTTCAAATTTTTCAGAAGATAATTTAGGTAAATTATAAACTGATAAATTGGATAATACATGACTTTCTTTTGAAGCTCCCGGAATAATGCAGCTTATGTCTTCAAAACTCAAAATCCATTGCAAAGCATAAGGAGCCAAATTTGCCGCTTCCGGAAATAATGCTTTTAATTCCTCAACAGCTTTAAGTCCTAATTCGTAATCAATGCCTGAGAAAGTTTCTCCTTTATCAAAAGCATCACCGTTTCTGTTGAAATTTCTGTGGTCTTGTGGTTCAAAAGTGGTTTTTGAATCAAACTTACCGGTTAAAAGTCCACTTGCCAAAGGAACTCTTGCAATAATACCGATATCTTTTTTCCTTGCTTCAGAGAAAAATAATTGTGAAGGACGCTGACGGAACAAATTAAAAATAATCTGAACCGTTGTAACATTCGAATATTCGATAGCTTTTAAGGCTTCTTCGACTTTTTCTACACTAACGCCAAGATTTAAAATTTTCCCCTGCTCTTTCAGACGGTCAAATAATTCAAAAATTTCAGGGCGATAAAAAACTTCAGTAGGAGGACAGTGTAACTGAATTAAATCGAGTGTTTCTAATCCCAGTCTTTTCAAACTGTCTTCAACATATTTTTGAAGTACTTTTGGCTGGTATCCTTCACTAACATGCGGATTAATATGCCGTCCGCATTTTGTGGCTACATAAATACGTTCCGATCTCGAACGAACAACTCTTCCAACAGCGGTTTCACTTAGACCATTTTCATAAACATCTGCAGTATCAATGAAGTTGACTCCATTGTCGATTGCAGTGTTTAAAAGTTCGTCGGCAGTTTTGTTGTCAAAAGCCGATCCCCATTTTCCTCCAACCTGCCAGGTTCCTAGTGAAATTTCAGATATATTAAAATTGGTTTTGCCTAATTTACGATAGTTCATTTTTTTTAGTTTCAAAGTTTCAGAGGTTCAAAGAAGCAAAGGTTTCTTAGAGAAGTTTTTTTTAAAACTTTGTACCTCTGAGCCTCTGCAACTTTGAACCTTTTTTAGATTAATCAAATAAATCAGAAGATAAATAGCGGTCGCCACGATCGCAGATAATTGCTACAATAACACCAGATTCTAACTGTTCTGCTATTTTTACAGCAACAGCTACAGAACCTCCGCTGCTCATTCCGGCAAAAACGCCTTCCTCAAGCGCTAATCTTTTGGTCATTTCCCTTGCTTCTTCTTCACTTACATCCACAACCGTATCAACTTTTGATGCATCAAAAATCTTTGGTAAATATTCCTGTGGCCATTTACGGATTCCCGGGATCTGAGATCCATCGCTAGGCTGGGCTCCTATAATCTGAATATTTGGATTTTTTTCTTTCAAATAAGAAGAGGTACCGATAATGGTTCCGGTTGTTCCCATTGCAGATACGAAATGAGTTACAGTACCCTCAGTGTCCTCCCAAATTTCCGGACCGGTGGTTTTATAATGCGCTTTCCAGTTGTCATCATTCGCAAACTGATTTAACATTACATAGCCACCTTCGGCTACTTTTTTGTCGGCGTAATCACGTGAACCTATGATGCCTTCACTGGCAGGGGTCAGGATAACAGTTGCGCCATAAGCCCGCATGGTTTGTGTGCGTTCTTTTGTAGAATCTTCGGGTAAGACTAATTCTATTTCAACCTGAAATAATTGTGCAATCATCGCAAGGGCAATTCCTGTATTACCGCTCGTTGCTTCAATTAGTTTGTCTCCTTTTTTAATGTCGCCTCTTTCCAGAGCAGATGCAATCATGTTATAAGCCGCTCGGTCTTTTACACTTCCGCCCGGATTGTTTCCTTCTAGTTTTAATAAAAGTTTTACTTTTTTATTTTTGACCAGATTGACTGTTTCCATTAAAGGAGTGTTGCCAATCAGGTTGATTAATTTCTGTGGTTTCATTCTATTTTTTTTCTTTTATTTTAACTTCGGTTGTAGTGGTGTTCAGAACGACAGAATCTGCCGGAATAGATTTGGTTACCCACGCATTTCCTCCCACGACACTATTTTTGCCAATAACAGTTTCGCCTCCCAAAATAGTCGCATTTGCATAAATACACACGTTTTTTTCGACAGTAGGATGTCGTTTGGCGTTTTTCATTTCTTTGCTTACGCTTAAGGCGCCCAGGGTAACTCCCTGGTAAATTTTGACATGTTTTTCGATTACGGCTGTTTCTCCGATAACAATTCCGGTAGCGTGATCAATAAAAAACGGAGAAGCAATTTCGGCTCCGGCATGAATATCCGTTCCTGTGATGCGATGCGCATATTCGCTCATCAATCTTGAAAATAATAATAAATCAAGTTTGTATAATTCATGGCTTAATCTGTAAATCGCAATCGCATAGAAGCCAGGATAGCCTAAATAAACTTCATCGATACTGTTTGATGCAGGGTCGTTTTCTAAAATATATTCGGCATCCTGATTTAGCTTTTCTAAAACTTCGGGTAGTTTTTCCAGAAAAAGGTCCCACATTGATCCGCATAATTTTTCAGGCTTTTTACAGGCAAGAACAGCAATTTCCTTAAAACGAAATTCAAGTTCATAAAGGCTTTGATCTAATGCGGCATTTGAATCAAAAAGGGTATAAAAAAGCTTTTCGGTAAACTCTTCTGTTTTGGTTTTAATACCGTAATTTATATTTGAATGGCTTTTCAAAGCTTTGATGTTCTGTATGATGAGATCTTTTGACACAGTTGTAAAATTGAAAGGATAATTTGAAACGTTAAAAGTAAGGTGTTTTTTGTAAATATAGGTATGAATTCTTTAAAGAATTTTTCAGCTGAGCATCCTATTTGTGATAATTAAAAGAGTTTTTTAAGGCGGATAATTTATAAACCTATTAAGAAGTTAAATGCGTAAATTAGCAGGTAAAACAACGTAAAAATGAAAAATGCCCACACTTTTAAGAGTGCTGTCTCCAACCAGTCATTTCCTATATCCGAAAGAGTATCAGCAAAATCCATACACGATCCTGTTTTAGGGCTGATTGTCGAAGACCATCCTTCGTTTTGTGATAGTGATTTTATTTCTTTTAGTGAATTAAACACCTACCGTCAAAAATATATATCAAATTATTTGTCTACTGAAATTGGAGCACTTTCAGATCTTGAAAAAAGTGTTATTTCATCTTTAAAAGAGGATAAGTCTATTGTAAGTATCGTTGAAGATGAAGATGAGACTCGGAATTTTGGGCAAAAAATAGCCGATAAGGTAGCAGATTTTGGAGGAAGCTGGACTTTTATCATCTCGTTTTTGCTTTTTATCATCTTTTGGATTGGCTCTAATGTTTATGTTTTAATGAACAAAGGTTTCGATCCGTATCCTTTTATTTTACTGAATCTGATTTTATCCTGTATTGCAGCTTTGCAGGCTCCTGTAATTATGATGAGCCAGAACCGTCAGGAGGAAAAAGACCGAAACCGTGCGAAAAAAGATTATATGATTAATCTGAAATCGGAACTTGAAATCAGAATGATTCATGATAAAATTGATCATCTGATTATGCATCAGCAACAGGAATTAATTGAGATTCAAAAAGTACAAATTGAAATGATGAATGATATTTTAAACCAGATTAAAAAGTAATTGCGGGTAAAAAATTACAAATTAAAATGTTTATAATAATATCCGCCAATCATAAAAAAGCCATTTGCAATAGCAAAAAACCACAGTAATTTTTTATGGTTTTCTGATTTTTTCAAAAAGTAGAGTAGTCCGAAAAAAAGAAAAAAAAGAGTAGTGTAAATGGCCGGATACATTTTAAAAGCATCAAAAAAACGCCCTTCAAAAAGTAAGAATAAAGACCGCTGAAAACCACAGCCCAAACATTCAAAACCAAACAATGTTTTGAATAAACAGGGTAGCATGTATTTTTCTAATCCCATGGTTTTTCTTTAATTATAATTTTACAAAATTATCGAATATGCTTTAAATACGCAGAGTGGTATTTTAAAGTTTCTTATTTTTGATGTCTTATATAAAATTATGAAAACTTTTAAAATTTTAATAATGGCAGCCGCAATTTCAGTTGCCTTATATGAACAGGTTTCTGAAGAGAAAAATATCTATATAATGGTAATTGCTATTGCTGTATTTATGTATGGTATGATGCAGCTGAGCGCAAAAACACCAAGTAAAAATCAGGAAAAAGAAGAAGAAGATGCTGAGTAAAGGAGATAAGGTTTCGGTTTTGGATGAAGCCATAAACGGTACAGTGGTTTCGGTTAATAATAATGAAATTTTGATAGAAACTGAAGACGGATTTATGATGACATTTTTTGTTAATGAATTAATTAAAATTCAGGATTCCAGTAACTTAATGAATTCTATTAAAAGAGTTGATTTAGATACTGTTTCAAAACAAAAGGAAGAACCTAAACCAAGGAGTTTTGTAAAAGAAAAAAAAGATAAACGCGAAATTGGGGTTCCGGAATTTGATTTGCACATCGAAAAACTGGTTCCAAATAAGCGCGGAATGTCGAATTATGATATTTTGACGCTGCAAACAGAAACGGCAAAAAGACATATTGAATTTGCTATTAAAAATCGTATTCCGAAGATTGTTTTTATTCATGGAGTTGGCGAAGGAATACTAAAAGCAGAACTTGATTTTTTATTAGGCCGATACGAGGGCTTAGATTTTCAGGATGCCAATTATCAAAAATACGGGCTTGGAGCTACCGAAGTTTATTTTAGACAGAATAGATAATTTGTTGTGAATTATAAAAATCAGGTTTATAACTGCATAAAAAATCGTCCTGCTTTACTATTGACTATTTGTTGAATTAGTAGTAAAGCAGGACGATAAATTTGTAAGAAAAAATATTTTTTACAGATTAGTTATTTGTAGTAATCAGCTCTCCAAAGACAAACCCGTTTCCTAAATTGAAACTTGCATTTCCATTGGTTAATTCTACATTTTTAAGTACAATAACATGTTTGAACGCATTTCCTAATGTTGTTGTTGTTACTTCAATTATACCACTTTTATCGGCAACACCATTCACACCTTTCCACGTTTCCTTAATAGTAGGTGTGGTCGGAGCAGTTGTATTGCAGAAATAAGCGTCATTAATAAAACCACCATAAACAGTATAGGTTACAGAATTGCTGGTAGGTGCATTAATTAATCCTGTTCTTGGCTGACCTACAGGTGTGGCTTCGTTTACAATAAGACCAGAGTCTATGTTGTCTATTGTAAGAGAGGTCATGTTTCCACTGTTATACGTGTAGATTTGTTTAGAAACAGGGCATTGTTTAGGAGCTTCGGTAAAAGTAAGATTTAAGTCGGTAGCATCTGTTTCAAAAGTACCAAAAACAATTTCTTGCTGCACTTGATCGCCAGCTGGTTTAGAATAGGTAATACCCGTAATAGTGATCGTGTGGGCATAGGCTGTTATTCTGGTACTGTTATCTGTCTGGTTAAGATTAGTTACTGTTTTTGTGCTTATTGTAATTTTTCCTCCCAGAGCATACCATTCATTGGTTGTGTTTGGAGTCGAAGGTCGGATAGCATCACAAATGTTGGCCGTAGCAACCGGTCCGTCATAAGCCCTGTACACTAATTTGAAAGTAGTATTGTTAATGTCGAATACCTGTTCTCCAACTTCGTTTTTAAGAGTGTTTTCAGGCATTTGCAGCAATAAACTTTCCTGATTCTTTAACTTATAAAGCAATTCGTAGGTATCTGTGCAGTTTTGTATTTTTATACTAGGGTCACTAAAATCAATTATTTCAGGAGTTAAATCACCATCGTCGCATCCATTTAGCAAAAGTGCGAATAAAAGCAGGCATGCATATTTTTTCATCGTAATTTTATTTGCGTCAAAAATAGTGAAAAATTTCGCAAATGATATTTAGACAATCGATATTTCATAACTTTGCCACAATGAAAAAAGTATACCTCGATAACGCTTCTACAACAGCCATGAGACCTGAAGTTATTCAGGAAATGATAAAAACGATGACTGATGATTTTGGGAATCCGTCATCAACGCATAGTTTTGGGAGAAATGCAAAAACTATTATTGAGCTTTCCAGAAAAAACATCGCTAAACATTTAAATTGCTCTGCACAGGAAATTATTTTTGTTTCAGGAGGAACCGAGGCAAATAACTGGATCCTTCGTTCGGCTGTTGAAGATTTGAAAGTGGAACGAATTATTACTTCCAAAACAGAACACCACGCCGTTTTGTATACCGTTTTGGCCTTACAGTCAGATTATAATATTCAGGTAGATTATGTTAAAATCAATACCGATGGGAGTATCGATTTGACACATTTGTCTAATTTGTTATCCGATGAAAAAAAGACTCTGGTAAGCCTGATGCATGTAAATAATGAAACAGGAACAATTTTAAGTTTGGACAGAGTTGGTGTTATTTGTAAACAATATAATGCTTTGTTTCATTCGGATACAGTGCAGTCTGTCGGAAAAACTGAAATTGATCTGCAAAAAATATCTCCTGATTTTATTGTTGCCAGTGCTCATAAATTTCATGGTCCTAAAGGAATTGGCTTTGCATTTGTTCGAAAAAATTCAGGACTGCAGCCTTTGCTTTTTGGGGGAGAGCAGGAAAAAGGATTGCGTGCCGGAACTGAAGCTGTACATCAAATTGCCGGAATGGCAAAAGCTTTGAGTGTATCGTATGAAAATTTAGAAACAGAAAGAGAGTATATTTCCGGTTTAAAAAAATATCTGATAAATCAGCTGGAAGTTCATTTTCCTGACTTCAGGATTGTGGGGAAAAAGGATGATTTTTATAATATTATCAATATCATTCTTCCTTTTTCGAAGGATAAAACCTCCATGCTGCTCTTTAGTCTGGATATGAAAGGAATTGCTGTTTCCAGAGGGAGTGCTTGTCAGTCAGGAAGTATAAAGCCTTCGCATGTGTTGAAAGAAATGCTTTCGGAGACCGATTTGAAATTACCGAATCTCCGAATTTCATTTAGTCATTACAATAATCAGGAAGATATTGACTGGATGATTGAGAGTTTGAAAACTATTTAAAAGCTGCTAAGATACTAAGTTGGTGAGGTCATAAGTTTTTGTTTAAGGGTTTAACCCGAAAACTTGAAACCTGAAACCTGAAACAAAAAAACTATTTGCGAATTACTTTTACCTGTGAATCATTTGTTAGTTTTATAATTGTAGACGGTTTTCCGGCAATTTTATCGTGATATAAGTTTACGACATAGTCGACTCCTTTTACAATTTCAGGATTAATGTCTTTGAAAGCAAGTGGTGTAGGTTGTCCTGAAATATTAGCAGAAGTAGAAACCAATGGTTTTTTCATTCTTTCCAGTAATTTAAAACAAAAAGGTTCCTTTACCAGGCGTATTGCTAAAGAATTATCCGAGGCCACAATATTTGGAGCTACATTGCGTGGTTCATCTAGTATTAAAGTTGTTGGTTTTTCAGACAAATCGAGAATTTGCCAGGCTACTTCGGGAATGTTTTTAAAAACATTGTACATCATTTTTTCGCCATTCATCAATACAATCATGCTTTGTGTTTCTGCACGTTGTTTTAGTTTATATATTTTGGAAACCGCTTCCGGATTTGTAGCATCACAGCCAATTCCCCAAACTGTGTCCGTAGGATAAAGAATGATGCCGCCGTCTTTGATTACTTCGAAAGCTTTATGTACTTCTTCGTTAAGATTTTCCATTTTATATTAGAATTGAATATTTTAAAGTGCAAATAAACGAATAAAAAAAGTGAAATTCCAGTGCTTTATCTGTGTCTAAAATAATTTACTGTCATCAGCTTTTTAATTAACTATAATCTTTTAGGTTTCTTCTTCTATTATACTATATTTGCTCTTAATAAAAACTTAAATTTGTGTTTAATAATTGTTAAAATCTGTTAAATAAATAAGCTGCAATAAATTTATAAAGCATCATGACAGGAAAAATTCAGGTTGGTTATTTGGTTTCGTATGATTATGAAATGTTAAAAATTTCATTACCAACAATATATAATCATGCTGATACGGTTTTTTTGGCCATTGATATAAACAGAAATACATGGAATGGGGGTAATTTTACAATCAAGGATTGTTTTTTTAAATGGCTAAGGGATTTTGATGTTGATAAAAAAGTAGTACTTTATGAAGATTGTTTTTATATTAAGGGGCTAACAACAATGCAATGTGAAATTAGAGAACGAAAAATGCTTTCTGAGAAAATGGGCATTGGAAACTGGCTTATTCAAATTGATTGTGATGAATATTTCGTTGATTTTAAAAAATTTGTAAAAGATTTACGTAAGTACAATTTCTATATTGAGAACCCGCTGAAAAAACCTATTCAGATTGCTGCTTTTTGGCTTATTTTATATAAGTATACTCCAGATGGAATTTTGTATGTGGATCAGCCAGCCAAAGCCATTTTTGCAACAAACAATCCTCAGTATGTAGGAGGGAGAAGGATAAAAGGACAAGTCATTTACACTAATAATATAGTTTTGCATGAATCATTGTCGAGAACAGAAGAAGAATTGCGTTTTAAATTTGAAAACTGGGGACATAATACAGATATAAACAATGATTTCCTGAAAAAGTGGATTAAGGTCAATCAAAATAACTATAAAGAGTATAGCGATTTCTATTATATTGAACCCGAAAGATGGAAAAAACTGGATTATTTTCCAACAAAAGATATGAATAAGATTAAAGAAATTGTCGAAATATCTAAGAGCTTAAATATTTCTAAAAAAAGATTACTTTTTAGGAATTTTGGACAATGGTTTAAATTTTCCTTTAAATAGATAATGTATCAACTATAAAAATACTAATCTTCGAACCTTAATATTCAATGTAATTTTTTTTGGATAAGGTTTTTACCAAAATATTTTTTCTTATTAAAGTAACTATTAAGCTTATTGACGGGTAAAATTCCCTCAGGTTAATTTCGTGTTATCTGTTTCAAGTACTTTGATCAATTTTTTATCGTTTCCTTTCGATTTTTTTGGGTTTACTTTCTTTTAAAAAGAATTTTAATAGTATGCATTTGATATTATTAAATAATAGCACTCTGGTGTAGTTTTTTGTAAGTTTACTCATTTTTTGTTTGTTAGTTTTAAAACTATTTTAGTTTTAACTTTGCAAAAAAATAACAGTATTAATTATAATTTAGCCTTTATTTTAAAGTCATTCAATGAAAAATTTTAAGCGTTTTTTAAAGTATTTAACCCCTCATAAGAAAAATTTAATAATAAGTATCATCTTCAATGTTTTGTATGCGCTTTTTTCGGCTATCTCAATGCTTTCCCTTTTTCCATTAATGAAAGTACTGTTTTCCGATGGAGAAAAAGTACATGTTAGGCCAGTATACGAAGGATTCAAAAGTATCGATAAACGTTATTTAGAAGATTCTTTAAATTACTTTATAACTCATAATACGGAAACAAAAGGCGCTTTAAGTACATTAATATGGATGGTTGTATTTGTTTTGACTACTTTCTTGCTGAAAAACCTTTTCAACTTTATTTCAATTGTATATATGACGTATTTGAATAATGGAATTTTGAAAGATTTGAGAAATGACGTTTATCAAAAAGTAATTAGCCTGCCGGTTTCTTTTTTCTCCAACGAAAGAAAAGGTGATTTAATATCAAGAATGACTTCAGATATTAATACAATAAAAACTGCTTTTATGAGTATTTTAATGATGGTAAGTGAACCACTGACTATTGTATTTACTTTGATATCAATGGTTTTGATAAGTTGGAAACTAACCATTTTTGTGTTTCTTTTTCTTCCTGTTTCTGGGGTTTTAATATCAAGAATGAGTAAATCGATCAAAAGTCAATCGGGAGATATTTTTTCATTAGAAGGACATTTGTTGTCTGATATAGAAGAAACACTGGGCGGAATTAAAGTAATTAAAAACTTTACATCAGAGAATTTTTTCATACGACGCTATTTCAATTCAACAGAGTTTATCAATAATCTGAATAACAGAATTGGGGTTAGAATGAGTTTGGCGGGTCCTATGAGTGAGTTTTTAGGGATTTTGGTAATCTCTATTTTATTAGTTTATGGTGGATCACTGGTGCTCATTGACGGGTCTATGAGCGGAAGTGCCTTTATTGCTTATATGGGATTGGCATATCAAATATTAACACCGGCAAAAGCGATAACAAAAGCAAATCAGGCCTTAATGGGAGGAAATGCAGCTTATGAAAGAGTTGCCTTTATTTTAGACGCAACCAATCCGCTAAAAGACAATCTTGATGCTATAGAGCTTACTGAATTTAAAAATGAAATTAAGTTTACCAATGTTTCGTTTAAATATGATTCTGAATATGTTTTGAAAGATTTTAATCTAACAGTTCCAAAAGGAAAAAGAGTAGCATTGGTTGGAGAATCCGGAAGCGGAAAATCAACTTTAGCAAATTTGATTACCAGACTGTATGATGTTACAGAGGGAAGTATCACTTTTGATGGTGTGAATATCAAGGATGTTACTTCAAATTCGCTAAGAAAACAAATGGGAATTGTTGCTCAGGATTCTATTTTATTTAATGATTCTATTGCAAATAATATTTCTTTAAGCATAGATAATCCAAATATGGATGCCATTATAAGTGCAGCAAAAGTGGCTAATGCGCATAATTTTATTTCAGAATTTCCGGAGCAATATAACAGTCCGGTAGGAGATGGCGGAGGAATGCTGTCAGGAGGGCAACGACAGAGGGTGGCTATTGCTCGTGCTGTGATGAAAAATCCTCCTATCATGATTTTGGACGAGGCAACATCTGCATTAGATACTGAATCTGAAAAATTAGTACAGGTTGGATTAGAAAACATGATGGAGAACAGAACTTCAATAGTTATTGCGCACCGTTTGTCTACTATCCAAAATGCCGATTTGATTGTGGTAATGAGTAAAGGACGAATTGTAGAACAGGGAACTCATGAAGAACTATTGAATATGAATGGGAATTATGCTAATTTAGTGAGTTTGCAGTCTTTGGAGGTGAATTAGAATAAATATTATAACACAATAGCAGAATGACAAAAGTACTTTATTTTTATTCCGAAAACCCTTTGTTTCTGACGCAGGGAAATAATACTCGTGCTATGGGTTTGTTGAAGTATTTTAAGAGTAAAGATATTTCAGTAGATTTTGTAGGGGATCCTATTTATATTAATAATTTGCATTTTGATGAATTAAAAAATCAAAAACTTATTACGAATGGTTTTTTATTAAAAGAACTTCGTAAAAAGAAAAAGAAAATCCAAAAAATATTTAAAAAGTTAGGTTTGCTCAAAATAATTGAAAAGACTAAAGTTTTAGACAGATTGAGAGCTAATCATCAGGAAAGTTTTGATGAAATTCTTAAAAATAATGAATACGATTATATTGTAATATCATATGTTTTTTGGACAAGACTTGTTGAAAATAATAAGCATATAAAAAATGCAAAATTAATTATTGACACACATGATTTTATTACGCCTCATTTTAAGAATGATAAGGAATTTAAATTAGGAAAGTATTTTGAAGAAGAGATTAGAAGTTTATCTTTTTTTGATAAAATTTTAGTTGTTTCAATTGAAGAGAAATATATTTTTGATCAGTTCTTAGACAAAGAAATACATCTAATCAGCCATCCTGAAGAAATTAAACAGAAATCGGAAAAAGAACTTTATGATGTGATTTACGTCGCTAGTAATAACGTACATAATGTGAAGTCTGTAAAATGGTTTTTTCAAAAAGTTTATCCATTATTATCGAAGGATATTAAAATTTGTGTTGTCGGAAAAATAAATGATAATGTGCCGGCAGCTTTAGAAAATGTTTACAATATTGATTATGTAGATAATCTTGAAGATGTATATAGTGTTTCTAAAATAGCTATTTGCCCGATGTTGTCAGGTACAGGTGTTAAAATCAAAGTAATTGAAGCTTTGTCTTATGGGTTACCAATTGTATGTAATGAAAGAGGTGTTGACGGTTTGTTGAATAAGACTAATAACGGATGTTTAGTTACTAATGATGAAAAGACATTTGCTTCACATATTGAAAAATTGATTTCCGATAAAGAGTTTTATAATTATCATTCGGTTTTAGCAAAGGATTATTTTTTAGATAATCACGAGAAAAATAAAACATATGATAAGTTGGATAAAGTCTTTTTAAGTTAAGCTAAAAGTATTATAACGCTCGAATTGTATAGTAGATCAATTAGATAAAAAAAATAATCGGAATTATGGTTGCGAAGAAGATTACAATAATTACTGTTAATTATAACAATCGTGAAGGTTTACAAAAAACGATATATAGTGTCTTAGACCAAAAATTTCAGGATTTTGAATTTATTATTGTTGATGGAGGAAGTACAGATGGTTCAAAACAAATAATAGAAAATTGTGATAGAGTTGATTATTGGATTTCGGAAAAAGATTCAGGAATCTATAATGCAATGAACAAAGGTATTAAGGCAGCTACAGGTGACTATATAATTTTCATGAACAGTGGTGATTGCTTTTATTCTATAAATGTTTTAGATACTATAAAGAACGAATTTGATAATAATATTGATATATTATTCGGAAATGCTTTTTTTGTAACTACAAATAAAAGATTTGAAGTTGAATACCCGGATAAATTAAATTTTTCGTTTTTTTATACAAATTCATTGTGCCATCAGTCTACTTTTTATAAAAGAGAAATTTTTGATGGTAATTTATATAATGAAGATTTAAAGATTGTGTCAGATTGGGAATTTAATATTAGGAATATATGCTTAAAAAACAAAAGTTATAAGCATATTAATGTAATTATTTGTGATTATTATTTAGATGGAGTTTCGCATCATCAAAAAGAATCCGATCATAACGAAAGGAAGATTGTTCTGGAAAAACACTTTGGAGCATTTATTGATGATTACGAAAAAACTATTGAAAAATTAGCAGAACATAATAAGCCGCTGATAAAAGATCTTAAAAAAAGCGCTTCAATTACTAATAAAGGATATGTAAGTGAAAAGAGATTAAATCAATTGTTATTTATTAGTCAAAACAATAGGTTTTCTTACAAAATAATAAAAGCATTTATAACTATTTCTCTCTTTTTTAATTCAAAAAAGAAATTCTCTTAAAACTTGTCTAACTTTAAAACAAATATAGCTGATCTTATAGAGTATTAACATTAGATTTTAAGGTTACGGATTGTTAAACATTATTTATGATTAAAATACTTATTGATCCCCAGATTTTTAATATGCAAACTTATGGCGGAATTTCAAGATATTATACTGAAATTTTTAGTCGTCTTAAAACAAATAAAGAGCTTTCTATTATACTCCCTATCCATACTACAAACAATTTTTATATTATCAATAGCGGTTTGTTGAAACAAAAGGAACTTATTACATATTTTATAAGTACTTTAAATGCTTTAGGAATTAGTACTCGTTCGTTAAATAGAAAAATCAACAAAAAAAAAATCAAAGAGTCTTTGAAGAATGCCAAATATGATTTGGTGATACCTACTTATTACGATCCCTATTTTTTAGCAGCTATTGATGATACGCCTTTTGTTTTGACTGTTTATGATATGGTTCATGAGTTAATGCCTCAATATTTTACTGATGATCCCTGGAATGTGATTGAAAATAAAAAGGAATTATTAGAAAAAGCCACAAAAATCATTGCTGTTTCAAAAAACACTAAAAAAGATATTATTAAATTTTATCCTAATATAGATGAATCCAAAATAGAAGTCATTTACCACGGAAATTCAATTCAGGTAAATGAAAATGTAGTGGTAGATTTACCGGAAAATTATATCTTATTTGTTGGTTCCAGGGATTATTATAAAAATTTTTATTTTTTAGTCGAATCAATAAAAGATTTATTAATTAAGGATACTACATTAAAAATAATCTGTGCAGGTGGTGGTCGGTTTAAAGATGAAGAAATTGAGTTTTTAACGAAAAATGGTGTTCTGGATAAGGTTGAGCAAAAATATTTTGAAGAGGAGCAATTAGGTTTGTTTTATAAAAATGCCAGATGTTTTGTTTTTCCTTCCATGTATGAAGGTTTTGGAATTCCGGTTTTAGAATCCATGGCCTGTGGGTGTCCAATTGTGTTGTCTAATAGTAGTTCTTTTCCTGAAGTAGCTGGTGATGCCGGGATTTATTTTGATGTTTCTAGCAAAGAAGATTTAATGAACAAGATTGTTTTGGTACTAAATGATGAAAAATTAAGGAATAAGCATATTTTAAAAGGAATAGAACAGGCGAAAAAATTTGATTGGGAAATTGCTGCATCACAGTGTCTTGAACTTTATAAAAAAGCAATAAATGGTTAAGCTGACTATCATTACTGTAAATTATAACAATAACCTAGGATTGATTAAAACTATTGAAAGCATTATTAATCAAACGTGGACTGAATTTGAATTTATTGTTATTGATAGGAAAAGTACTGATGAAAGCCTTTCAACCATAAAAAAATACGAAAAATATATTACCCATTGGGTTTTAGAAAAGGATGAAGGAGTTTATGATGCTATGAATAAAGGCATTCAATTAGCTAAAGGAAGCTTTGTGAATTTCATGAATAGTGGTTCTTATTTTTACAGCAATACAATTCTTAAAGAAATTCATCATAAATTTAAAAGCGATATAGGGATATTGTATGGGGATTCATTTTATTTTAATGAAACAGGTCATGAAAGTATAGAGAAAACACCTTCAAAATTAACATTTTCGCATTTTGTTAATTCAGGAATCAATCATCAGGCAAGCTTTATTAAACGGGATTTGTTTTTTAAGTATTTTATGTACAACGTGGAATATAAAATTTCTTCAGACTGGGAATTTTTTATTTATGTGTTATGTAAAAAAAATGAACCATATGAACATTTGCAAAAAACGATTTGTTATTATGATTTCTCCGGAATATCAGCAGTGCCTGAAAATTTGCATATATATCACGAGGAAAGAGATGCAATAATGAAAAAACATTTTTCATGTTTTTATGAAGATTTAGGATATTACAATACTGTAATTGACAGAAGAATACGAAAAGTTTTAAGAATACAGAACAATAAAGTATTATGGAGTGTCATGAAGTTTTTTATCTCAGTTTTTATTTTTATCCTGCCTAAAAAAAAACTTGTTTAAATAAAATCACCTTAAGCAATGCCTCCAAAAATTTCCATAATTACAATAAATTATAATAACACAAAAGGTTTAGAAAAAACCATTAATAGTATTATACATCAAACTCAACGCAATTATGAATTTATTGTTATTGATGGCGGAAGTACAGATGGCGGTAAAGAATTAATTGAAACATATTCTGATAAAATAAATTATTGGGTGTCAGAACCGGATTCTGGAGTTTATAATGCCATGAATAAAGGTATAAAAGCTGCAACAGGGGATTTTATTATTTTTATGAATAGTGGCGATACTTTTTATGAAAATACGGTTTTAGAAAAAGTAAATCCTTTATTGATAGACGACTTTGATATTTATTACGGGGATAATTATAAGGTAAAACAAAACTCTAAGAGAAAGAAAACATATCCCGAAAAATTATCTTTTTCTTTTTTTTACAATAGCTGTATAAATCATCAGGCAACCTTTATAAGAAGACAGCTTTTTTTTGATTATTTCTTTTATAATGAAAAATTCAAAATAGTAGCAGATTGGGAGTTTTTTATCTATACTATTTGCGTAGAAAACAGACCCACTAAGTATTTGAAAATGACTATTTGTAATTATGATTTTACAGGTATTTCATCCAAAAAAGATAATAAATCTATTGCTGATTCAGAAAAACAAATAGTGTTTGATGAGTATTTCTCTCTCTTTGTCGAAGATTATAAATTAGTAAGTATGATCAAATCAAAAAGAATGCAGCAGATTCTTTACATCAAAACATTCCGAATTCCATGGAAATTATTTAAAGGGATTATTAATTTCTTCGCACTCTTAACAAAAAAATAAATACGATATTGATTAGCAAAAAAAATAATATTATTTGCGCAACCATTTAGACAAATAAGGCTCTTATATAAAACACGTCCTTCTTTTTAAAAAGAAATTTTGTTGTTTAAGTCGTTTGTAGTGCAAATATTAATAATTTTGTTAAGGTCAATTAAATTATCAGCAATTACTG
Source organism: Flavobacterium calami (assembly GCF_038290035.1). NCBI lineage: Bacteria > Pseudomonadati > Bacteroidota > Flavobacteriia > Flavobacteriales > Flavobacteriaceae > Flavobacterium > Flavobacterium calami. Next base: position 78,223 of record NZ_JBBYHS010000019.1, read on the forward strand.
TTAATTATAACATGCATATTACAACAAATTTGATTAAAAGAACGTTTAGTTAAATTAGATTGCAAGTTGTTATTTACAAATTTATAATTTAGAGTTGTGAAATAATTTTTTGATATTCTCAATTTGTGTATAAAAAAAATAACTAATATGAAGAAAATTCATGTAGGTTTTTTGTTGTCTTATGATTATGAAAAGCTAAAACTATCAATTCCGCCTGTTTACAATTCCGCTGATAAGATTTTTATTGCAGAAGATAGTAATAAAAAGACTTGGTCTGGAAATGAATTTGTTGTTGATGATTCTTTCTATGAGTGGTTAAAAGAATTTGATGTAGATAATAAAATTGAGTTTTATAGAGATAATTTCTATGTTCCGGAATTAACAGCAATAGAAAATGACACAAGAGAACGACATTTACTTTCTTTAAAAATGGGAATTGGAAATTGGCTAATTCAGATTGATAGTGACGAATATTTTATTGATTTTAAGGGTTTTGTTTCGAATCTAAGAAAGTACGATCACTATCTTGATGAACCCGAAAAAAAGAAGGTTCAATTCGCTTGTTTTTGGCTGATTATTTATAAATATACCAAAGAAGGAACCCTTTTTGTAGACAAACCAATGAAATCTGTTTTTGCGACTAATTATCCTAATTATAAATGCGCCAGACGAACTAATGAAAGGACAATTTATTTTGATAATTTAGTTTTGCATGAATCCATTGCCCGAACCGAAGAACAACTTGTTTGTAAACTCAAGAATTGGGGACACAATCACGAAGTAAATGAGAATTTTCTAAATAAGTGGTTGATGGTAAATGAAACAAATTATCATCAGCTTGAAGACTTTTATTATATAAATCCAAAACGTTGGAAAAAATTAAATTATTTGCCTACCAAAAGATTTGAAGATATAAAAATGAATGTTAATCTAAAATCTAACCTTCAAATCTCAAAACAATATTTGATGTGCAAAAATTTCGGTCAATGGTTTAAGTTTTTATGGAAAAATAAAGATATACGGTTGGAACTTTATTTTAGGACTCATTTTTTTGATAAGCTTAATTATAGAATTACACAGTTTTATATGTCTGACCAGAAAGAGATTTAGAAATTCATTTTAAGCTGTCTTTACCAAATTTGATAGTAGTCGGATTAAATAATATAATTTCCAAATTGTTATAAAGTAATAATTTTATGAAATTGATTTTCAACAAAAAGCCATTGCATTTAGCAATGGCTTTTTGTTGAAAAATAGGTTATAGAGCAAGTAATTAAATCTTTTACTTTACTTTATAGAGCCCAATTGATTTCTTTAATGTTTTACTAAATAAAACCATTTTAACATACAGCATATTCTTTAAACTCAAAAAATACCAGTCTTTGTAGGGGATGATTTTTTGGGTTATCAAATGATCTAATTCTTTAGAAACAATAAATTCATTTTTTACATCCGGCCATTTTACATTATCATAACCATCAAATTCATTGACTTTGTTTTTTTCATGAATGATGGACATCCAAAGTCTTTTATCAGTTACCTGAATAATTCTGCTTTCTTTTTTCCATTGGGTATGGTCGTTAAACCAGACTGTTTTTGGATTTTCATTTTTTTCAATTAAACTGATAAAAGGATTGAAAACATGTTCTTTTTTGCCTAAAATATAAGTTGGTTTTATTTGAAGCGAATATCCTTTGATAACATCGATGGCAAGGAAATCCTGAGAAGCAAATTTTTTCTGAATTTCATCAATAAAAAAACGGCTGATAACATCGTCATTGTCTATTCGGGTAGAAATGAGGTAAGGTTTATCGTTGGAAACCGCTTTTTGAATCTCAGGATAAAATGCATTCATTCCGTTAATGAAAAACAGTTTGATATTATCTGAATCCGAAGTCAAATCGGTCATTTTGTTTTTATACTTTTCTGCAGTTGTAGTATCGAGATAAATTAACCATGTAAAATTTTTGTTAGTTTGTGATTTAATCGATGGCAGGCAAAAATTTTCAAAGAGCCACATTCTGTCTTCCATCCATGCGTCTGTAAGGAGTTCTTCGTTGTTTTTGGTTACATCCCAATTAGGATTTTTAAGATTAAATCGGGTAATGAGATAGTGTTCGAACATCTGTGAATTTTTATGAGATACTAAATAACTTTGTCTGTAAAATTAAATTAATTATTTGAAGGGTAAAATTCAAATCGCTACTTTTGTAAAAATCATAAAAAGGGATCAAATGCATGAAGTTTATCATCATAATTTTCTAAGCAAAAAGGAAGAAATAAAGGATGCGATTGAAAATTATGAAACAAAAGGAACGCTGTTTGTTGATGGGAAAAGGAACAAAATCAAAACATTTGATTTAGGGGAAATAACACTAAATGTAAAATCGTTTAAGGTTCCGAATTTTATCAATAAAATAGTTTATGCTTTTTTCAGACCTTCCAAAGCGCGCCGTTCTTATGAATTCGCAAATATTCTTGTCGAAAAAGAAATAGGCACTCCGGTACCTATTGCGTATTTTGAAAATTTTAAGGGGGTTCTGCTCGATAGCTATTATGTTTGTGAACAAATTTATCCGGATTTGACTTTTAGGGAACTGACCAATGATTTTGATTATCCCGATCATGAAATTATTTTAAGGCAGTTTACCAAATTTACATTTAACCTGCATCAAAACGGAATTGAGTTTCTAGATCACACTCCCGGAAATACGTTAATTAAAAAAAATCCTGCAGGTTCTTATTCCTTTTTTCTGGTTGACTTGAACAGAATGAAATTTCATAAAGAAATGAGTCTGAACCAAAGAATTCTGAACTTCTCCAAATTGACTCCAAACAGAAAGATTGTTGAAGTGATGAGTGACGAATATGCTAAACTTTACGGTGCTTCTTACAACGAGGTTTTAAAAATAATGATAACAGGAGCTGAAGCTTTCAGAGATAAGTTTCATCGCAAAAAGCGCATTAAAAAAGCATTAAAATTTTGGAAAAAATAATGGCCGATACTACTAAAAATATAAAAGCATCTGTAATAATGAGTACCTATAATGCCGAAGAATGGCTTGAAAAAGTTATTTGGGGATTGAGTGTTCAAACCGAAACTGATTTCGAAATTATTATTGCGGATGATGGATCAAAGCCTAAAACTAAAGAATTACTGGATTCTCTAAGAACTCAAATTTCTATGCCTTTGATACATGTTTGGCAGGAAGACAATGGTTTCCAGAAATCTCAGATTCTGAATAAAGCAATTATGGCTTCCAATTCGGATTATCTTATTTTTACGGATGGTGACTGCATTCCGAGAAAAGATTTTGTAGCAACACATCTGGATTATAGAGAAAAAGGATATTTTCTATCAGGAGGGTATTTTATGCTTCCGATGGATATTTCAAAAGCAATTACCAAAAACGATATTTTATCACAAAATTGTTTTGATGTAAAATGGCTTATTCAGCACGGTTTAAAAAAATCATTTAAAAATTCTAAATTATCAGCTTCAGGATTTTTAGCTAAATTTCTAAATGCTGTAACTCCTACAAAAGCAACCTGGAACGGACATAATGCATCAGGCTGGAAAGATGATCTGGTTTTTATCAATGGCTTTAATCAGGAAATGCAATACGGAGGACAAGACAGGGAATTGGGTGAAAGACTTTTTAATAAAGGACTGAAATCGAAACAAATTCGCTATAGCGCCATAGTCGTACATTTAGACCATGCAAGAGGTTATGTGAATGAGGCAACCTGGAAGAAAAACTTCGCAATCAGAGAAAACACAAAAAAGAATAAAGTTGTAAAAACTACAATTGGTATCGATTCTAATTAGTTTTCAGATATTCTTCTAAACTCGGAATAATTAAATCAGGTGTAAAAGCCTGATACAAATCCATAGCCTGGCTTTTCATTTCTTTAGCAGATTTTTCGCCGTATAATTCAGGTTTTAAGTCTTTTAAATGTACTGAAACGTTTTTTATTCCGTCATCAAAACTATTCCAGGCTTCTTTTTTAATCCAGGTCGAAAATATAGTAAATGTAGGCTTGTTTAATGCTTTTGCCATATTTACGGCTCCACCTTCATTACCAATCAAGGCATCACAATGATAGGTAATCGATAAAAACTCCCTGATGGATTTAGGTACAATATCAATTTTGATGTTTTTTTGTGTCTCAGGCTTACATAAATCAAAAATTTCCTGTGCTTCTTTTAATTGAGATGGAATGTAATTGAATAATAATGTAGCATTCGTATCCAAAACAATTTTATCCAAAAGTTCAGCCATATATTTGTTTGGATAGGTTTTCGTTTTTCCGCTTCCTAAAACTCCAATCATATATATTTTTTTAGAAAAATCAATTTGGTTTTGAATCAAAACTTGTTTTCCATTTTCAATTTCAGATTCTTTGAGGAAAATTTCAGGTTTAATTTTTAGCGGTTTTTTCAGGCCAAATGACTCTAATAAAAGCATTCTGTTTTCGAGAGCTAACCCTGCTGTTGTTTTAGGTACAGAAAGTTCTTTAACAGTATGAGTATAAAATAAATTGGTATACGATTTATAAAATCCGATTTTAGTCTTAGCTCCCGAAAAAGCAACAATCATATTACTTTCTAGCTTTCCGTAAGCATCTACAATAATATCGTATTTTGATTTTCTAATCTTAAGACAAAACTTTAAAAGTTCGATTTTACTTTTTTTGGCCTCATCAGTAAAAAGGATAAGATTATCAATATTGGGATTATTTTCAACAACCGGACTCGTAAATGGATAAATTAAGTAATCTATTTGTGCAGTTGGATACTCATTTTTCAAAGTATTACAAATTGTTGAACTCGCCAGCACATCGCCAATCATTTTTTGTTGAATTACAAGTATCTTCATATAGAAATCGAATCTTTTAAGAGTGTACAAATTGAAGGAAAAAAAATCAATTAAGATTAGTTTTAAAATAAAAAATTCCAAATTCCAGGATAATTTGGAATTTGGAATTTAAAATATTGAAATATAAATTATACTGCTACGTCGTACTCGCGTAACGCATTATTTAATGAAGTTTTCAAATCTGTAGATGGTTTACGTGTACCGATAATTAAGGCACATGGAACCTGATATTCACCTGCAGCGAATTTTTTTGTATAACTTCCAGGAATTACTACTGAACGTGCAGGAACAAAACCTTTCATTTCAACTGGCTCGTCACCTGTAACATCGATAATTTTTGTTGAAGCAGTCAAACATACATTTGCTCCCAAAACAGCTTCTTTACCTACGTGAACTCCTTCTACGACAATACAACGAGAACCGATAAAGGCACCGTCTTCGATGATAACCGGAGCAGCTTGTAATGGCTCTAAAACACCTCCGATACCAACACCACCGCTTAAGTGAACGTCTTTACCAATCTGAGCACAACTACCAACAGTAGCCCAGGTATCAACCATAGTTCCGGCATCAACATAAGCCCCGATATTTACGTAGCTAGGCATCATGATTACACCACTTGAAATAAATGAACCGTAACGAGCAGAAGCTCCGGGAACTACACGAACTCCTTTGGCAGCATAGTCTTTTTTCAATTCCATTTTGTCATGGTATTCAAAAACTCCTGCTTCCCAAGTTTCCATTTTTTGAATAGGGAAGTACATTACAACCGCTTTTTTTACCCATTCGTTTACCTGCCATCCGTCACCTTTTGGCTCGGCAACACGAAGTTTTCCGGCATCCAGTAATTCGATAACTTCTCTGATAGCATCAGTAGTTGCTGTTTCCTGTAATAAAGCTCTGTTTTCCCAAGCTTGTTCAATTATAGTTTGTAAAGAACTCATATGTTTAAATTTTTGGCAAAGATAGCGCATTTGAGTAAAATCAAAAAGGCAAATCAATTTGAAAATGTTATAAATATAACTTTTTGTTTTTAATTTGAGAAATTATAATCAATTTCAATATTTCTGAAAAATGTAATTTCTTTACTATTATTTCATGATAAAAATCAGATTTCATGATTTTTATTCGAATTAATTTTGCTTCATAATTCCTGCAATAATTAAGGAATTGAACGTATTAAATTAATCAAGCCAAAAATGAATCAGGACAATCAGTTTCAAACCCGAGTACCAATCGTTGATAAAGAAGTCACGTGGGACAAAACACAAGTAATTATGAGTAAAACAAATGCTTTTGGTATTATAGAATATGCCAATGAAGTTTTTGTTGACGTTTGTGGTTATGAAGATTATGAACTAATGGGGCAGCCACATAATATTATTCGCCATCCGGATATGCCAAAAGTGATTTTTAAAGTACTTTGGGAAAATCTGAAACAAGGAAAAAACTTTCATGCGATTGTAAAAAACTTAGCAAAATCCGGAAGATATTACTGGGTAATTACCGATTTTGATATTGCAAGGGATGAAAACGGTGTAATTGTAAATTATTTTGCCAGAAGACAGGCTGTACCGCAGGAAGTTGTTTCATTGCATATTGAGCCTCTTTATAAAAAGTTACTGCAAATTGAAGCTGCCAGCGGTGTTGAGTTTAGTGAAAAATATTTAATCGGATTTCTCGAAGAAAAAAAGAGAAGTTATATCGAGTATATCAAGGAACTGATTTATGAGCATGAAAAAGCACAGTCAAAATTTGCCAATTACGAAATGAAGGCAGAAGATGAAGAAGTAGAGAAAGGCTTCTTTAGCAGGCTATTCGGTAGATAATAATACTTTTAGTAAAAAGTTTTTTAGTTGTTTTAAATTTGGTTAAAAATCCGTTTTGAATTTTTCAGAGCGGATTTTTTTTGCTGTTTAGATATTTGGTAAAGGATGATTAAAAATAAAAAGTCATACCTTTAAAATATTCATTTAAAAGAGGTATCATGAAAGACAATTTTTCAAAACAGGCAGCTGACTATTCTAAATTTCGTCCGCAATATCCGGAAGAAATGATTCAATATCTGATTTCATTTGTTGATAACAAATCGACAGCTCTGGATCTGGCTACAGGAAACGGTCAGGTCGCCCATAAACTTTCTGCTCATTTTAAAAAAGTATTTGCAACAGATATAAGTCAAAAGCAACTGGATAACGCAATTCGGGCTACAAATATAATTTACAGTAAAGAATCTGCAGAGAAAACTTCTTTCAAAAACCAGCAATTTGATTTGATTGTTGTGGCACAAGCTGTACACTGGTTTGATTTTGAAGCGTTTTATAAAGAAATTTACAGAATATTAAAACCAGAAGGTATTTTTGCTGCCATGGGTTACGGATTATTTTCTACCAATCCGGATTCAGATAAAATTTTGCGTCAATTTTATTATGATATTGTAGATCCTTACTGGGATGCGGAACGAAAGTATCTGGATGAAAATTACGAAACAATTCCTTTTCCGTTTGAAGAAATTCCGACAGAGAAATTTCAAAATCAATTTATTTGGTCTTTTGAAGCACTTATCGGATATCTCCAAACCTGGTCGTCTGTACAGCATTATATTTCAAAGAACAATCAAAATCCAATTGACCTGATTTATGATGAATTGAAATTTTCCTGGGGAAATAGTGATAAGAAAGTTACATTTCCATTATTACTAAGAATTGGGAGATTAAATAAAGGGAATAAAGTTTGAAAAGTTTTATATTTGTATTGTAAATGAAAGTATTATGGAAACAATTAGATTAGAATTTCAGCCTGAAATTAAAGAGAAAATTTTAAAACTCTTGAGTTCGTTTTCTTCTGATGAGTTAAAAATTGTTGAAGAAGATATCTTTTCTGATCCTAATTTTGAAGAAAACAAAAAGAAATTAGATGTTGCGTATGCGAAGATTAAAAATGGAACGGCAAAATTCTATACTTTGGAAGAAGTAGACGCTATGCTCGAAGAAACGATTTCAAAATATGAAAATTAGGCTGCAGGAAGAATTTTTGTTTGCCTTAGATTTACAAGTTGACTATATTTCAAAAGATAAACCAGTAGCAGCCAGAAAATTTAAAAATGATTTACTGCGAAATATTAGAAAAGATCTTAAAAATCCTTTCCACTTTAAGAAATCTCAATATTTCAACAATGAAATGATAAGAGATTATGTGTTTAAAGGTTATGTGTGTGTTTATTTTGTTAATGAGTCAGAAAATTTCATTTCTATTTTTGGGTTTGTAAAATACAAGGATTCCCTTTAAGTTTTTTATATTTGAAAGAAAAATAAAAATGCCCAGAATTCTCTCTATAGACTACGGACAAAAACGTACCGGAATTGCTGTTACCGACGAAATGCAAATTATAGCTTCTGGTTTAACGACAATTCCAACCAATACTTTAATTGATTTTCTGAAGGATTATTTTGCCAAAGAAAAAGTCGAAGCTGTGTTGATTGGTGAGCCTAAACAAATGAATGGACAGCCATCTGAAAGTGCTTCTGTGATTAAAGGTTTCGTAACTCATTTTTCTAATATTTTTCCGGAAATGAAAGTCGTTCGTGTAGACGAACGTTTTACTTCAAAAATGGCTTTTCAGACCATGATCGACAGCGGACTGAGCAAAAAGCAACGTCAGAACAAAGGACTGATTGATGAAATTTCCGCAACGATTATGCTTCAGGACTATCTTTCTTCTAATCGTTTTTAGGTTTTACGCTTATAAATTTCACTTTATTTAGAAAAAAATGTAATTATCTAACTATTATCTTTCAAAAATTAGTTTTTTTTTGGGATTATAAAAAGTACCTTTGCATTTTAAAATAAAATACTGTTATGCCTGACAATACAATACGTTCCAATAGTGAAGTAGTGCTTATTGGAGCTGGAATTATGAGTGCTACACTCGGAGTAATTTTGAAAGAATTACAACCTGATATCAAGATTGAAATTTACGAAAGATTAGATGTTGCAGCAGCCGAAAGTTCTGATGCATGGAATAACGCAGGAACAGGACATTCTGCTTTTTGCGAATTAAACTACACTCCTGAAAAAGCGGATGGTTCAGTAGAAATTAAAAAAGCCATCAATATTGCTGAAGCTTTTGAGGTTTCACGCCAGTTTTGGTCTTATTTAGTAAAAGAAAATAAGGTTCCTTCGCCTGAAAATTTTATTAAAAGCGTACCTCACATGAGTTTTGTTTGGGGTGATAAAAATGTTCAGTACCTTAAAACCCGTTTTGAAGCTTTACAAGCCAATCCATTATTTGCAGATATGCTTTTTAGTTCTGATTTTGAACAATTAAAGCAGTGGATGCCTCTTGTGATGGAAGGAAGACAGCCTGACGAAAAACTCGCAGCAACCACAATGGCAATTGGTACGGATGTAAATTTTGGCGCTTTGACCAGAAGTATGTTTAATTATTTACAAAAATTAGACGGTGTGTCTTTATATTTTAATCATGAGGTTAAGAAATTAAGACAGCGTGATGATAAATCATGGAGAATTAAAATTACAGATTTAGAGACTGGTCAAAAAAGAAAGGCTTATACTAAGTTTGTATTTATTGGTGCTGGAGGAGGTTCATTGCCATTGTTAGAAAAAGCAAATGTACCGGAAGGGCATGGCTATGGAGGGTTTCCGGTAAGTGGTCAGTGGTTAAAATGTACAAATCCGGAGGTTATTGCTAAACATCAGGCGAAAGTATACGGAAAAGCGAGTGTTGGAGCTCCGCCAATGTCGGTTCCTCATATTGATACCCGTGTTATTGATGGTGAAAAAGCATTACTTTTTGGACCTTTTGCAGGTTTCTCAACCCGATTCCTAAAAAATGGATCATATTTAGATTTACCGTTATCTATAAAAGCAAACAACCTTATCCCGATGTTATCTGCCGGATATAACAATATTCCGTTAACCAAATATTTAATAGAGCAGGTTCGTCAGTCTCCAAAAGACAGAATAAAAGCTTTACGTGAATATTTACCAAGTGCTAGATCTAAAGACTGGGTTTTAGAGAAAGCAGGTCAGCGTGTTCAGGTAATCAAAAAAGGTGAAAACGGAGGTGGTGTTTTAGAATTTGGTACCGAAGTAATTAATACACAAGACGGAACTCTGGCTGTTTTATTAGGAGCATCTCCGGGAGCTTCTACAGCGGTTTCAATTATGGTTGATTTGATTGGAAGATGTTTTAAAGATCAGATTAATACACCTGAATGGGAAGCGAAACTGAAAAATATGATTCCTTCTTATAAACAGACTTTAAATGATAAACCAGAACTTTTGGAAGATCTTAGAAAACAGACTGCTGAAGTTTTAAAACTGAACAGAAATTAATATTTAGAAGTAATCTTCATTATATAAAACAAATCCGGATGAATTAATCCGGATTTGTTGCTTTAAAGTCTTTTGTGATTTTTAATATTTTTTCGGACAGATTACTCATCCAGATTAATTGTTCAATAACCAATTGAGCTTCCTGCATTTTGGCTTGTCGGGTTTCTTTATCCAGATCTTCATCAGTTGCCAGACGAGTAAAGTTTTTGCGTTTCAGTTCTTCAAATTGCAAAGTCACATCTTCTTTGTCAAAAAAAGTATCGGTTAAGATGGCTTCATTTTTTAAAATTGAAATAGAATGGTCTAAATTCAGCAAAATAGTTTTGATGATGTAATTGAATGATTCTGATGCTGATGTGGTTTGATGGGACTGAATATAAGTTGATAAAGAAGCTAAAGCTGAAAGCAGAGAGTGATTCAAAACCACCAGTTTGTTGACCAATGGAAGTGTTTTTTGCTTTGATTTAGGTTCCTGCATCATACGCTGGAAAGATGTCATTAAATTACCGATTTCGATAAAAACATTTTTTCTCGCCAGTCGGTAAGAAGTTGGGACTTCTCCTTTTTTGTTATAAAAATCTGCAATTTCCTTGAGATATGTCCGATTGGCATGAATCGAATTTTCGATATGTATGGGGGTGTTGATAAATTCCCAGGCCGGCCATAAAAACTGATTGGCAAGAAAGGCTAAAATTGCTCCTACAAGTGAATCAAGTATTCTGAACTGAATTACCTCTACAACATTCGGAACTAAAATTCCGTAAATAAAAACAACATACATTGTAACGAAAGTCGCACTGATTTTATAATTGCTTTGTGCGAAAGAAATCCCCAAAAGCATGCAGATAATTGAAAAAACACTCAAAATCACGTGGTTTTGTACCAAAGAGACGATTCCAAAAGCCAGTAAGCCACCCAGAATTGTTCCAAAAATACGATTATAGGAACGTTCTTTTGTTAAACCGTAGCCAGGACGCATGATAACAACAATGGTTAATAAAATCCAGTATACATTTTGAAAAGGAAGAAATTTTCCGACTATAAATCCGATCAAAATAGTAATTGTTAATCGTACGGAATGTCTGAAAATTGATGATGAAAAACTTAGGTTTTCAATAAGTGTGCGTAAAGGATAATATTGTGGCGTAAGGAATTTTTCGAGTTCCTTATCTTTATCCTTGAGCTTGTAAGACTGCATTGCCAATGAAAATGCCCTTTGTATAATCTTAATTTTTCCAACCTGATTTTTAGCATATTTCAGCATATTTGTCAGCATCAGGACACCTTCAGCGGCTTCTTCCTTTCCTAAAGTTTTTTCGTAGTCAAAAATAGCAAATTCAAGAGCATCGAGCTCATTTTTCAAATCATTCTTATCCACATACACTGCGATATGATGTACGTTTTTAGAAAGTTTTTTTAAGGTCGACGCAAGCTTATATGCTACATTCTGATAAGTTCTTATTACATCAGGATGTTTGGCAAATTTTTCATGAATTTTACTGTGGTCAAAAGAAGTATACAAAGCCAGCTCCTGAATTTCAACCAGCGTAATAAATACCAATAACATCTTTCGGTTTTGGCTGGTTGCAGAACTGCTCTGGTTTCCAATAAGTACTTTCCTCAAATCTTCGTGAATCTGATTGAGTTCTACCTGAATATTTAACTGCTTTTCAATAATTGTTTTTCGGTTGGCTTCAGGACTCCATAAATCGCCTCTTAGTTTTAAATACTTTGCAGTTAATTTAATTCCCTGGGCAATTTCAAGTTCAATATATTTATAAGGCTGTATAAAATGAAAGACAAGGGAAACAATTAAATATAGAATCCCTCCGATGAAAATATAACCGGAATAAGCAAAAGCTTCCCAGCCTTCATGTATGTGTCCGAATGATAATGAAATTGAGATTAAGGCAGAAAAAGAAACTAAAGTGGCTCTTTGCCCATAGACCGAGATCATGGAACATACAAAAAGCAAAAAAACTAAAAAAGGATAAAATAGAACAGGGTATGGATAAGCAAGATTGACTAAAAGGTTGACCCCAGATACAATAAATGAAGCAACGATTAATCCTTTTATTTTATGGCTCAGTGTACTTGGAATATCACTTGGATACGTGTAAAAGGCACCCAGCGCTATGGTAAAACCAATTTCAAAAAGGTCTAAAAAATTCAAAATTAATACAGGAATAACTGAGGCTATCGTTACTTTTGTGGCATTTAAAAATGAAGTACTATTGGTGAATTTTACAATACGGTCTAGCATAGAAACTGGTTTACAGACAAAGGTAAGAATTGTAAGAGTTAATTTGGCATAATTATAGCTGAGATTTTGATGAGCCGGCAAAATGACATTAATATATATTTTCAAACTGTCATTGACTAATTTTTACTATTTTTGCGTCCTGATTTTCGATGAATCGGAAGAGGCTTTAAAACATAAAAAAAATATAAAAAAAACAATAAATGATTTTACCAATTGTAGGATATGGGGATCCTGTTTTAAGAAAAGTGGGAGAGTCAGTGACACCAGATTATCCAAATTTAAAAGAAACAATTGCAAACATGTACGAGACCATGTACAATGCCTACGGCGTAGGACTTGCTGCACCGCAGGTTGGTTTGGCTTTGAGATTATTTGTGATTGATACGGCACCGTTTAGCGATGATGAAGATTTGTCTTCTAATGAGCAGAAAGAATTAAAAGGTTTCAAAAAAACTTTTATCAATGCTAAAATTGTAAAAGAAGAAGGCGAGGAGTGGAGTTTTAACGAAGGATGTCTTAGTATTCCTGATGTACGTGAGGATGTATACAGAAAACCTACTGTTACAATTGAATATTGTGAAGAGGATTTTGTAATGAAAACAGAAGTTTTTGAGGGTTTGGTAGCAAGGGTAATTCAGCATGAATACGATCATATTGAAGGAATCCTTTTTACGGATAAAATATCCTCTTTGAAGAAACGTCTGATTCAGAAAAAATTAAAAAATATTACTGAAGGGAAGACATCACAAGAGTATAGAATGAAATTTGCATCTCCTAAAAAAGCAAGATAATATAATACACCCAAAATTCTTAATACTAATTTAATAAACATGAATTTAGACAAAATTTTAGCCATTTCAGGAAAACCTGGTTTATATGTATTGAAAGTACAAACGCGTACAGGTTTTGTGGCAGAATCATTATTAGACGGAAAAAAAATCACTGTAAACTTAAAAAGTAATGTAAGTTTACTATCTGAAATCTCAATTTATACTTACGAAGGTGAAAAACCTTTAACAGAAGTTATGCAGCGCATTGCTGTTAAAGAAAACAAAGGTCAGGCAATCTCTCACAAAGAAGATAATGCAACATTGACAGCTTATTTTAAAGAAATTTTACCTGAATATGATGAAGAAAGAGTATATCCTTCTGATATTAAAAAAGTATTAAACTGGTACAATATCCTTCAGGCAAAAGGTCTGGTAACTGATGAAGCTCCGGCTGCAACTTCAACATCAGAAGAAATTGCTGTAGAAGAGCCTGTAAAAAAAGCTCCTGCAAAAAAAGCAAAAGTTAAAAAAGAAGAATAGTAATTTTTACTTCCAAAATATATTAATCCTGTTAAGACATTCTTGGCAGGATTTTTTACTTTTACAGTATTCCATTATCACAAAAAAACATTACAAAATGAGCAAAGAACTTCAGCTTAAAGCTTTCGAAAGATTATTAATTATCATGGATGAGCTTCGTGAGCAATGCCCTTGGGATAAAAAACAAACTTTGCAGACATTGAGGCATCTGACTATAGAAGAAACTTACGAATTAGGAGATGCTATTTTAGATAATGATTTAAGTGAAATTAAAAAAGAACTTGGTGATTTATTACTTCATATTGTCTTTTATGCCAAAATAGGTTCAGAAACAAATGATTTTGATATAGCCGATGTGTGTAATGAAATCTGTGAGAAACTAATTCACCGTCATCCTCACATTTATAGTGATACTGTTGTGAAAGATGAAGAGGAAGTCAAACAAAACTGGGAAAAATTAAAACTTAAAGAAGGTAAAAAATCGGTTTTGGAAGGGGTTCCTAGAAGTTTGCCTGCGTTGGTAAAAGCAAGCCGAATTCAGGACAAAGTAAAGGGAGTTGGTTTTGACTGGGAAGAACCACATCAGGTTTGGGATAAAGTACAGGAAGAACTTGAGGAACTTCAGGACGAAATTAAATCAGGCGATCAGGATAAAATTGAAGCCGAATTTGGAGATGTTTTATTCTCGATGATAAATTATGCAAGATTCTTAAATGTGAATCCTGAAGATGCTTTAGAGCGTACCAATAAAAAATTCATTAAACGCTTTCAGTATTTAGAAAATAAAGCAAATGAATTAGGAAAACCGTTAATGGATATGACCCTGGCAGAAATGGATGTGTTTTGGAACGAAGCCAAAAAACTATAATTGTTCCGCCATTTTTTTTAAGGCTTTTACGTTTTTAAGTACGATTTTTTTACCTACTAACTCTATTAATTCCAGTTTGTTAAAATCAGATAGTAAGCGAATACAGCTTTCTGTGGCTGTACCGATCATACCGGCCAGCTCTTCTCTGGTGAGCTGAACTTTCAGTGTTTTATCTGTGTTTTCGCCAAATTCTTCGTGCAAATGCAGTAAAGTTTCTGCAAGTCTTTGCTTTACGGTTTTTTGTACCAGTGCAATTTTATCGTTTTCAGATTCTTTCAAATCTTCACAAACTGATTGCATCAGATTTAATGAAAACTGATTGTTATTATTAAAGAAGTTTATGATTTCAGATTTTGGAATAAAACAAACTTCCATATCTGCAATTGCTTTTGCCGATAAATTTGCAGGTTCATTGCTAATCATGGAGCGCTGTCCTAAAAGTTCTCCCGATTTTACCAGTTTTATAATCTGGTCTTTTCCATTGGAGCTTAATTTGGAAAGTTTTCCGATACCGTCTTTTACACAAAAAACACCATTGGTAACTTCTCCTTCCTCAAAAATAGCTTCTCCTTTTTTTATTTTGTGAGTAGTTTTACTATTTGCTAATTTTATAACTTCTTCTTTATTAAGGGCTTTTAAAGAAGAAAGCTGGCGTACGATACATTGGTCACATTTATTCATAGCAAAAGTATTTGCTGCAAAATTAACCAATAATCGCTTTGTTAGGTTAAAATATTTCGAAAAAACATCTGGAAAATCAGTTGTAGTAATTTAGCTGTTTTATTTTCTTAAATTTAAAATCCTATTTCATTTTCATATGATAAATGTCATATTTATAGTGGCTTATTATTTTGAATATTTGTTACATTAAAAAAGAAACAAATTATGAGTGAGCAGAGTTGTTTTCATTGTGGACTTACAATTCCTAAAAATGAAGTAATCAATTTTGATGAAAAAAAGTTTTGTTGTGCCGGCTGTAAAACCGTTTACGAAATTTTTAGTCTTAATGATTTGACCTGCTATTATGATTTTGAAAAAGCCCCGGGAACTACTCCTCAGGACATTCAGGGCAAATATGATTTTTTGGACAATGAAGCCATTCTTTCAAAAGTTTTAGAATTTCAGGAAGGAAATACTTCAATTGTTTCTTTAAATATTCCGCATATTCATTGCAGTTCATGTATCTGGATTCTTGAGAATCTTAATCGTTTACAACCCGGAATAAGTGCTTCTCAGGTTAATTTTCCGGAGAAAAAAGTTCGTATTACTTTTAATTCCGAAACGGTTTCCCTCAAATCAATTGTGTATTTACTGGGGTCAATTGGTTATGAACCTTATATAAGTTTAGAAAATTATGAAACGGGAAAAACAAAAGTAGACCGAAGTCTGACTTATAAATTAGGGGTTGCTTTTTTCTGTTTTGGAAACATCATGTTATTGTCGTTTCCGGAATATTTTGAACTGAAGGAATTTTGGTTAGATAGTTACAAACCGTTTTTCAGACTTTTAATTTTTCTTTTGGCATTGCCAAGTTTTCTTTATTCAGCCAGTGGTTATTATATTTCGGCTTATCACAGTATCAAAACGAAGATGCTGAATATTGATATCCCAATCGCTTTGGGAATTATCGTAATGTTTATTCGAAGTACTTATGACATGCTTATGGATCATGGTCCTGGTTTTTTTGATAGCCTGGCGAGTTTGGTTTTCTTCATGCTGCTCGGAAAAATGTTTCAGACCAAAACCTATAGTTTCCTGAGTTTCGAAAGGGATTTTAAATCGTATTTCCCTATCGCAGTTACTAAAGTTAATTTGAATACATCTGAAGAAAGTGTACCGATTTATGATGTTTTAAAAGGAGACAGATTATTAATTCGAAATCAGGAATTAATTCCGGTAGATGGAATTCTGATTAGCGAAAAAGCCGAAATTGACTATAGTTTTGTTACCGGAGAAGCTGTTCCGATTACTAAAAAATCAGGAGACAAAGTATTTGCAGGAGGAAAACAGATTGGGAAAGTAATCGAAATGGAAGTTTTGCATTCAGTTTCACAAAGTTACTTAACGCAGCTTTGGAGTAATGAAATTTTTCAGAAAAAAGTAGATCAAAAACACAAAACCATAACAGATGCAATAAGCCGGTATTTCACCCCAATCTTGCTGCTTATTGCATTTGCTGGTTTTGGTTACTGGATATTTATTGATGCCAATACCGCTTTTAATGTTTTTACAGCAGTTTTAATCGTTGCCTGTCCTTGTGCATTGGCGCTTACGGCACCGTTTACTTTTGGTAACATTCTCAGAATAATGGGGAAACAAAAAATGTATCTTAAAAATGCTTTGGTGATTGAGCAGCTGGCAAAAGTAGATACCATAGTTTTCGATAAAACGGGAACGATTACGACCAATAAAAAATCGAATATCGTTTATGAAGGAAGTATGCTTTCTGATGAAGATTATGTACTCATTAAAAATGTACTTCGGGCATCAAATCATCCTTTAAGCCGTATGTTATATGATTTTCTACCTGAAGTGAAGAGAATCAAAATTGATGAATTTGAAGAAATTACCGGAAAAGGTATTTTGGCTTCTTTTGAAAATAAAACGATCAAAATTGGTTCGGGATCTTTTATTGAAACTAATTATACTGAGGAGATAGAAAAAACTGCGCTTCATATTAAGATTGATAACGTTTATTTTGGCCGTTTTAGTTTTCAAAATCAGTACAGAGATGGTCTTGCTACGTTATTTAACACGCTGAATAAAAACTACGAAATAAAAGTGCTTTCCGGAGACAATGATGGGGAAAGAGCCAATCTGGAAGCCATTCTGCCGAAAGGGACAGAACTTGTCTTTAATCAGAAACCAGAACAGAAACTGGAATTTATAAAAAAGCTACAGGAAAAAGGACAAAATGTAATGATGGTTGGCGATGGTTTAAATGATGCCGGTGCGCTTGCACAAAGCAACGTTGGGGTTTCAATTTCTGAAAATGTCAATGTCTTTTCTCCAGCTTGTGACGCAATTTTAGACGCAACAGATTTTTCTCGTTTAAATTACTTTTTGAAACTTTCTCATAAGGCAATTTCAATTATCAAAATGAGTTTTGGTTTATCGCTCCTTTATAATGTTGTTGGGCTTGCATTTGCTGTTACTGGCAATTTACTTCCGCTGGTCGCTGCGATCATTATGCCATTGAGTACAATAACAATTGTGAGTTTTGTTACAATTATGTCTAACTATTTTAGTAGCAGTGATTTAAAATAATTTTATGTAAGTTTTATGGTAATTTTTTTATAAATTTAACATAAGTCTTTGACTATGATAAATATCATGTTTTAATAGGTTGCAACCGAGTAATTTTGATAATATAAATTTAAGGTATGAGTGTCATTTATCTATTAATTTCAGTCAGTATTTTCGTCGCAATCTGCTTCTTTATCGCTTTTATAGTTGCTGTTAAATCCGGACAGTACGACGACGATTATACACCCTCGGTCAGAATCCTCTTCGATGATGAAACCAAAATTACCTCTCAAAATAATAATTCACCAACAGAAGAAAAACAAGTTTAATTATGGAAATGGAACAATTTTACTACGACAACAAAATCGTAAAAAAATTCATTTATGCCACCATTCTTTTTGGAGTGGTAGGTATGTTAGTGGGACTGACCCTGGCGGTTATGTACCTTTTTCCCAACATGACCGATGGGATTTCGTGGCTTAGTTACGGCCGTTTGAGACCTTTGCATACCAATGCGGTAATTTTTGCCTTTGTAGGGAATGCTTTTTTCGCGGGAATGTATTATTCGCTGCAAAGATTGCTGAAAGCCAGAATGTTCAGTGACTTTTTGAGTAACCTTCATTTCTGGGGATGGCAGCTTATTATTGTCGCCGCAGCCATTACATTACCGTTAGGATATACTTCCTCAAAAGAGTATGCAGAATTAGAATGGCCTATTGATATTGCCATTGCATTAATCTGGGTAGTAATGGGAATCAATATGATAGGTACAATGCTGCGAAGAAGAGAGCGTCATTTGTATGTGGCTATCTGGTTTTACATTGCGACATTTGTTACGGTGGCGGTTTTGCATATTTTTAATAACATCGAAATTCCGGTTTCAGGATTAAAAAGTTATTCTGTTTACGCAGGTGTTCAGGATGCCCTGGTACAATGGTGGTACGGACATAATGCGGTGGCATTTTTCTTAACGACTCCATTCTTAGGATTGATGTATTACTTTATTCCTAAAGTGGCCAACCGACCAGTTTATTCTTATCGATTATCGATTATTCACTTTTGGTCTTTAATCTTTATTTATATCTGGGCCGGACCACACCACTTATTATATTCTGCTTTGCCAAACTGGGCACAGAATTTAGGTGTAGCATTTTCAGTTATGCTGATAGCGCCGTCCTGGGGAGGTATGATCAACGGATTGTTGACCTTAAGAGGAGCATGGGATAAAGTGCGTGTAGAACCGGTGTTGAAATTCTTTGTGGTAGCGATTACAGGTTACGGAATGGCGACTTTTGAAGGTCCAATGCTTTCTTTTAAAAACGTAAACGCTATTGCACATTATACAGACTGGATCGTAGCACACGTACACGTAGGAGCTTTGGCCTGGAACGGATTCATGTCTTTTGGTATCATTTACTGGCTGATTCCTCGAATGACAAAAAGCACATTATTCTCAACCAAATTAGCCAATTTTCATTTCTGGATTGGAACTTTAGGAATCATATTATACGCTTTACCAATGTATGTGGCAGGTTTTCAACAAGCGTCGATGTGGAAACAATTTAATCCTGATGGTACTTTGACTTATGGAAACTTCCTTGAAACCGTTACGGCCATTATGCCAATGTATTGGATGAGAGCTATCGGAGGTAGTTTATACCTTATCGGAATGTTGACATTAGTTTATAATATCATCATGACTGTCAGAGCTGGTGAACCGGTAGAAGACGAGTTGGCTCAGGCTCCTGCATTGCAGACAATTAAAAGCGGCAGAATTAGCGGTGAAAAATTTCATTCATGGTTGGAGAGAAAACCGATCCAATTATCAATTTTGGCTACAATTGCTATTTTAATTGGAGGTATTATTCAGATTGTTCCAACGATTATGGTGAAATCGAATATTCCAACCATTTCAAGTGTAAAACCATACACGCCGTTAGAATTGGAGGGACGTGATTTGTACATTCGTGAAGGCTGTGTGGGCTGTCACTCACAATCGGTTCGTCCGTTTAGAAGCGAAGTAGAGCGTTATGGGTCTCAGGCCAAAGCAGGAGAGTTTGTATACGATCATCCATTTTTGTGGGGGTCAAAACGTACAGGTCCTGATTTGCAGCGAGTAGGAGGAAAGTACAATGACAACTGGCACTTTAATCACAT
Source organism: Flavobacterium calami (assembly GCF_038290035.1). NCBI lineage: Bacteria > Pseudomonadati > Bacteroidota > Flavobacteriia > Flavobacteriales > Flavobacteriaceae > Flavobacterium > Flavobacterium calami. The sequence goes on from NZ_JBBYHS010000019.1 coordinate 98,305, forward strand.
GTGGAATCCGCAAAGTACATCAGCAGGATCTATTATGCCGGGTTATAAATGGTTGTTTGATAATAAACCACTGGATATTTCATTGCTTGAAAAGAAAATGAAGGCAATGCAGTCGTTAGGTGTTCCTTATTCAGAGGCAGAAGTTGCCAATGCGCAGAAAACCTTGAGAAATCAGGCTCTTACTATTGAAAAAAGCTTAGAAAACGATCCTGATTATGTGAAAAGTTATGAGGAAAGCAAAAAGAGAGCAGCAGCAAAAGGGGAAAAATTTGTTCCGATGAACGAAAGGGAAATTGTAGCATTAATCGCTTACATACAAAGACTCGGAACTGATATTAAAGTAAAAGAAACTTCAAAATAACAGCATTATGTTTGAACAGATAAAACACAATATGGAAACGATATCGGGTATAGAAATTTACCCGATTCTTTCCCTCCTGATTTTCTTCATCTTTTTTGTGGGGTTAGGTTTTTGGGTGTTTTCATACACAAAAGATAAAATTAAGGAAATGAGTGAGATTCCTTTAAATGAAGGACAAGGTATAATTTCAAAAGATAGCTAAAATGAAAAAGTTTTTTCCAGTATATGTAAGAGTACCGTTGATTTTCTTCTTCGGATTTGCTTTAATGGAGTATTTTATTGACTCAGGCGACAAACCTGCTTTTATCAAATACCCGATGGTTTCTGTCTTTTTGTTTGTCTTTTTGTTTATTCTGATTGCTATCGAAATTACACTTAGTGCCGTCAATAGGGTGATGTATCAATTATTATCTCCTGAAGAAAAAGAAAAACTGGCATACGAAGAAAGTCTGAGTTTAAAGGAAAGTACCTGGTTTAAAAACCTGATGCACAAGCTTACCAAAACAGAACCAATTGAAAAAGAAGGTGACCTGTTGATGGATCATGATTATGACGGAATCAAAGAATTGGATAACAATTTACCGCCATGGTGGGTATATTTATTCTATATCTGTATTGTTTTTGGTGTTGCTTATGTCTTTTATTTTGATGTTTTTGGCGGAGACAATCAGGAAATGGAATTGAAGAAAGAAATGGCTCAGGCAAAAATTGAGGTAGAAGAATACCTGAAAACAGCTCCGGATCTGATGGATGAAAAAACAGTGGTTTTACTTACTGATGAACCAAGTTTAGCTGCCGGAAAAGAAATTTTCATGACGAATTGCGCAGCCTGTCACAGAGCAGACGGAGGTGGACAAATTGGACCGAACTTAACAGATAATCATTGGATTTTAGGTGGCGGAATTAAGGAAATCTTCCACACGATAACCAATGGAGGACGTGACGGAAAAGGAATGGTTTCCTGGAAAACGAACGGGATGAAACCAAAAGAAATTCAAAAAGTAGCAAGTTACATTTTGTCTTTACAGGGAAGTAATCCAAAAGACGCCAAAGAAGCTGAAGGAGAAATTTGGGTAGATGAAAGTGCTCCAAAAAATGATGCCCCAGCCAATAAAACAACAGATAGTACAGCAGTTAAAAAATAATTACCATGTCAAATTTACCAGACGAAGCTTTTAGAGATACCATCGGAACTATTGATGAAGGCGGAAAACGAAAGTTTATTTTCCCTAAAAAACCGTCTGGTAAGTTTTATGAGTATCGCAAAATAGTCAGTTATGTTTTATTGGGGATACTGATTGCAAATCCGTTTATAAAAGTCAACGGAAACCAATTTATGATGTTCAATATTATGGAACGTCGTTTTAATATTTTTGGTTTCCCTTTCTGGCCGCAGGATTTTTATCTTTTTGTGATTTCAATGATCGTTGGTGTTGTGTTTATCATTCTGTTTACCGTTGTTTTCGGAAGGATATTTTGCGGATGGATTTGTCCTCAAACTATATTTCTCGAAATGGTTTTTCGCCGGATCGAATATTGGATTGACGGTGACCGTGGCGCGCAATCACGCTTGGCAAGGCAGGAATGGAATGCGGAGAAAATCCGAAAAAGGCTCACAAAATGGTTTGTTTTCTTCCTGATTTCTTTCGGAATTGCCAATGTTTTTCTGGCCTATTTAGTGGGCAGTGATACTTTGTTTTTAATGATAGAGCAGGGACCGATTGAACAAGCAGGTAATTTTACGGCACTGTTGATTTTTACAGGTGTTTTCTATTTTGTTTTTGTATGGTTTCGCGAGCAGGTTTGTATTATTGCCTGTCCTTACGGCAGATTGCAGGGGGTACTTTTAGATAATAAATCGATAAATGTAGCCTATGATTTTGTTCGCGGTGAAAAAAAGGAAGGTCGTGCCAAATTCAATAAAAAAGAAGACAGGGCTTTAACCGGAAAAGGCGATTGTATCGATTGCCATCAATGTGTGTATGTTTGCCCGATGGGAATCGACATTCGAAACGGAACGCAGTTAGAATGTACCAATTGTACCGCCTGTATCGATGAATGCGATTCGATAATGGATTCAGTAGGTCTGCCAAAAGGATTGATTCGATATGCGTCTGAAGATGAAATAGAGAAAAAAGAGCCTTTTAAATTCACAGCCCGAATGAAAGGATATACGGCAGTCTTATTCATTTTGTTGAGTGTTTTTGTCGGAATGTTATTTTTAAGAACCAATGTCGAAGCCATTATTTTACGTCTCCCGGGACAGCTTTTCCAGCATAAAGGCGATAAAATCAGTAATGTTTACACCTATAAAATCGTAAACAAAACAATGAAAGATTACAGCGATATTCATTTTGAGCTAATTGATCAGAAAGGTGAAATCAGTAAAGTTGGAGAACAGCATTTTAAAGTAGCAAAAGAAGGAATTTCGCAGGGAACATTATTCATAGAAATCAATGAAGTCCTTTTGGAAAGCGATAAAACCAAAGTTAAAATTGGTGTGTACAACGGTAATGAATTGCTGGAAACTACTACTACCAACTTTTTAGGGCCGAGAAGTTTTAATTAAAAAATCTACAAATATGAAAATCAATTGGGGAACAGGAATTGTTATTGCATTCGGATTGTTTATGACATTCATATTATATTTTGTTTTTGAAGTGCAGTCAAACAGTAAATACGACAACGATTTGGTTGTAGAAGAATATTACAAACACGATTCGCATTTTCAGGAAGAAATGGCTCGGATTCAGAATGCACATGATTTACAGTATAAACCTTCAATTAAGTATGTGGAAGACGGAGTAAAAATCACTTTCCCTGACACTTTTGAAAATGATAAACTAAAAGGAAACGTTTTGCTGTATCGCCCTTCAAACAAAAAGTTTGATTTTAATACTCAGATTGTCCTGACTAATTCATCTTTGCTTATTCCGCAAAAGAAATTGGTAAAAGGACGCTGGGATGTCAATATGGAATGGCAGTACGAAGGCAAAAAATACCTTTCGAAAGAAGTGATTTATGTTAATTAAAAAGATAAGCAGGTCAAAACGGAAGTTGTTTTTAGTTTTTGAATCTGCAAAATCTGCAAAATCTGCGTGCCAAAATTTTCACGCAGATTTGGCAGATTCAGCAGATTTTAAAAAACATTTTAATTGTTAAATCTGTGGCAAAAAATAAAAAATAAATGCTCTATTCCGCTTTCATATTAGGACTTATCAGCAGTTTGCATTGCGTTGGGATGTGTGGTCCAATTGCTATGATGCTTCCTGTAGATCATCAGAATGAAGCTAAAAAAGTAACGCAAATCATTACCTATCACTTAGGCAGATTAACTGCTTACGCCACCATCGGACTTATTTTCGGATTATTGGGAAGAGGCTTTTTCCTGGCCGGATTACAACAGAGCATGTCCATTTTTATTGGACTGGCCATGATTGCTGCAGTTTTGATTCCGGAAAGAATCTTTTCAAAATACAATTTCTCAAAACCAGTTTATAAAATTATTTCAAATATAAAATCGACTTTAGGAAGCCAGTTTAAAAAGAAAAGCTACAAATCTCTTTTCACAATTGGTTTATTAAACGGTTTCCTGCCCTGCGGAATGGTCTATGTGGCTTTATTTGGAGCCATAGCGATGCAAAGTGCTTCTTTTGGCATTTTATACATGCTTTTGTTCGGATTGGGAACTATGCCTTTAATGACAATTGTGGTTTACCTTCATTCTTTACTAAAATTGCCCTTTCGAAATAAAATTCAAAAAGCAATTCCTTATGTAGCTGTTGTGATTGGAATTTTGTTTATCCTAAGAGGTTTAGGATTAGGAATTCCGTATGTTTCTCCATCTAATATGAGTTTGTTTGTACAGGGGAATCCTGATTGTCATTAGGCAAATGTTGAATTTATATGAATTTGTTCCACAGTTACTTGTTTCTGGGTTAAGGTTATTTCAACCTTCTTTTCTTAGGGCTTTGTCTATTAGAAAAAAATGAGATTATTTCAACTTGATTATTCTGAAATCTATAATAAAGTGTATTATGATTTAATATTATAACCCTGCGAATACTTTTTTTGACATCAGAGATTTGGAATAAATTTGGATTTTCTGAAATGAAACTTAATGTTTCCTCAATTTTAATAGCGAGTTGATGTAATTCTTTCTCGGTCCAGTTCTCTTCTAAGTATTCAATTGTTTTTTCTAATTCCTTTAGAGCAAAGTCTGTCCAAAGTATTTTATAGCCATTTTTCATATAGCTTTCTTGCGCTTGAATGAGAATTTAATTTTCCGGAATTAGCATCATTCAGACCCTTCTCGATAGATTCTTTTTCAGTCTCCGAAATAGAATCCCACCAATCTTTGGATTCATTATTTCTCAAAGCAATAATTTTTTCTATAATCGTTGAATCCTCCAGTGTAGAAAGCCATTGTATTAATTCCAATTTTTTGTTCTGTATGTTTAATTCAAGTTTCATAGTCTGAAATTTTAATATTCAAAAGTACAAAATAGTTAAGAGGTTTCTTGAGATGCTTTGTTAAATTTCTCAATCTGGTGCTCGTTTGTAACGAGTACCTGTTTACTTATAGAAACTAAATAAAGCGTTTGCAACGCGGCTGTTTACATCAATTCCCTACAAATTTATAATGAACTTTTGTTTTAATAACCGCATTACAAATGCTACAATTTATCTTTTTAATTTATGTAAGCACTCGTTGCAAACGAGTACCAGAGGGGGTTTTGTTTATCCTAAGAGGTTTAGGATTAGGAATTCCGTATGTTTCTCCATCGAATATGAGTTTGTTTGTACAGGGGAATCCTGATTGTCATTGAATGACCTGATTGTCATTAATGAAGGGAGTACTAATAATGCCAAGGCGCCCTTTCAAATTACCACTTGTCAAGCTATAATTATTTAAAGTTTATTGACACCGAAAAGTTTCTGCCACCAAATCCGCCCCGATTTTGGCAAGCTGCTATTAACAGGTGTAACGATTTCATTCAATTTGAAATCACAATCTGAATTCCAATGCACTGAATATACACCTCCACCTTCATCAATCTCAAAGGCTTTGCAATCAAAGGAGTTAAGAAACATGGTCAATCCGGTAATTCCACCATAAGGATATGAATATGCTGAAAATTCGATTCGTCCTTTATTTCCAATTCTTTTACATTCAATTAGTTCAACTTCTAAATCGGTCTGTAGCAGATTAATCATTGCAGCAAAATGCCAATTATTATTATCCCTCTTAGCGGTAACAAATTCTGGCTTAATGTCACTATCAAGAAAGTAAAAATGCTTTAATGAATATTCAGGAAAGACTTTCAGCCAGTATCCTTCAGGTTTTGGCTGCCCAGAATTTTTAGCTTGAGCAATTAATTCATAAACATTTTTCATGTCATTGAATTTTACTTCGTTCCCAATAGAAAATTCTATATACTCAGGTTTATCTTCCATTTTTTTATGGTTGCTAACGTTCCGGCGCTACAAGCAGTTTGGGATTAAGGAAGCCAAATCTTCGGATAAACATAAATTTATCCGACACAAGACTAACTTAAAATTAAGCCTAAAACCCAAATTGCTTGTAGCGTGTGTGCTTGTTGCACAACTGTTCAAATATATAAAAAACGTTGTTTAAAAATATGATTTTTGGTATTTTTAAGTATGCAAGGAAGAAAGGAACTCAGCCCAAAAATATTGTATCAGGTACAACTTCAGGATCTGATTGCAGAAGATAATTTTTACAGATTACTCGACAAATCCATCGATTTTCATTTTTTATACAAAGCCACGTCACCCTATTACGGAGCAGAAGGTCAGGAGAGTATTGACCCGGTGGTTTTCTTCAAAATCTGCCTGGTGGGTTATCTGAACAATATTAATTCGGACCGCAAATTGATCGAATATTGTTCCAATTGTCTGGATGTACGATTGTTTATCCGTTATGACATTGACGAGACTTTGCCTTGGCACAGTACCATCAGCAGAACCCGCCAGTTGTACGGAGAAGAAGTTTTTCTGGAACTTTTCAGGAAAATATTGTCGCTTTGTGTAGCGAAAGGCATGGTTCAAGGAAAACGTCAGGCGGTAGACTCGGCCTTTATAAAAGCCAATGCGAGTATGGATTCTTTGCTGGAAAAAGAAGTTTTAGAAGATGCTTCGGCTTTTGTGAGCGAGTTGGAAGAGAAAAGCGAATTCAAAGTGACTTCAGGACGCAAAAAGCTCGTA